>JAUMYR010000130.1:0-4997 GCA_030528545.1 Propionibacteriaceae bacterium
TCTGGGGACTCTTCTCATGACAAAGCCACCCCGGGGTACAGGTGACATCACGGTCTGGATAGAGTAACCCACGAGCGTCACAGCGTCGTGACGCTCGCCGCTTCCTCTAGCGGAGGCTCGTTCCTGCCCGTTTCGCACGGTAGGGTTGGCGCACGAGCCAAAGATGGCTTGCTTCGCAACGGCCCCCGGACACTAAACCGGGATCAGGAGGAAACCTCTTATGACCGACAGCGCGTACTTCAAGCACGGAGACGTAGAACTCGAACTTCCGCTCGTCTCCTCGACCCAGGGGAACAACGGCTACGACATCAGCAAGCTCTTAGCTTCCACCGGTGATGTCACTCTCGACCAAGGCTTCGTGAATACCGCGTCCTGCCGATCCGCCATTACCTTCATCGACGGCGACGAAGGCGTGTTGCGCTATCGGGGCTACCCGATCGAGCAACTCGCCGAGCAGTCGACTTTCCTGGAGACCGCCTACCTCGTCCTCTACGGGGAATTGCCCACGGCTGACCAGCTCGAAGGGTTCCATGCCCATATCCAGCGCCACACCCTACTGGACGAGCGGATGCGCGACCTCTTCCGCTGCTTCCCACGACGCAGCCACCCGATGCCGGTGCTCAGCGCGGGCATCACCGCGCTCAGCACCTTCGCGACCGATTCCACCGGTTTCAGCCCCGAAGAGATCGAACTGGCGACGATCAAGCTCATCGCCAAGATGCCGACACTCGCCGCCTACGGTTACAAGAACTCCATGGGCCATCCGACCCTCTATCCCGACGACTCCCTGAGCTATATCGAGAACTTCCTGCGGATGTCCTTCGGGTCCCCGACCCACCCCTACGACTTCGACGACCGGATCACCCGCGCGCTCGACGTCCTGCTGATCCTGCATGCCGACCATGAGCAGAACTGTTCAACCTCCACCGCCCGCCTGGTCGGCAGCTCCGGCGCCAATATGTACGTCTCCATCGCCTCGGCGGTGAATGCCTTGTCCGGCCCGCTGCACGGCGGCGCGAACCAGGCGGTGCTGGAGATGCTCGGCCAGATCAAGGACTCCGGCGTCGATATCAAGACCTTCATCCAGCAGGTCAAGGACCGCAAGTCCGGCATCAAGCTCATGGGCTTCGGGCACCGGATCTACAAGAATTACGATCCACGCGCGGCGATCATCAAGCGTCACGCGGACGAGATCCTCAAGTTGCATGAGGGACGCGCCGAGTTGCTGGACATCGCGCTCGCCCTGGAGGACGCGGCCCTGAACGACCCATACTTCCAGGAACGCAAGCTCTACCCGAACGTGGACTTCTACACCGGCCTCATCTACGAGGCAATGGGCTTCCCGGTGAACATGTTCACGGTGCTGTTCGCGCTCGGACGCCTGCCCGGCTGGATCGCGCAGTGGCGCGAGCAGCAGGCCGACCCCACCGGCAAGATCGGACGCCCGCGCCAGGTCTATGTGGGCGAGACCGTCCGGGACTACGTGCCGATGGACCAGCGCTGACCCGGGTCTAGGAAGGGGGAGGGTGCCATGCGGCGCCCTCCCCTTCGTTGCTCGTACTATTTGCATCGCTACGGATCGCCTCCTCCGCCGGTCCGGTTCGCAGAGGCTTGGGGCCGGGCGGGCGAAACCTATCGGCTACCGGCCCGGATCGCGGCGATGCGGGTCAGAAGCTCTCCTGGCATGGGATTTGCGCCCCGCCGGGGTTCGCCCCGGTAGCGGACGGGTACGGAACGGGTTCGCTGGCCGCCGTCCCCGGCTGATTCCGAGGATGCCTGAACGCGGCGGTGACTGGCAGGGACTCCGGCCGTCCCCGGCGGATGCAGACGAGACAGGTTCGCCCGGGACGCGCTCCCGGGCGAACCCGAGTCGTTGAGGTTAGCGGTACCGGTGCGGCCGCTGACGCTGCTCGTCGATCCCGAGGAAGAACGCCCCGGTCAGCATCGTCGGGAAAGCGATCCACCAGGTGATCTCGGGGATCGGGCCCTGGGTGGCGAACGCGACGACGAGTCCGGCAGCGAGGACCAGCCCGGCCAGCCAATGGAACGCGTTACCCAACTTCTTCACGGCGACCCTCCTTGCCCCGCAGCTGCCCTTAACAAACTCTGCGCTAGCGGTCCTTGCTCATGAGAGCGCTCCAGGACATCACGCGGAAAGCACTCTCTATTTCAGGTTAACCAGACCTCCCCACAGGGTCAAGGGTTGTCCCAGACCGCCTCCGCCGCGGTCTGCCAACCCACCCGCCCCAGTTGGCCCTCGCGAAACATCTAGACCTGCTCGCACCCTACCCGCGCTCTCCCAGGGATAGCTGAGGCTACCCAGCACCTGCCCGGGGCCCAGCCGATCCGGCGTCCTCGAAAGGAAATCACGGATGTGGGATGGGGTTTCGTCGCGCACTGGGCCGGTTGATGCCATTGAGGAGATGGGGCTGGAGCCGCGATGGCACACCAGCAGCCTCACCCGGAGCCCAGACCTGGGTAGATCGTGCCCGTCACGGAGACGATCGGCGCGTCCGCGCCCCCATTGGACTGAGGTTCCCTGGGACGTGAGGGAGGCTTCCGCGAGGCCGGTGGGAGTATGGTGGCTGCCATGTCGCGCAGGAAACGCCAGGGCCCGCCGTGGTGGTCACGGCCGTGGGCAGCCTTGTCGCTGTTCGTCCTGAACGCTGCCCTGGTCGCCTATCCGCTGGCCTGGAGCTTCCTCGCCGCCGCGCTGGCCTGGACGGGATGCGACGGCGAGTGCGGACCCCCGGACAAGACGCTCGGTGTGGCCCTGTTCGCGCTGGTGGCGGCGCTGCTGGCGCTGCCCTTCGGCGTCCTGGTCTCGGCGTGGCGGCGGTGGCTGGGGTGGCTGGTGATCTTCCTCACCCTGTGTGTGGCGGCCCTGCTGGGTTATTGGGTCTGGTCCGGGGTGCTCTGAGCCGCTCGCAGCGGCTCCTCAGGAGAGGCGTTCCCGCAGCCAGGCCAGGTCGAGGAGGTGCTGCTCGGGGCCGCCCGGGGTCTCCAGGACGACGGGGGCCGCGGCCTCACTCACGACCGCGATGATGCCATCGGGGTCGGCCTGGCCCTGACCGAGGTTGGCGTGGCGGTCGGCGCCGGAATTGAAGCCGTCGCGCGAGTCGTTGCAGTGGATGAGGTCGATGCGGCCGGTGATCGCCTTGACCCGTTCCACCAGCCCCACCAGTTCTTCGCCCCCGGCGTGGGCGTGGCAGGTGTCGAGGCAGAAGCCGACCGAGCCGATGTTGTCGCTGCCCGCCAGGGCGTCCCACAGCCGGTCGATCCGTTCCAGCCTGCGGGCCATCGCGTTCGCCCCGCCCGCGGTGTTCTCGATCAGGATCGGGACGGGCAGGTTCAGCCGGTCGACACATTTGCGCCAGTTCTCGAACCCGGCCTCCGGCTCGTCGGCGGCGGTGACGTGCCCGCCGTGCACGACGACGGCCTGGGCGCCGATCTGGGCGGCCGCGTCCACGGTCTGCTGCAACAGCCTGCGGCTAGGCACCCGGACGCGATTGTTGGTCGTCGCGACGTTGATGAGGTAGGGGGCGTGCACGTATAGGTGCAGGTCGGCGGCTTCGGCGTCCGCCTTCAGCGCCGCCGCACCTCCGGGGTAGACGACCTCGGGACCCTTCCAGGACTGCGGGTTACCGAGAAAGAGCTGGGCCAGCCTCGCCCCGGACGCCGCCGCCCCGGCGATCGGAGCGTCTTGGTCGACATGGGTACCCATACGAAATGCCATGGCCACAGCCTATGCTTCCGGGCCCGCCCTAGGCGAAGCCGACCGCGACGTGAGGGGCGCGTTCTCGTCGCTAGGCTGTATCCATGATCGATCCGAAGTGGCTACGCACCGACCCTGACCGTATCCGCCGCTCGCAGGCCGCGCGCGGGGAATCCGTCGAGCTGGTGGACGAGCTGATCGCCACCGACGAGGCCCGCCGGTCGGCCATCTCCTCCTTCGAGGCGCTGCGCGCGGAGCAGAAGGAGATCGGCAAACAGGTCGCGAAGGCATCCGGTGCCGATAAGGCGGCGCTGCTGACCCGCACCAAGGAACTCGCCACCCAGGTGAAGGCCGCCCAAGCCGCGAGCGATGAGGCCACGCAGCGGTTCGACGAGCTGATGAAGACCCTTCCAAACCTCGTGATCGAGGACGCCCCGGCGGGAGGGGAGGACGACTTCGTCGTTCTAGAGACCCACGGGACGCCACGGGACTTCACCGCGGAGGGCTTCACCCCGCGCGACCATCTGGAACTCGGGGAGATGCTGGGCGCCATCGACATGGAACGCGGCGCGAAGGTGTCCGGTTCGCGGTTCTATTTCCTGACCGGACAGGGGGCACTGCTGGAGCTGGCGCTCATCAACCTGGCGATCGCCAAGGCCCTAGAGTGGGGTTTCACTCCGGTGATCCCCCCGGCCCTGGTGAAACCGGGAGCCATGGAGGGAACCGGCTTCCTCGGTCAGGCCGCCCAGGACGTGTACCACCTGCCAGCCGACGACCTGTACCTGGTCGGCACCTCCGAGGTCGCTCTCGCCGCCCTGCACTCGGGAGAGATTCTGGACCAGTTGCCGAAGCACTACGTCGGCTACTCGCCGTGTTTCCGCCGCGAGGCCGGTTCCTATGGCAAGGACACCAGGGGCATCTTCCGCGTCCACTGGTTCGACAAGGTGGAGATGTTCGTCTATTGCGCCCCCGAGGACGCCGAGGCCGAGCACCAGCGGCTCCTCGGTTTCGAGAAGGCCTTCATCGAGGCGATGGAGTTGCCCTACCAGGTGCTCGATGTCGCCGCCGGTGACCTGGGGCTGTCGGCCGCCCGCAAGTACGACTGCTACGCCTGGCTGCCCACCCAGAACCGGTACCGCGAGATCACATCGACATCCAACTGCACCGAGTTTCAGGCCCGGCGGTTGAATATTCGCCGCCGCACCCCGGACGGAGTCGCCCCCGTGGCCACCCTCAACGGGACCCTGTGCGCCATGACCCGCATGATCATCATGCTGCTGGA
>JAUMYR010000130.1:5097-7480 GCA_030528545.1 Propionibacteriaceae bacterium
GCGGCCCCCCGCGGGATCGTCGGCTCCTGGCCGTCCGCCCGGCGGTAGGAGCCGAGGAAGATCACCTCTTTGCACACCCGGTGCAGCCCCATGAGCGCCTCGGCGATGCGGGCGTCCGCGATGTGGCCCTCGGCATCAATCGAGAAGAAATAGGAGCCCAGGTGGGTCTTGGTCGGGCGGGACTCGATGCGGCTGAGGTTGACCCCCCGGCTGGCGAACTGCTCCAGGATCTCCAGCAGCGCGCCGGGGTGGTCCTCGTGCATGTAGGCGACCAGCGTCGTCTTGTCCGCACCGGTCGCCGGGGGAATCGTCCCGGCTGGGGCGACCAAGACGAATCGGGTCACGGCCGCCCCGTTATCGGCGATATTGGACGCGGCGGCGCTCAGCCCATACAGCGAGCCCGCCACCGGGGCGCACACCGCCGCGTCGTAGCGGGACGCCGGGTCGGCGACCTCGGCCGCCGCGGCGGCCGTCGAACTGGCGTCGGTGATCGTTGCCCGCGGAACGTAGCGGGCCAGCCAGTCCCTGGTCTGGGCGGCGGCATGCGAATGGGTCAGGACGCGCGACACATCCTCCAGCCTGGTGCCGGGCCGGACGTAGAGCCCGAACTGCACCTCTAGCAGCACCTCGGCGGTGATGACCAGCCGGTCGCCGTGGGCGAGGTAGTCCAGGGTCGCCGATACCCCGCCCTCGACCGAGTTCTCGATCGGGACCAGCGCCGCGTCCACCTGACCCGACCGCACCGCCTCCAGGGCGCCGCGGACCGTGTCGAAGGGGTGGGCATCCTCACTGGTGAGGGTCTGCAGGGCCTGATGGGTGAAGGTCCCGGCGGGACCAAGGTATCCGAGCATGCAGCCGAGCATAGGGGACGCCACGCCGCTATCGGCGCAGCGTCCGGGCTCACCCCGGCTCCTCTTCGAGGGCCCACGGCTGCCCACCACCCACCGCGTTGTCAGCCACCCAGCGTCCGTACCCACCGGTTCGGAGACAATAGGACCATGCCGGAGTTGCCCGAAGTCGAGGGAATCCGTGGTTTCCTCGCCGAACATCTCACCGGGCGCGCCTTCGCCCGGATCGAATTACTCTCGTTCACCGCGCTCAAGACCTTCACGCCTCCCCTGGAGGCACTGCTTGGCCTGGAGATCGACGCCGTCACGCGCCATGGCAAGTTCCTCAACATCTCCGCGCAGGGGGTTCACCTGGTGTTCCACCTGGCCAGGGCGGGATGGCTGCGCTGGTATGACCGGCTTCCCGCCGGGACGCCACGGCCCGGCAAGCAACCGGTCGCGCTGCGTGTGGGGCTCGATGACGATTCCGGTTTCGACCTCACCGAGGCTGGCACTCAACGCAGGCTGGCGGTCTATGTCGCCAGCTCCCCCACCGACGTGCCGGGCATCGCCTCCCTCGGGCCGGACCCCCTGAGCTCAGATTTCACCGCCGATAATTTCGCCGAGATCCTCTCCGCGGCCGGGCGGGCCCAGATCAAGGGTGTCCTGCGCGACCAGTCCAGGCTGGCCGGGATCGGGAACGCCTATTCCGACGAGATCCTGCACGCCGCGCGGCTGAGCCCCTTCCAACCAGCCTCCGGGCTGGACGCCGACGCCCGCGCGGCGCTGTTCGACACGCTGCGCGAGGTGCTGTCCGAGGCGATCTCGGTGGCTGCCGGGCGTCCCCCAGCCGAACTCAAGGACGCCAAACGCTCCGGCATGCGGGTACACGGCCGGACCGGCCAGCCCTGCCCGGCCTGCCAGACTCCCATCGCGGAGGTGTCCTTCGCCGACTCCAGCCTGCAGTATTGCCCCACCTGCCAGACCGGCGGCAAGAAACTCGCCGACCGGCGCATGTCACGGCTGCTGAAATAGGCTCGGCCGATTCCCGCTGCACCTGTCGTCGGGGACCTCGACCATGCCCAACCGTCTTCCTTCGGCGAAGGGAAACTGCTGTGGGCTAGCGTCAAAGTACCAACCTTCCCTGGAGGTTGTGGTTCACCGCCCGGGATCGCGCGACCGATCCAGCGCGCCAGCCCCTAGCCGGGACGACGCTTCGCCTGACTCACTCCGCAGACTGGTGCACTGCCTCTTCCGGCCCGCTTCCTTCGTTGCTCAACAACTTGAAGTCGCCCTGTTTGAGCAGATCAAGGGTCAGTACTCCGATGCGGAGATCGGCGCTCTGCTGCTGCACCTCGGCGCGCAAATAGGGATATGCGGCCATCACGGAGACCTTCTCGACGAACTCCCTGCGCACTTCGTCACTGATGTCGTCGTCGCTTTCTCGTTCGTAGCAGACCGCTACCGCGCAGCGGATTGTCGCGAGTTCGTTCTCGGCGTGGATGCGGAACCAGGTTTCGATCCGCTTGCCCCACGAGACCGGGTTGACCTCAAGG
>JAUMYR010000131.1:0-3788 GCA_030528545.1 Propionibacteriaceae bacterium
CGCGTGCGGCGCGCCTCCAGCCATCCGAGTAAGTCGGTCACCACCTGGTCCGCGTTGATCTCGTTGAACATCTCGTGGCGGCCCTGCGGATACAGCCGCAACGTCACGTCCGAGACACCGGCGGCGAGGAAGCGATCGCGGAGCCGAGTCACGCCACGGCCCCGCTCCCCTGCCGGGTCCATGTCCCCGGAGAACAGGTAGACCGGCAGGTCGGCTCGGACGTCCCGCAGCGCCGCGGCGGAGTTGAGCCCGCGCATGCCGAACAGAAGATCCCGGAAGAACTGGACCGTGGGGACGCCGCCGCACAGCGGGTCGGCCAGGTAGGCGTCCACCTGGGCGGGGTCGCGGCTCAGCCAGTCGAACTCGGTCCTAGCTGGCCTGAAGTCCCGGTTGAACATGCCAAAGGTCAGCTTGTTCATCACCATGCTGCGGCTGCGCGGCCCGCGCAGCTGGGCCTCGGCGTCCGAGATCGCCGCTCCGATCCGCACCAGAGGCGCCGGAGCCTTCGTCGGAGACCCAGACAGCACCAGCCCATCGACCCGGTCGCTGCGGTCCTGTATGTAGCTGCGAGCCAGGAGCGAACCCATAGAGTGTCCGAGAAGGAACAGCGGTCGCCCCGGGTGCGCGGACCGGGCGAGACCGGAGATCACCCCCAGGTCGCGCACGGCCCGATTCCAACCGCCCCGGTCGGCGAAATGGCCCAGGTTGTCAGCGTGTATGGCGCTGTGACCGTGGCCCCGGTGGTCGTGGGCGTAGACTGCCCAGCCGGCATCCGTGAGCCGCCTGGCGACCCGGTCATAACGCCCACAGTGTTCGGCCATGCCGTGCGCGAGTTGCAGGATTGCTACGGGCTCACCGGCCGGTAACCAGGACCTAGTGAAAAGCCGCGCCCCGTCGAAACTCGTCACGAAACCTGCATCCATGAGCCCAGCCTAGGCCCGGATGACTCAGTCGGCCAGCGGCCCGAAGGGCACCCCGAGCCGGGCCAGTTCAGCCTCACCGCCGTCAGCGGCGGTCAGCACCCACACCCCGCGGGGAGTGACCGTGATGGTGTGTTCCCAGTGCGCTCCCCAGGAACCATCCCGGGTGACCACCGTCCATTCGTCGTCCAGCACGCTGGTCTGATGCGTCCCGAGAGTAATCATGGGTTCGATCGCCATGGCCATGCCCCGCTCGACACGCACCCCGTGGTGGCGGCGCCCGAAATTGGGGATGTCGGGTTCCATGTGCATCTCGCTGCCGATGCCGTGTCCGGTGTATTCGCGGACGATGCCATAACCCGCCCGCAGTTGCCTGACATATCCCTGGATCGCCGCCGAGATCTCCCCGGTGCGTCCCCCCAAGCGGGCCGCGGCGATACCTCGCCACAGCGCCTCGTGGGTGTCAGCGACTAGCTTGACGTGTTCCGGACGTCCGTCGCCGACGATGAAGGAACGGGCGGCATCACCGTGCCAGCCCTCAAGGATGGCTCCGAAATCACAGGAGACCAGGTCTCCCTCAGCCAGCACCCGCTCTCCGGGGATGCCGTGGACGATCTCGTTGTTGACCGAGATGCAGGCCACCCCGGGAAATCCCACGCCATATTCAGCGCCGTAGCCGAGGAAGGAGGAGGTGGCCCCCGCCTCCGCGAGCACCTGGCGGGCAGCCGCATCCATCTCGGCGGTGGTCACCCCGGGCCGGGCGAGGTTCTGCATCGCATCCAGCCCTGCGGCGACCACAAGCCCGGCCGCCCGCATCGCGATGAGCTGGGCGTCGGTCTTGAGTTCGATCATGGGCGCGACCACCGCGCGCGCATGGCCTCGTTCCTGGCGATGTGCTGGTCCAGGGCCGCGAACATCCGCTCCCGCACCTCTTCGAGGCTGCCGGTGCCATCCACCTCAACCAGCAGTTCAGCGCCCTCGTAGTGGCACAGCAGCGGCGCGGTCTGTCCGGCGTAGACCTCCATGCGACGCCGGATGGTCTCCTCGGTGTCGTCGGCTCTACCTTCCAGTTCGGCGCGCCGGAGCAACCGCTGTACCAGAACGTCGGGCTCGACCTGCAAGGACACCACGGCGTCGAGGCCTTGTTTGCGCGCGCTGAGATGTTCCTCTAAGAAGTGCACCTGGTGCATGGTGCGCGGGAACCCATCCAGCAGGAATCCGGCCTCCGCGTCGGGCTGGCTCAGCCGGTCGGCCACGATCTGTTCGGTGAGCTCGTCGGAGACGTACTCACCAGAGTCGATGATCGCCTTGACCTGGGTGCCGAGCGGGGTCGCGTTGCGAATGTGGTAGCGGAAGATGTCTCCCGTGGAGATCGCCGGCACCTGGTAGCGCTCCGCCAGGCTGGTGGCCTGGGTGCCCTTACCCGCGCCGGGAGCGCCCATGATCAGAAATCTCACTTCAGGAATCCCTCGTAGTTGCGCTGCTGGAGCTGGCTTTCGATCTGCTTCACGGTATCAAGGCCGACGCCCACGATGATGAGGATGCTGGTGCCGCCGAAGGGGAAGTTCTGCCCGGCCTTGAGCAGGGCGTAGGCCGCGGTCGGGATCAACGCGATGAAGGCCAGGTAGAGGGAGCCGGGAGCGGTCAGGCGGCTCAGCACATAGGCGAGGTAGCGTTCGGTGGGTTTGCCCGCCCGCACCCCGGGGATGAACCCACCGTACTTCTTCATGTTGTCGGCGACCTCTTCGGGGTTGAAGGTGATCGACACGTAGAAGTAGGCGAAGGCGATGACCATGACGAAGAACACCGCGCTGTACAGGGGGCTGTCGTGGTTGAAGTGGTCCCTCAGCCAGCGCGAGAAATCGGTGTCGGGCCGGAACAGGGTGTAGAGCACCGGAAGGTAGAGGATCGAGCTGGCAAAGATCACCGGGATGACACCGGCCTGGTTCACTTTGAGCGGGATATAGGTGGTGGTCCCACCGACCAGACGGCGTCCCACCATCCGTTTGGCGTACTGCACCGGGATCCGGCGCTGTGCCTGCTCCATGTAGATCACGCCCACCATGACCAGCAGGCCGATCGCGACCACGATGGAGAAGACGAACCAGGCGTTGGCTTCACTGACCGATTCGCGGCTCTTCTTGATGGCCCACAGCGATGCCGGGAACTGCGCCGCGATCTGGGTGAAGATCATGACCGACATGCCATTACCCACACCGCGCTCGGTGATCAGCTCGCCCATCCACATGATGAGGCTGGTACCGGCAGTCATGGTCAAGACCATGACGATGATCGGGAACAGATCGTAGCTGTAGAGAATCGGAGTGTGGCACTCGGGGAAGATCTGCCCGTTGACCGCCATCGTCACGAAAGCCGTAGCGTTGAGCACGGCTAGGACCAGCGTCAGGTAGCGGGTGTACTGGGTGATCTTCGCGGTCCCCGCCGAGCCCTCCTTCTTCAGCGCCTCCAGACGTGGCACCACCACGGTCAGCAGCTGCATGATGATGGAGCTGGTGATGTAGGGCATGATGCCCAGCGCGAAGATCGCCAGTTGTAGCAGCGCGCCACCGGAGAACAGGTTGATGATGGAGTAGAGGCCGGCGTTGGTCCCGCTCTGCGCCGCGATGCGGCACTCATTGATCGCCGACAATTTGACGTTCGGCGCCGGGATCATGGATCCGAGCCGGAAGACGGCGAGGATAAACAGCGTGAAGAGGATCTTCTTCCTCAAGTCCGGCGTCTTGAACGCATTGGCGAAAGCGGAAAGCATCCAGTCTCACTATCTAGTCATGGGCAAGCCGAAGCCACACGGGCAACCCAGGCAGCCTATCAAGGAGCGCCGAAACGACGAAACGCGGCGAGGCGAGA
>JAUMYR010000131.1:3888-7396 GCA_030528545.1 Propionibacteriaceae bacterium
TCCAGCTCAGCGCACGTTGGCGCTGCCGCCAGCAGCCTCGATCTTGTCCTTGGCGGACTTGGAATATGCGTCCACGGTCACGTCCAGCTTGACCGAGATCTCGCCGGTGCCAAGCACCTTGACCAGGCGTCCGGCTCGAACCGCACCCTTCTCGACCAGGTCTGCCACCGTCACCTCGCCGCCCTCGGGGAACAGCTCGCCCAGGCTAGCCAGGTTCACGACCTGGTACTCGACCCGGAACGGATTCTTGAAGCCCTTGAGCTTCGGCAGACGCATGTGCATCGGCATCTGGCCGCCCTCAAAGGTGTCGGGCACGTTCTTGCGGGCGCCGGTACCCTTCGTGCCGCGGCCAGCGGTCTTGCCCTTGGAGCCTTCACCACGGCCCACGCGGGTCTTGGCGGTCTTGGCACCGGGGGCCGGACGCAGGTGATGGATCTTCAGCGCCATCTCACTTCACCTCTTCAACGGTCACCAGGTGACGCACGGTGTGGATCATCCCGAGCACCTCGGGACGATCCTCCCGGACGACCGACTGGCCGACCTTCTTCAGACCCAGGGTATGCAGGGTCGCTTTCTGGTTCTTGAGCCCACCAATGGCCGACTTGACCTGGGTCACCTTCAGCTTCGCCATCAGGAAGCCACCTCCTCCTTGCGGGCGCGCAGCAGAGCCGCCGGGGCGACGTCCTCGACCGCCTTGCCACGCCGCTTCGCGACCTGTTCGGGGGTCTCAAGGCTCTTCAGCGCCTCCACCGTCGCGTGCACGACGTTGATGGCGTTCGGCGAGCCGAGCGACTTGGCCAGCACGTCGTGCAGCCCAGCGCACTCGAGAACCGCGCGAGCCGAGCCACCGGCGATCACACCGGTACCCGGCGACGCCGGGCGGAGCATCACGATGCCCGCCGCCTTCTCTCCGATGACCGGGTGCGGGATCGTGCGCTGGATCAGCGGCACGCGGAAGAAGTGCTTCTTGGCTTCCTCCACACCCTTGGCGATCGCTGCCGGAACTTCCTTGGCCTTGCCGTAGCCAACACCGACCGTGCCCTCGCCATCACCGACGACGACCAGAGCGGTGAAGCTGAAGCGCCGACCGCCCTGAACGACCTTAGCGACACGGTTGATCGCAACCACGCGCTCTAGGTACTGATTCTTCTCTTCGCGCTGCTGGTTCGCCTGGCCCCGACGATCCTCGCGGCCACGACGTTCACCACCAGCTGCACCGCCACCGCGGCGCTGGGTTCCACTCATCGCGTTACCTCTCTCTCGTCCTAGAAACCAAGCCCGGCTTCGCGAGCCGCGTCAGCCAACGCGGCGATGCGTCCCTGGTACTTGTTGCCAGCGCGGTCGAAGACCACGCTTTCGACACCGGCTTCCTTGGCCCGCTTGGCGATCAGCTCACCAACCAGTTTGGCCTTGTCGGTCTTATCACCGGTTGCCTTGCGCAGGTCGGCCTCCATGGTGGACGCCGAGACCAGCGTGTGCCCCGCCACATCGTCGATCACCTGCACATACAGGTGACGGGCGCTGCGGGTGACCACCAGGCGCGGACGCTCGGGAGAACCGAAGATCTTCTTGCGGCCGCGGATCTGACGGCGGGCACGGGAGGCCGCCTTGTCGGCCAGGTGCTTACGCACACCCAATGCGATTCCCATGATTACTTACCAGCCTTTCCAGCCTTGCGGCGCACATGCTCGCCGTGGTAGCGAACACCCTTGCCCTTATACGGCTCCGGCTTGCGGAGCTTGCGGATGTTAGCCGCGACCTCGCCGACGAGTTGCTTGTCGATACCAGAGACCAGGAACCGGGTCTGGGTCTCCACGGTGAAGGTGATGCCCTCGGGGGCGTTCACGATCACCGGGTGCGAGAAGCCCAAAGCGAACTCAAGCTGAGTCGGGCTCTTCTGGATCACACGGTAACCGACGCCGACGATCTCCAGCTTCTTCTCATAGCCCTGCGTCACACCGGTCACCATGTTGGAGATCAGGGTGCGGGTCAGGCCGTGCAGCGACCTGCTCAGGCGCTCGTCATCGGGGCGGCTGACCTCAAGCTCGCCCGCCTCGTTCTTGTTAACCGAGATCGGCTCGCGCACTGTCAGGGACAGGGTCCCCTTGGGGCCCTTGACCTCGACCTCGCGGCCGTCCAACTTCACCTCAACACCGGACGGAACGGTGATCGGGAGCTTGCCAATTCGTGACATGTCTCTTCCTCCTTCGTTCCGTTCGTCACCACACGTAGGCGAGCACTTCGCCGCCCACGCTCTTGGCGTTCGCCTGCCGGTCGGTCATCAGGCCCTGCGAGGTCGAGATGATCGCGATGCCCATGCCGCCGAGGACCTTCGGCAAAGCGTTGGACTTCGCGTATACCCGGAGGCCCGGCTTGCTGATCCGCTTCAGACCGGCGATGGACCGCTCCCGCGAGTCGCCGTACTTCAGCGTCACCTTGAGCGTCTTACCGACCTGGCCGTCTGCCGGGTCGATGACCTCATAGCCCGAGATGTAACCCTCGGACCTCAGGATTTCGGCGATACCGACCTTGATCTTGCTCGACGGCATGCTCGCCGAGTCGTGGTACGCCTGGTTGGCGTTCCGCAGACGGGTGAGCATGTCTGCGATTGGGTCAGTCATAGTCATGGCTGATTTACTTCTTTCTCGCACCGGTTTCCGGTTCGGACCTGGTGCGTTTGGGTTCTAGATTCGAGGTCGGTCACCAGGACGACTTGGTCACGCCGGGCAGTTCGCCCTTGTGCGCCATCTCACGCAGGCACACGCGGCACAGCCCGAACTTGCGGTAGACCGACTTCGGCCGTCCGCACTTCTGGCAACGGGTATAGGCCCGGACGCCGAACTTCGGCTTGCGGGACTGCTTGACCTTCAGCGCTGTCTTAGCCATAGCTCAGCTCACTTCTTCTTTTTCTTCGTGATGACCGGGCCGCGCTTCTTGACGACCTTCTTCGGGTCGTCGACGGCCTTGAATGGGAACCCGAGGTGCTTGAGCAGCGAGCGTCCCTCGGCGTCGGTGGCGGCGGAGGTCACGAAGGTGATGTCCATGCCACGGACACGATCGAT
This sequence comes from Propionibacteriaceae bacterium, assembly GCA_030528545.1. The sequence goes on from JAUMYR010000131.1 coordinate 6,951, forward strand.
CTTGTCCTGGTCGATCTCAAGGAACATGACCTGCTCGTTGAGACCGAAGGTGTAGTTGCCGCGGCCATCGAACTGGTTGCCGTTGAGTCCGCGGAAGTCGCGGATGCGCGGCAGGGCCAGGGTCAGCAGGCGGTCGGCGAACTCCCACATCCGGTCGCCACGCAGCGTGACGTGGCAGCCGATGGGCATGCCCTCGCGCAGCTTGAACTGGGCGATCGACTTGCGGGCCTTGGTCACCGAGGGCTTCTGGCCGGTGATCGCGGTGAGGTCACGGACCGCACCATCGATGATCTTCGAATCCCGGGCGGCCTCGCCCACACCCATGTTGACCACGATCTTCACCAGGCCGGGGATCTGCATGGGATTGGCGTAGGAGAACTCCTCCTGCAGGGCCGGGACGATCGTCTCGCGGTACTTCTTCTTCAGACGAGGCAGCTCTTTGGCGG
>JAUMYR010000132.1 GCA_030528545.1 Propionibacteriaceae bacterium
CCTGCGGGGACGCCCGGGTGATCTCTGGAAGCAAAGACTCCATTGTCGCCCTCGCGGAAGAGATCGAGGACGCGCGCGAGCGGGGAGAAGTCGGATACCGGGACCTGCTCCGTGGCCCGATGCGCCTCGAGGACGTCTTTGCTCTCGCTGTTGCGGCCACCGAGTCGCCCGCCGTGGGAACTGTCAATCAGGCGAAGGTGTGAACCATGAACCTCACGATCGAATCGGTGCATGCTCGCGGCGGCGCCTGGCCAAGGATTCTCGGAGTGTGGGCGCGCCAAGAATTGGTGTTGCTACTGCGGGAACCGGTCGCGGTTTTCTTCTCCCTGGCTTTCCCGACGCTCCTGTACGTCTTCATCGGTATTCCGTATGGCAAGACTGAGGTTGGCCCGGGCATCAGATTCATAGACATGATGTTCCCGGCGCTGATCGTGACGGCGATGGCCAACCTGTTGCTCATGGGTCTACCGATCTATCTGGCCGAACTCAGATCGAGGGGCGCCGATCGGCGTTATCGCATCCTGCCGCTGCCAGGAGCCATTTTCGCCAGTTCGGTCCTGCTGGCGACTCTCGTCTTGGTGGCCGCATCGGCGGGGGTCATCGTGGTGGTTGTTCTTCTCCGGGACGGGTTGCTGCCGAGTGTCCTTAGCCCCGGGTTCATCGCTCTAGCCTTCGGTTGTCTGGTCTGGCTATCCGCGTTGGGTTTCTTCGTCGGTGCCCTGCGGGTGTCGTCGCGGACCACCCAGGCATTGTCGGCGGTGCTGTTCTTCGCGATGTTCTTCGGCTCGGGCGCGGCGGCGCCGATCGAGGGACTGCCGGAGATCTTACAACGCGTGCTTGACTGGAACCCCCTCAAGCAGTGGCTCGATGTCATGGTCGGGGTCTATACCGGTACAGAGGTCACCCAGATCGAATATTTAAGGCTGCTAATGGCCATCCCGATCGCCATGATCGGCATCGTCGGTGGCCTGTGGCTATGGCGCCGCACCCCTTGAGGGCCCGGCTTTCGAGTCATTCTTCTCCGACGGTAGGTGGGAAAGGAGGTGAACAACGATGACAACGACACTGGGGCGTGCTGAAGTGAAGCATTTCACTTCAGAGAACGCGGTGGCGCCTGGCGGCTGGTGCTGCTCTTGCTGCTGCTGGTGTAACTTCACGATCTTCTTCTGATGAAGTTTCCTGACCGAGAAGTCCCTGTTGGGCCACAGCTGAGTGCTGGGCCCAACAGGGCACCGGCCGTGAGCCTCGGTGCCAGCCGAAGCTCATGGCCTAGTCACAAGGTATAACGGAGGTCCCCGTATAGGACGCTTACCTGTCTTGTTGTGCACCATGTGACACGCCAATTCTACGCGTGCACCCCTGACATCCCCAACTGTGTGAGAGGTTTAGATGAGGGAGCGAGTATACAATCACGCCTATCCGTGGGCGTCTGCGTCGAGCGGACGAAACAGTCATCTCGGACTCACTGAGATGCTGGACGCCTATAGTCCGTTCGGGCCGATCCGTAACGTTTTATGTTCCTTCAGGTCCGGAGTTGGGATCGGCGGGTTCCAAGGTTCAGCGTCACCGCTGTCGTTGGATCACACGTTCAGGCGCATCATGGGAATGAGTTCCTTGGGTGTCGGGCTGGATCGCGAGATCTATGGAGGCGGGAAGGGGCTGACGCTCGCCGACTCGGTTTCTGCCTCTCTCGGGGAAGCGGTCGAGCGGATGCTCGGGGCCTTCTCGTCACTCGACCTAGATCTGGGAACAGAGGTGGTCAGCGCCAGCGCGGAAGAGATGCGTGATGGCGGATACCCGATCATCGCTCCGGAAGACTTCGAGTCATTTACCGGGGAGCAACTCTCCGCCGTCGGTTTCCGCTGCGTGCCGTGGCGGGCGGATACCAGGGTCGCCTGGCACCGTGGGCTCAACCTTCTGACCGGCGAGGCGTGCTGGGTTCCCGGCCAGCTCGTCCACCTCTTTTATATTCCAAGCGGCCGCGAAGATCGGATAGGGACCTCAAGCTCAGGGGGCCTAGCCACGCATTGCGACGATGAGCACGCGCTGTCCCACGCCCTGCTGGAGGTGGTTGAGCGGGACGCCCTCAATTTGGCCTGGTTCTGCAAGATCCCACTCACCAGGATCGACCTCGACGAGCCATTCCGCGATCCCGTAATTACCCGCTGGATGCAGACCGCCGAGAGGGCCGGAATGCACATCGATTTCTATCTACATCGCATCGATATGCCTGAGTTCTTCGTTATCACCGCGGCCGCGGTCGAGCCAGACCTTGGGGCTCACGCCTATGTATCTGGTGGTGGTGTCGGAGTGGATATCGAGTCGGCCATCCGCAGCGCACTCGGCGAAGTGGTGCAGGCGGAACGGATGGTGCGAAGCCCGACGCTGGCGCCGCGCTGGGAGCTGACGCAGGGCTTCAAGCGGCGCTTCACGGTTCGCCAGGACGCGAAACCAGAAGATTTCACCAACTTCATCCAGGTGGTCGACTACTATGGGTTCCCAGAAAATCAAAAACGGTTGGACTGGTTCTTCAGAAACCCTGAGATGCCGCATTTGCGGCTTTCGGAATGCCGGGAGGACTACGCGCCTTTGACAGAGTACGAGAGGGTCATCGATCTCTATCAGAAGTACCAGCTTACGCCGGTTGTTTTTGATTTTACACCACCGTCGTTCAAGAATATTAAGCTCCGCAAAGCTTTCGTTCCAGAACTTGCCCCGGCCTTTCCGCCAAATATCCCATTGCTGGGTCATCGGCGTTATCGGGAAGTTCCCATGAAGTTGGGATTGGTGGATCGTGAATGGACGTTTAGCGATATGCCTGTGGATCCTCTTCCTTATCCCTGAAAGGTGTCAATATGCCTAGTAACACGTCAAGCTGGGAAGATCTTCAGAAGGCTTTCTGGCAGACTCCTAGCCCAGCAAGAACTCTCCTCGCGGTTGCGATTGCTGCGCTGGTTGCCAAGCTTCCGCAGGCGGTGCTGAGCCTGGCGATGCCGCACGGCTCCGATGGGGTTATCCCGTCGTCTGGGAATCCCGCGAACGGCTGGGTCGCACTGCTTTGGGCGCTCTCTTCCCTGGTGCTCGTAGCTATGCGGCATTGGCTCGGCTGGTTGTCGAGTGTGTGTTTCATGCTGCTGTCTCTGGTCAGCGGATTTCGCTTGTTCTCAGAGGGGTTTGTGCTGTGGAGCACCGTGCAGCTGGTTACGTCTGTCATCGGGATCATCGCTCTGGTGCTGGCGATCAGGGCGATTCGCTGGCCGACGAAAGCCTGAACTCGGGTGCGATGCGAATAGTGCTGAAAGGATACTCTCATGATCGAAAAGGCCATGCCTGAAGAAGTAGGTCGGGTCGCGGAAGACGAGGATGGCCGGTTGCTGGTCAATCCGGCGATGAAGATTGTCAGAGCTAACGCGGATGAGATCTTCGTCGAGGTTGGTTCCAGATCGCGCATGACACACCGGATCGAAGATTCACAGGCCCGCGGCGGTCTCGCGGATTTCGTTAGCCGGTTCCGGAGCCCACAAGATCCCGAGGTGGTTGCCGCCGAGCTCGGCCTAGAATCCGGGACCGCGGCAGAGTATATCGAACACCTCATTGAGGGTAGGGTGTTGATCCCAGCACATCAGGCCCGGTATTCCTACCTGGTGAGCGGTTTCGGCTGGGACCCAGGGGCTAGACCAGCCACGGTCGCGATAGCGGGAGCCGGCCGTATCGCAGAAAATGTCGCCTGGCAGCTTTCCGAGCTCTTGACGGAATCACCGCAGAGACATGAGAACGTGGCTACGGCATTCGACGGTGCTGACCTGGTGGTAGTAGCGAGTGATCGGCCAAACCCGGGGCTTTGCTACGACGCCGATGAGCTTGCCCAAGCGATGGGTACGCCGTGGCACTTGACTTATTTCGATGGTTTTGAGCTCATGGTTGGACCGACATTCCGGCCGGGGGCTTCGGCGAACTATTATGACTTCGACTCGATGAACGAGGCGGCGCGAGTGATGCGGACGCCATATCTTTATGGCAGGTTTGCCCGGGCCGAGTTGGAGCCCACGGCCGAACTGCCGGCCTTCATGGCAGCGCAGGCGGCTAGTTGGACGGTGATCGCGATTGCTCAGCACCTGTGGGGACAGGGGAGCTTCCTTGAGGGGTATGTGATGCGAATCGACCTAGAGCGAATGGAGGTCATGAAGGACCGGGTTCTTCGGCTTCCGCGCAACCCCGTTGACATGGGTGCCCGAATCGATCTTCGTCATCCCTTCCTGTGAGGTGTTCCGATGAGACGTCCAGCCGAAGAGCTACGGCGAATGCTTGAACAAACTCTCGTGCCGCCACCACACGTGACGGAGCTAGACCCGGATACTATCGAGGCCACGACGACCCGATTGGCTGACCCGCGGGGAAATCTCGCGGAGCTGTACCAGCTCAACTCCTGCCTGACCGAGGCCTCCTGGTCGAGGCTGCCGGATGCGGGATCCACGGAAGTGATCGTGGATTACTACCTGGGTACGGCTGCAGATGGGTACGATGGTCTTTTGGATTCGGGCTCGCGGTGGGTTTTACCGCTCAATGACGCGCCGCAGTGGGTCCTCCAGCTTCTCGGCCCTCTAGCGCTCCACCCGGTAGTCACCGCGACACTTTTCAGCAGCGACCTGCTGGTCGGATTCGAAGGGTCGCTGTGGCGGCTAGTGCCGAACCGCGCGGGGCTTCAGTTCGAAGGTACTTGGCCGGATTCTATGACCGCTGAACTAGGCGAGGCCGTCCCGTCCTGGCACAGCCTCCCGTTCGCTCCGAGCGGGGTGCTATTGCTGGTCGCCAACATCGTTCGCTCGTCCTATCTGGTGGGCGACCGGGCCTTCCGGCAAGCAGCGATATCCTGCGGCACCTTGCTGGGAATGCTGTGGTCGGTGCTCGGGGCGAGACCGCCGTTTATTCAGTTCAAGGCAACATCGCAATTCCTCGACCATCAGGTGAACTCCCTCGTCCGCTGTGATGGCGTGGAACGAGCGGTTCAGCTAGTTGCCCTCGTCGAGCCGCATCACCTGTCAGAGGAGCCAGAGAATGAGCACATCTGAAAGCATCGCTGTCCCCGAAACGAAGAAGGTTACCGAAGAAGAAGCTGCGCTGCTCGCTGACATCAACAGCTTCAGCCCGCCCGCCAGGCAGGCTTTCGACGAAGTCCTGGCGGCGATCCAGGATCTCGCCGTTGCTCAGGTCGAGCCGTTGCTTAGGCGTGTCATTCACCGGGTTTTTGAGCGTTCGATGGCCGAGTTCTTCGCCGATGAGGTGGCCACGAGCATCCAGCTCCCCGCAGAACTCGTGCACTACACGGTCCCTCACCCGGACGGCATACCGCTGCCCAGGCCGGACAGCGAACCGGACCTGACTCTGGCGGAAGCTCTCCAGACCCGGCGATCACACAGAAACTACGCGAAGCGAGCGTTGAGTTTAGACGAGGTGGGTGCGGTTCTTCATATGGCGCTCGCCAGCAACGCCACCGAAGATGGGTACGGCACACGCAATATCCCGCAGATGCCCTATCCGAATATTGGAGGACTAGACCCGGTAGAGATCGGGTTCATCGCGCACGCGGTCGATGGGCTCGAGCCGGGCTACTACCGATACGATAAGGTTGGGCACGCGCTGGTACTGGTATCCCTTGGGGATTACCGTATGCCCCTTATCAACGCGACGTTCGAGAACGACTGGATTTTCTACGCTCCGGCTGTCCTAGTAATCAGTAACGATCAGCGGAAGGTGTCGTGGAAGTATAAGACTCGAGGATACCGAATCGCTGGCATTGATCTCGGAGCAGCCCTCCAGAACATCTACCTCGCCTGCACCGCTTATCACTTGAGTTGCTGTGCGGTCGCCGGATACCACGATGAGCGGATAAATCATCTGCTGCGATATCCCTCAGGCGACATCAGCGTCGGCTGTCTCGTTCCGATCGGTGCGAGGCCAGCCCCACGAGGCGTACAACCCAACGGTCAGTAGTAGCTATGACGGGCAGAGAGCTGGGTGAGGCATTTCTTTCGTGGACGGTGCTGATGCTTGGCGTCGCCGGTGTGACAGCCGTTGTGGTATTCGCTCTCCCCCGGCTTCGCCCCCGCCTGGCGGGCATCGTCTGTGTGACGATCGGAAGCTTCGGCATCGCGCTGGGCTGGCTCAATCTTATGGAGGAGAGCCTGCCAGCACTGCTGAGCATGGCCTGTGGCGGTGTTGACAGTCGGGGGGATGTGCTCACTCTGGTGGTCCGAATGGCAGGGGCCTGCCTGGCGGGCACAGTGGCGGCTTGGGCAGCGTTCCACCTAGAGAAACTCCTGCTGGGTATCCGGTTTCGTGAAAGCCGGTCAGATGAGCCCGTGTCTGGGATTCCCCAGCGAGCCGAGAGCATGGAGGGAGTTGCTCGAGTGGTGGCTCATCCGTGGGCGTTCATTGGGCTGTCCTTCTATTCGGCTCTCGGGGAGGAGTTGCTGTTCCGGGCGAGCATGCTGTCCCCGCTATGGTTCGGCCCAGACGCACTGGGGGAACGGCTGCGAATCGGATGGTGGTTGCTTCTCGTGCAAGGGGTCCTTTTCGGGCTGGTCCACCTTACCTTCGGTTGGCGGACGGTCCTGGCTAAGTCAGTGCTTGGTGTGCTCCTGGGTTGTTCGGGGTTGTTCGGAGGAGTTGTCGCCGGCGCGCTCGTCCCACACCTGGTTCACCAGGTTCTGGTACTGCGTCAGTTCACCTCCCAGCCATGGTGGGGCAACGCCAAGGCGCGAAGAAGGCTCCCAGAACAGGATCCGCTGATGGGCATACCCGTGCCCTCGCGGGTCGCTGGTCTCGGACGTGAGACAGAGGCGAGAACGGAGGAATCATGACCCCCCGGGCTGCGGACTCACCGGTGCTACGTGCGCGTTTCGACGGGCAGCGCTGGGTCGAGGGATCCCTCGAAGGGCAGGACTATGCTGTGCCGCCGCTGGTTGACTGGGCTTGCGGCATCGGCGGTTACCGGGAGGGAGTGACTTCATCGATGCTGCGTGCCCCCCGGGCGATCCTGAAGTTGCTGTCGGAGCAGGGCATCGCGACGATTAGGGTTCTATCATCAAGTTGGTCCGAACTGTGGCGGTGGCAGGCTGTTCAGGGAGAGCAGGGCTGGTCCGTGAACACTATCGGGGGAGGACCCACTCTGGTCGATTCCGAACCCGCGTCGGAGCGGGAACGCTGGATCCGAAACCTGGATTGTTTGGACCGGGCGATGGATCACGTGGTGCTGGAAGAGCTGGGGTGGGTTTCGGTGCGGACCGAGAACCGCGACTTCGCTCAAGCCGTTGCGCTTCGGGCGAGGCAACGAGGCCTACATCTCGCCGTGCGTGGGCCGGTAGCCCTGAC
>JAUMYR010000133.1 GCA_030528545.1 Propionibacteriaceae bacterium
ACAGCAGCCGGAGGGCATCGCCCACCTCGCGGCGCTGCGCCGCCGTCGTTCTACCAAAGGCCGGCGGATCCCACAGCGGGACCGTGGTCACGCTACGAATGTTGCCCAGGCCGGGCCAGAGATTGTCCCTCTCCAACCCGACCAGGGTGACCACATGAAACTCATGCTCGAACAGTGTCTCGACGAGTCGATGGCACCAAGTGCTCACGCCGCCGGTCGTGACGGGATAAGTACCCTCATTGACCAGAGCGATCCGCATGTCACCTCCCGCTAACCGAGCTAGGCGACTGCATCTGCGGCCTCCAGCACCGCAATGTCTGCTTCGTTCCTGGGCTCCAATACCACCGGAACCGGGGCTTGACGCGGGGACGGAATCTGCTCTTGCACGGGTAGGACGGGCGGCCAGACGACCGATGTCGCGAACCCGGACTCAGCGGCGAGGGTGTAGGTGCGCTGTTGGCCCCGCCGGAAATCCACCCAGGCGGAGGACTCCCCGCCATAGGACTCACCGAAACGACTGCGCCCCTGGCGCGTCCCAGCCGGCATGGTTACCGGTACCGTGACCGTGTTCCCCGAGGTGTTGTGCAGCTTCACCTTCGAGCCGCTCACCTTGCCCACGACTTTGCTCTTGGCTTTTGCCCACTTCGCCTGCCGCTCCAGCTGGATACCGGACTCACGCATCGTCGGATTGATTACCGGCGCATTATCGACGAAGGCTTCCCGGTACTGGCTGAGGACACGATCCAGCACCGGGTAAAGAATCCCATCGGCGGCGAGATTCGACTGATGCGCGTAGTGGGGACGCGGATCGTTGCTGAGCAGATGGCCGAGGGCGATCCTCGCCTCAATTGGGACAATATAAGAATCGAATCCCGCAGGCTTATCCAACGGCTTGATACAGGTCATGATGTCGGGATGATGCTCACACAAACCTGAGCCGCCATCGGCTTCCGATGTATAAATCCAGTTATACTCGTCAACCGCCTGGGCCTTGGTTTCGTTATTATAGTAAATGTTCATCGGATAGCGAGGCACGGTGGTTGCCCGGCCAATCTTACGGATATCCTTTTCGCGTGAGGCGTCTGAGGCAATCCAGTCGATTCGATCGTAGTTCAGCACTCGGGCCAGATTTGGGTTGTCGGTTTCCATCTGAGGCAACGATTTCAGACCAGAATGCTCTCCCGTGACTAGCACTCCATAGTCATAGTTTGGAAGGTTCTTGCGCAGCGCGTACCACGAGTTGGTAACGATCTCGTTGTGGATGGTGAGTCCGCTCGCATACTGGATGCGCCCTTCGGCGTCCCGGACGCACTGCCACGGCGAGACCGCCTCGTTCTGGATACAGCCCAGGTAGGGATGCGACCATGTGTGGTTGACCCAGCGCAGGTCCGACTTCCGGGCAAGCAGCGCAGCCTCCAGAGCATCAGATCCGAACTCGGCCCGGTGCCGAGCGGCACCGTTACCGTTGTAGACCATCTCAAGTTTGACCCCACTCGCCTTCTGCCAGTTCACCAGCCGATCCACATCGGAGGGAATCATCCGGCTGGTGGCCCCCGGAGCGTCCGGTGGGTAGGCGGTCAAGTCACAGCCGTCGCCAATCGTGCAGTTGCCTTCCTCGCTCCACAGCGCGTCGTTTTCGAAGACATCGTCGATGTGAACGCTGAGGTAGTTCCTGTTGAAGGTCGTCGAGATACCGCGGGTCAGCCAGCGCACCACGCCGTGAGACAAAGTACGCCAATGGTTCTGATACTTGTTGGCGGAAAAGGTCAGCACCAGGCGCTCTTGGCCCTTGTGAGAGTGAACGCCAATCAGTGAACCCTGTTCCTGGGTACCAGGGATCGGTGCCGTGAGCAGCGGGGTGAAGGAGGACTCGGCCGTCGCGGGCTCCGGGGTTGCCAGGTAGCCATAGGATTCCGAGACATCGGGCGAGATGTCGTCGAAGGACACACCGCGCAGGTAGCTGAACGCATCGGCAGCACCCGCAGGGGTCACCGAGGCCCTCATCCCGTCGACCGGACCCGTGTATCCCGTTTCGCCAGCGTAATTGAGCCCTACCCCCGGATGCGCCCAGGTGTAGGCCACCACCGTGCGCACCTTGAACCCGGCGGCATAGGCCTCAAGGATGCCCCGCTCCTGCATAGACAGTTGGGCTGGGGCCTCATTGGGCACGACGATGCCGGAGTACTTACCATGAGCGCCTCTACGATCCACATCGACGAGGAACTCGCTCGTGATGTTCTGCCTCCCGCTCGCGGCCAGATCCACCTCGGTGTAGTGCTGCCCTTCCGCCGACAGCCGCTCCTTGATCGCTGCGGTAGATGGCGAACCATCGTCGAGCACAAGGATGTTCAACGCGACATCCGCTGGTACCGCTGCGGCGCTAGCCGGTAACGCCTGCACCGGCATCGCCAGCACGGACGCGGCCGCCACCAAAGCCAAAAAGCGCACCCGCCTGTTGACACGCACATAGTCAAAGACGATTCTTGTCATCGCTCCCCCCGGAGATTCCCCAAGACTCGTGAAGGCCGGTTTTCCCGGCTCGGTTCTATCGGCAGTTTAGGAGGGCAACGGGCCACTTCAGGGAGTCGGCTCACACCGCCCCCATGAGCGAAGGTGACCCCCGATTCGCTAATCTGGCCCATGTTAAAGTGGCTAGTGGTGTTTCTTACGACGGAGAAGGGATCAGCGGTTTTTGGTGCCTTCGCGGCGACTCAGACAATATCTTGGACCTGTGCACTGTTTCGATTGAAACCACTCAGAACACGGCGTCCACAAGGCAAGTTCGACCCTTCCCCGGACTACCCGGCCTATTCACTCGGCCCACCCCAGAGCCGTCTTTGAACCGACCCGCCGGGCCAGAGAATACCGCGGGGCCGTTCCAGGAAATCACTTAGTGTTCCACTCCTCTCGGCAGCCAGCCAGCGGTGTGGCCCGGGATTGAAACTTTACCGATGAGGCCATCCGGCCGCCAGGCCAATTGCGCGGCGGGCACCGGGGAGAACTACCCATCCCAGGGGCAGCGCGGAGCCCAGGATCGTCCCAGCGGCAGCCTCGGCCACCGCACATCAGGAGGCCGCGACCCAGAGCCCTCGGGAAATCCCTGGACAGCCACCGTCGAGGCGCTAGCTCGGCCCAGGAGGCCCTCACCCCACGGGAGCGCCTGGGCAAACCATTTCGCCGACGGATATCGCCGCAGTGACATCGTGGCCCCACGAGCGAAGCCGAGCGGGTCACCACGGCCCGGCAGAGCCAGCCGCGGTTCGGCCGGGCCGTGGTCACCGCCCAAGGCTCAGCTGTCGGGGATGTCCCGCCGCCGGTAGCCTGCCCATCCCAGGAGGATCAGGCCGACGGCGGCGAGCGTCTGAATCAGCACCGGGGGCCAGGACATGTCTTCCCCAGGCAGTTGTGGCAGATAGCCCCAAGGGCTCATCTCGACCAGCCATCCCGGCAGCGAAAACAGCGGTCCGATCCAGACCGCGACCACCGACCAGCACAGGACCAGCCAGGCCACGGGCATCCACCGCGGTGCCCAGCCAATCAGGCTAGTCACGAGCCCGACGATGAGGACCACACCGGCGTAGAGCACCCCCGTTGCGGCGAGGCTGTTCCAAATCTCGGACATCTTCCCGGAGCGCAGCGCTTCGGGAAGGGCCAACAGCACCCCAGCCCCAAGGAAGCCGATGCCGGAGGCGATCAGGGACAGCGCCACATGACCACCCAGGAACCGGGCGCGCGGCAGAGCCGTCGACAGCAACAGTTCGAGGCGGCCTTGGGATTCCTCCAAGCGCGCGCGGGAAAGCAGTTGCGCCGCGAAGATGGCGACCACCACTGCCATCAACCCCCTCATCGAGATCAGGTAGGCCTCCCGAAGCTGCTGTGAGCCACCGCCGAGGAGGCGCATCATCTCCACGAAACGGGGGTTCTCGGCCAAGACCTGCTCCATCATTCCGGCAAGGTAGCCGAGTCCCAGTGCGGAGACGCCGAGTCCGGCTAGCCATCCGATGATTCCCAGGCGTTGCAGGCGCCACGCCAGCCCTAGTCCATCGCTCATCCAGGGCCTGGCTGTGGCGGGCCCACCCCGGGCGGGCATCAGCCCGGTGCCGTGGTCGCGCCGGCCTTCCAGCAGGAAAGCTAACCCGGCAAGGACCAGAGTCAGCCCGGCAGGTAGGACGAGCACCTCCCACCGCTCATCCGCGTAGGGCCGCACCAGCGCCGCCCATTGCAACGGTACGGCCCATTGCAACGGCTGGACGAAGGACTGAGCGCCCATGCCATCTATCAGCGCCCGGGCGAGGAAGGAACCTCCCAGAAAGATCCCGAGCGTCCATGCCCGCACGGTGCGCGCACTCTCGAAGACCTGACACAAGACAGCTGCCACACCGGCATATACCGCACCGGTCAGCCCAATCCCCAGGCCCGCCGCCACGGACCCGGAGACGGCCTCGCCTAAGGCCACCATTGAGACCGCGACGAGTAGGGCCAGCGCGGCACAGGCCAGCAGTGCGAGTACGAGCCCGGCCGTGAGCGGAGCACGCCGGGCCAGAGCACCGGCCCGGATCAGCTCGCAGCGTCCCGCCTCTTCATCGGCCCTCGTTGCTCGCACGACGCCGAGCCCAGCCATCATCGCGGCTCCCACCGCGATGAAAATCCCGACCCGCCAGAACGTAAATCCACCCGGGCTCAGCAGATCGAACGGGGGTCCAAACAGCGCCCTCATCGTGGGATTATCCGCGAGCAGGTTCAGCATGATCTCGGGGTGCGGACCGGACCAGACGATCCGGTCGTATTGCTGCACCGTCAGCGGCATGAGCCACACCAGGCCCAGGAGCCACCATAGATAGAAAGCCCGGCTGCGTCGCCAGGCTAGGCCGAAAACAACGCCGAAACCGGTCATGTCCCCGCCCTGCTGTAATGGGAAACGAATAGCTCTTCGAGGGATGGCGGCGCGCTCGTCAGCGAACGGATGCCTGATGAGGCCAGCAGTTCCATCACTGCGGGCATCGCCTCGGCGGCAACCGACAACTCGATCCGGTTACCGGCCACGGAAACCTCGCTCACTCCCGCAACCCTCGATAGGTCGGGAACGGACTCTAACTCCGCCGCCACCCGGGTGTGGTGCAGGTGACGGAGCTCTTCGAGGCTCCCGGTTTCGACGATCCGGCCCGCCTTGATGATCGATACGTGGTCGCACAGCGCCTCGACCTCGCTCAGGATGTGGGAGCTCAGCAGCACCGTGCGATCGCGCTCGCTTCTGATGCACTCCGCGAAGGTGCGTTCCATGAGCGGGTCGAGGCCCGAGGTCGGCTCGTCGAGCAACAGCAACTCGACATCCGCGGCCAGAGCAGCGATCAGCGCGACCTTCTGCCGATTTCCCTTCGAATAGGAGCGCCCCTTCTTGCGCGGGTCGAGATCGAAGCGTTCGATCAGCTCGTCTCTTCTGGTCCGGTCGATCCCTCCCCTGGCACCCCCGATGATGTCGATGGCCTCACCCCCAGTCAGGTTGGGCCATAGACTGACGTCGCCGGGAACGTAGGCGAGGCGCCGATGCAGGCTGGGGCCATCGGCCCAGGGGTCGCCGCCGAGCAGGCTCGCCGTGCCGGCATCCGCGCGGAGCAGGCCGAGCAGCACCCGGATCGTGGTGGATTTGCCAGCTCCATTGGGGCCGAGGAAGCCGTGTATCTGCCCCTGCCCGACCGTGAGATCCAGCCCGTCGAGGGCGCGCGTTCGCCCGAAGTTCTTGATGAGCCCTCTCACCTCGATCGCTGCCATGATTCATTCCTCCGTGACGCTGAAGGCATCCTCAGCCATGATGCCGCCAGTGAATATCTCCAAACTGACCCGCGCATAGCGGGCCTGGACCTGCGGGTCCATGAGGTCGGTCCCGCCGAGATGGCGCGCGACCTGGTCGGCGAGGAGCAACACCCCAACTCCGTAGGCGACCAGCAGCGCCGCCCGGCCTTCCTCGTCCTGGCTCGGCGTCAGCCTCCCGGCTTTCACGCCCTCGCGGCTCAGGTCGCGGGTGAGCGATGCCAGAGCGTCGAAGACCGAATCGGCGATGGGCCCACCGTCTCGCAGCGCGCGGGTCAGATAGGCCAGTATCGGGGCGAGGCTGGGACGCTCGGCGACGTAACGCCGCAGTTCCGGCAGTGAGCCTGAGGTCACGACCAGCATCTTCTCCCGGAAGATGTAGTCCAGCACCCATTCGTCGCAGGCCCTACGGAGCCCTTCCCTACTGCCGAAGTGGTGGTTGATGAGTCCGAGAGACACCCCGGCCCGCTGGGCGATCTGGCGCATGGTCGTAGCGCCGAAACCCTGCTGCCCGAAGAGCTCGAGCGCAGCCTGGCGGATCCGAGCCGACGCGGCCAGGTCAGTTGACCTCACGTTCAATATCTTATACGAGCGTTCAGTCCTCCGCGGCGTTTCTGCCAAGGTTGGAGCCGGATTCAGTTCAGCTGGCCGAGCACTTGGACCACGCTGCACAGCCCTTGATGCGCCATGCCCTCGAAGATTCTGCGCTCGTTCAGGCGCACGTCGAGGCGCCAGCCCGGCCACTCAGCGAGTACCCGCTCCCTGGTCATCAGCACCGATTCGTCATCTGGCCCGCCGGAGCTGAGCGACAGCTGGCCCGGCGTGAACTCCTCCATTAGCAACAGCCCCCTCACGCCCATGCGGGGCGTCAGCGCGTGGGCGATCAGCCGCCGCATGGGCCCAGGCAGGTGCGGGAAGATCACCACCAGCGCGTCCCAGGGACCCGCCGCGGCATCGGAGTTCACCCATTCGGCGAGGTCACCCAGCTGCGCGTCAATCTCTACGCCCCTCTCGGCGGCGAGCGCGAGAGCCTTGTCCACTCCGGCCCCAGACCAGTCGACGCTGGTCACGCGATGACCCTGCCCAGCCAGCCAGACCCCATTACGCCCCTCCCCATCGGCCAGACACAGGACCCGGGAAGACGGACGCAGCAACAGCGCCTGCTGCTTCAGGAAATCATTGGGCCGGTAGCCGTAGACATAGTTCGGGTGGGAATACCGCTGATTCCAATACTCGATGCTCACTGGAACATCGCCGCACGGGTTCCGGGCTCTTGAGCCAGCAGCTCGCGGGCCTTGGCCACGACGTTGTGCTCGGCGAGCAGCTCATACCTCATCGCCACGGTGTGGCGGACCGAGTTGAAATCCCGCTTGCCTCCCGACATCGCATAGCCAAGACCAGCGGTCAAAACACCCACCATCACCCCGAGCAACAGACCGGCCAGCAGCATCACGGCAAGCGCACTATTGGGGATGAATA
>JAUMYR010000134.1 GCA_030528545.1 Propionibacteriaceae bacterium
TAGCGCTGGGACAGGCCGTCGATGCGCTGCATGATGACGCCGTCGTAGCCGAGCATCGCCCAGTCGGCTTCGTAGGCGCCGATGTTGGGTTCGTTTGCCTCGCCCGCGATGTTGCGCACCAGCATGGACGGGAAGTCGACCCCACACTCGTAGGCGTGGGGGTAGACCCCGCCGAAGCGGGGGTTGACTTCGAGGATCGACCAGCCGTCGGGAGTGCTGAACAGATCGATATCGATCGCCCCCCGGAACCCCGCCCGTTTGGCGAAATCGGCGACGAGGGCGAACAGGGACTCGTCTTTGAACGACACCGACTTGTCGGCGGTCCCGGCCCTCATCCGCAGCTTCTTCTTGGCGAACATCGACACGACCTCACCCGAGATCAGGTCGACGTAGACGTCCACGTCTACCGGTTCACCCGGCAGGAACTCCTGGATGATGAGGTCGGGGGTCGCGGCGAAGGCGGCCTCCAGCTGGGCCAGGTCGTCGATCTTGGCGATCCCGGCGGACGCCGAACCGGTCCGGGACTTCACGAACAGGGGGAACTGGGCGCGGCCTGCGTCCAGGTCGGCGCGTACCGCGTCCAGGTCGATCCACGACATGGGCGTGGCGAATCCCTCCTCGGCGAGCCACTGGAACATCAGCCACTTGTCGAAGGCCCGCTCCACGACCTCGCTGGGGGAGATCATTACGGTGGTCCCGACAGCGGCGAAGTCGTCCACGTGGCGGGCCAGCAGGCTCAGCTCGGGATCGAGCAGCGACAGGCACACATCCACCTTCTCCTCGGCGCAGATCTTGAGGATCGTCGGCAGATAGTCGGGGTTCGTGATGAGTGGCACCACGTAGTGGGCGTCCGCGGCGTAGAGGGCCGGCGCCAGCTCGCTGGCGTCGGTGGTGATGACCCGGCCGCGTCCCGCCAGGGTCCGCCGGAAATAGGTGACGGTCTGCACGCGGCTGCCTGCGGTGAGGATGAGAACGTTCATGATGCTCCTGTTCTACTGTGCCCACTGGTTGCCCGCGAGGTACTCCTCGACACCCCAGCGGCGTCGCACCTCGACGAGGCGTCCGTCGACGAGGCGAGCATAGACCCGGGGGAGGTACTGGATGAATAACGGGTTGAACGCCATGGTGTAGGACCCGACCTTGTGATACACGATGCGGTCCCCCTCGCTGAGCGTCGGGGCGCCGGTGAGCGTCATGAGCCGGTCGTTGTCGAGGCAGGTGAAACCCGAGACGATCTGCGGGGTCGGGCACGGCTCGCCGCCGGAGAAGACGGTGTGCTCGTAGCGGGTCTTACGGAAGAAGGTGTCCAGGTTGGTGCGGGAACCGTCGGTGACGACGATGATGTGGTCCTGCACCGGTTTGGTGTCGATGACGCTGGTGTGGAACTCGACCGGCACCGCGATGAGTGCGGCGCCCGGTTCGATAATCAGCCGGGTACGGGCCGGGTCAATGACACCGGCCACAGACTGCCTGATCGCGGTGACGTACTCCTCGGGGGTCGGGAACCGGTCCGACTGGCCCCCGAAGAACCCGCCGCCCACGTCGAGCCAGTCGAGGTCGAGCCCGTGCCGCTGCACGATGCGGCAGGCGGTGCGCCCGGCCGAGGTGTAGGTGTCCAGGCTGCGGGTCAGGCTGGTGACGTGCAGGTGCAGGCCGCGGACCGGGACGCCAGCCGCGGCCAGTTCGGCGATCACCTCGTCTAGGTCGCCGTTGTCGGCGTGGAACCCGAACCTCAGCCCTTCCGGGCCGGAGCCGGTCTGGCCGGGGGCATCGGCGTCCACATCCCAGTTGATGCGCAACCCGACCGGGCCAAGACGCTCGCCGCGCCGGGCCCGCTCGATGACCCACCGCACCTCGCGGCGCGAATCCAGGTTGACGATCGCCCCGGCGTCGAAGGCCTCCCGTATGAGGCGGGGCGTCTTGACGGGCCCATTGACGATGATGCTGGCCGGGTCGTGCCCAACCCGGACCGCCAGATCCCATTCCTCCTCCGAGACGATTTCGGCGACAGCGCCGTGGCGTCCCATCCAGGAGACGACCCACGGCAGCGAGTTCGTCTTGACCGAATAGCTAAGAATCGACCCTGGCCAGCCCGCATCGAGCGCTTCCCGGAAAGAGCGGACCTGTTTATCTAGAGCCAACTCATCGACTACGAACGCCGGGGTCTCTATGTGATGCTGCACGAACTCGCCTTCCTGATAGTCCACAGTGAATACTAGGCGAACCCCGAGCTATCCCGGTCTCGCGGGGAAAGGGTCCCCAACTTCGGTAGGTGTTACGCGCTGTGATGCGCGCAAGCGTTAGGCTGGGAAGGCAACTCTGCCCCTGCTGATAGTTCAGGAGAACCTATGGCTGAACCACGCATCCTGCCGTCCGCCGACCTGGACGCTGGGGTCAGCATCGGTGACGGATCATCCATCTGGCACCTGGCTCAGGTGCGAGGCGGAGCCGAGATCGGCGAAAACGTCATCGTTGGACGCGGGGCCTATATCGGCACCGGTGTTCACGTGGGCGATAACTGCAAAATCCAGAACTACGCGCTGGTCTACGAACCGGCCTACCTCGCCGATGGGGTGTTCATCGGTCCGGCCGCGGTGCTGACCAATGACACCTTCCCCCGGGCGATCAACCCGGACGGCTCGTCCAAGAGCGCCCACGACTGGGAACCGGTCGGGGTCACGATCCATGAGGGTGCCTCCATCGGGGCGCGCGCGGTGTGCGTCGCACCGGTGACCATCGGGGCATGGGCCACGGTGGCGGCTGGGTCCGTCGTGGTGAGCGACGTCCCCGACTACGCTCTGGTCGCGGGCGCCCCCGCGAAACGCATCAAATGGGTCGGACGATCGGGCTTCCCGCTCGAACCGACCGGAGAGCACACCTTCATCGACCCCAAGACCGGTGACGAGTTCACCCAGGACGGCGAGACCCTCACCCTGACCAAGGAAGCGAAATGACCCTGCCCTTCATCCCACCGGCCAAGCCCATCATCGGCGACGAGGAGCGTGAGGCCGTCGACCGTGTGCTGCGCTCCGGCATGATCGCCCAGGGGCCGGAGGTGGCCGCCTTCGAGACCGAGTTCAGCGATCACTTCGGCCTGGGACGCCCCTGCGTGGCGGTCAACTCCGGCACCTCCGGCCTGCACCTCGGCCTGCTGAGCTGCGGAGTCCGCGCCGGGATGGAGGTCATCGTCCCAAGCTTCACCTTCGCGGCGACCGCGAACTCGGTCGCGCTGACCGGCGCCACCCCGGTGTTCGCCGATATCGCGCTGGACGACTACACCCTGGATATCGCCTCCGTCGAGGACGCCATCACCGATAACACCTTCGCGATCATGCCGGTGCACCTGTACGGTCACCCGGCGAAGATGGACGCCCTGCGCGACGTGGCCGAGACGCACGGGCTCAAGCTTTTCGAGGACGCGGCCCAGGCCCACGGGGCCAGCCTCGGTGGCACCCCGGTCGGCGCTTTCGGAGAGTTCGCGATGTTCTCGCTGTACCCGACCAAGAACATGACCTCGGGCGAGGGCGGGATGGTCAGCGCCGCTAACGCCGACATCGAGCGTAACCTGCGGCTCTACCGCAACCAGGGCATGCTGCAGCAGTACCACAACGAGGTCGTCGGGCTGAACAACCGGATGACCGACATTCACGCCGCGATCGGCCGGGTCCAGCTGACCAAGGTGGACGCCTGGACCGCGCAGCGCCAGGCCAACGCGGCCTTCCTGTCGGCGAACCTGGAGGGCGTTGTCGTCCCGCAGGTCGCCGAGGGTGCGGTGCACGTCTACCACCAGTACACGATCCGGGTCGCCGAAGACCGGGACGGCCTCGCCAAGGCGCTAAAGGACGAGTACCAGATCGGTTCGGGCATGTTTTACCCGGTGCCGAACCACCGTCTGAAGCCATTCCAGGTGGACAAGGACCTGCCCAACACCGAGCAGGCCGCCAGGGAATGCCTGTCGCTGCCGGTGCATCCGTCCCTGTCCCAGGGTGATCTGGAACGGATCGTCGAGGCGGTCAACGCCCTCGCGAAGGCGGGGGCCTGAACCCCAAGCTGGTGAGGCTGTGCCCCTGGCCCTATGGTCATCGGGCACAGCCTTCGCTCCGGTACGCTATCGAGATGCTCACGCTTCACACTCGCGTCCGGGGAGCGGGTAGAGTGAGCGCGCTAAAGTAACCCCGTCGGCGCTCAACGCCAAGGACTGATACTTATGACGACCACTGTTGACTCTTCCTCCGATACGACTCCCACAGATCCCTGGGATGGTTTCGTTCCCGGGCCGTGGCAGGACATCATCGACGTGCGGGACTTCGTCCAGCGCAACTACACCCCCTACACCGGGGACGCTTCCTTCCTCGCCGGGCCGACAGCCAAGACGCTGCGCACCTGGGAGACCCTGGAGCGTGACTATCTGTCGGTGGAGCGGGCCCGCCGGGTCTACGACGTCGATATCGACACCCCCGCCGACATCGACGCCTTCGGCCCCGGCCACATCAGCGCCGACGACGACGTGATCGTCGGGCTCCAGACCGACACCCCGCTGAAGCGCGCCATGATGCCCTTCGGCGGCTGGCGCATGGTGGAGACCGCGATCCGGGAGGCGGGCAAGGAGCCCCGCCAGGACATCAAGGACATCTTCACCAAGTACCGCAAGACCCACAACGAGGCGGTCTTCGACGTCTACACCCCGCGGATCCGCGCTGCGCGCTCCTCGCACATCATCACGGGCCTGCCGGACGCCTACGGCCGCGGCCGCATCATCGGCGACTACCGCCGGGTCGCCCTGTACGGTGTCGACAAGCTGATCGAGTTCAAACAGGCCGACAAGGGCGCGGTCGACGACGCCCCCTTCAGCGAGCACTGGGCGCGGTTCCGCGAGGAGCACGCCGAGCAGATCAAGGCGCTGAAGAAGCTCAAGGCGATGGCCGCCAGCTACGGCTTCGACATCTCCGGCCCGGCCCGCACCGCGCAGGAGGCGGTGCAGTGGACCTATTTCGGCTATCTGGCCTCGGTCAAGTCGCAAGACGGCGCGGCCATGAGCATCGGCCGGCTATCGGCCTTCTTCGACTGCTACTTCCAGCGTGACCTCGCCGCTGGCGTCCTGACCGAGGAGGGCGCGCAGGAGATCATCGACGCCCTGGTCATCAAACTGCGGATCGTGCGTTTCCTGCGCACCATCGAATACGACCAGATCTTCTCCGGCGACCCATACTGGGCCACCTGGTCCGACGCGGGGCTCGGCGAGGACGGGCGTCCCCTGGTGACCCGGACCTCGTTCCGGCTGTTGCAGACCCTGCGCAACCTCGGCCCCGCCCCGGAACCGAACATCACCATCTTCTGGGACCCGAAGCTGCCCCAGGGTTACAAGGACTTCTGCGCGGCGATCTCCATCGAGACCTCCTCGGTGCAGTACGAGGCCGACGAGCAGATCCGCTCCCACTGGGGCGACGACGCGGCCATCGCGTGCTGCGTGTCCCCGATGCGCGTCGGCAAGCAGATGCAGTTCTTCGGGGCCCGCATGAACGCCGCCAAGACGCTGCTGTACGCCATCAACGGTGGCCGTGACGAGATGAGCGGCAAGCTGGTGGTGCCTGACCACGAGGGCGTCCAGGGCGATGGCCCGCTCGACTTCGACGATGTGTGGTTGCGCTACGAGAAGATGCTCGACTGGGTGGTGGCCACCTATATTGAGGCCCTCAACATCATCCACTGGTGCCACGACCGCTACGCCTACGAGTCGATCGAGATGGCGCTGCACGACTCCGACATCGTCCGCACCCTCGGCTGCGGCATCGCCGGGCTGTCGATCGTCGCCGATTCGCTGTCGGCCATCAAGTACGCCAAGGTCACCCCGGTGCGCGACGAGACGGGGCTGGTCGTCGACTATGTCACCGAGGGTGACTTCCCCACCTACGGCAACGACGACGACCGGGCTGACGAGATCGCGGCCGCCATCGTGCACACGGTGATGAGCAAGATCAAGGAGATCCCGCTCTACCGCGACGCCATCCCGACCCAGTCGGTGCTGACGATCACCTCCAACGTGGTCTACGGCAAAGCGACCGGCTCCTTCCCATCCGGGCATCGGGCCGGGACCCCATTCGCCCCGGGAGCGAACCCCCAGAACGGGGTCGACAACCACGGGATGCTGGCCTCCATGCTGTCTGTCGGCAAGCTGGACTACGCCGACGCCCTCGATGGCATCTCACTGACGAACACCATCACCCCCTCAGCCCTGGGCCGCACCAAGGAGGAGCAGGTGGAGCACCTGGTCGGCATCCTCGACGCGGGTTTCGTGCCCGAGGGCTGCTGACCAACCGACTAGGAGGAAACAACAATGGCAATCAAGACCTATGACGAGCGCGTGGCGGACATGACGGCCCAGCGGGAGGAGCGCGGCAGCGTCCCCGGCCTGTTCCACGCCAACATCAACGTGCTGAACCGGGAAACCCTCGAAGACGCGATGGAGAACCCGGAGAAGTACCCGAACCTGACCGTGCGGGTCTCTGGCTACGCGGTGAACTTCGTCAAACTCACCAAAGAACAGCAGCGCGACGTGCTGTCTCGCACCTTCCACCAGGGTTCGTGACCCCGTCTCAGGCGGGGGCCCATCTCGCCCCCGCCGCTGATGGCGTCTCCGGGGAGCGCCGGATCGCCCCCGTCGACCTGGGGACGCCGCGGCTGAGGCCTGGCGGGGCTGGGACCGCGGGAATCGACATCACCGGCGACCTGTCGCGTCCGGAGCAGTTGCAGCTCGTGCGCGACGGGGAACTGGCGTCGATGCACTCCTGGGAGCTGGTGACCGGTGTCGACGGGCCCGGCACCCGGATGACGGTCTTCCTGTCGGGTTGCCCGCTGCGCTGCCTGTACTGCCACAATCCCGACACCATGTTCGCGGCGAAGGGGCAGCCGGTGCGGCTGGGGGAACTCGTGTCCCGGCTGAGGCGCTACCGGGGCATCTTCCGCACCACCAAGGGCGGTCTGACGATCTCGGGCGGTGAGCCGCTGATGCAGCCCGCCTTCGTGGGGCGTCTGCTGCGCGAGGCGAAACAACTGGGCATCCACACCGCCATCGACACCTCCGGCTTCCTGGGCGCCAACGCCTCCGATGAGCTACTCGACGACGTGGACCTGGTACTGCTCGACATCAAGTCCGGGCTGCCCGAGACCTACCAGCGGACGACGGGCCGGGACCTGGCCCCCACCCTGGACTTCGCCCGCCGCCTCAGCGAGCGCGGCTCCGAAGAGGTATGGATCCGGTTCGTGCTGG
>JAUMYR010000135.1:0-4476 GCA_030528545.1 Propionibacteriaceae bacterium
GATGAATGGCTCAGACCACGGCCGACATGCCGCCGTCGACGAAAATGATCTGGCCGTTGACGAAACGGGAGGCGTCAGAGGCCAGGAACACGCAGGCCCCCACGAGGTCCTCGACCTCACCCCAGCGTCCGGCTGGCGTGCGGGCGCACACCCATTCGCTGAATGCCTGGTCAGAGACGAGGGCCTCGGTCAGCTCGGTGGCGAAATAGCCCGGGGCCAGCGCGTTGCATTGGATGCCGTGGCCAGCCAGGTCCGCACACAGCCCCCTGGTCAGCATCACCACACCGCCCTTGGACGTGGAATATGGGGTGATGGAGGGCCGCGCCAGCTGGCTTTGGATTGAGCCCACGTTGATGATCTTGCCGCTACCGCGGGCGATCATTCCCGGCGCCACGGCCTGTGCCATCAGGAAGGCGCTGGTGAGATTCGTGTTGATGATGAGATTCCACTGCTCCAGCGTGAAATCGGTCAGGGGACCCCGCAGTTGTACCCCGGCATTGTTCACCAGGATGTCGGGGGTACCGACCTTGTCAGCCAACGCGCGGACCCCGGAGTGCACGGCCTGCGGGTCGGTGAGATCGAACGCGACCGTCTCCACGCCGTGACCGCGCTCGGCCAGTTGCTCCCGCGCTTTGGCCAGAGTCTGCTCATTGCGGCCATGCAGGACGACGCTGGCCCCGGCGTCTGCCAGCCCGGACGCGAGCACTAGGCCGATGCCCCGGCTTGATCCGGTGACCAACGCCACCCTTCCGTGCAGATCAAACAAGCCTGTCATGTGTCCTCTACTCCTCCATACCTTCTGCCCTGCGATGGGCGGTCAACAGGGTGCGGGACGAGCGTCCCGCACCCCGAACGGGTTACTTGCCCCAGTTCTTCTTATAGACGTCCCGGTAACCGGAATCCGGGTCGAAGACGCCCTTCTCTGGGGCGTTGCTGGCGACGATCAGGCCGGGCTTGGCCACGAAGGTCGAGGGCTGTTCCCCAGCCATGGCGCGGTTCAGCTCGTCCACCAGCTGCCATCCCTGGAGGTAGACCGGCTCGGCGACGGTCGCCGACTGGTAGTCGCGGTTGCGGATCCGCTGGAACTCGGCGGCGTCACCGTCACCGGCTGCGACGGCCTTCGGTGGTCCCTCACCCTTCAGCCCCGCGGCACGCAGCGCGGCCTGGGCCCCACCGAAATAGTTACCGTTGATGCCCACGAGGTAGGTCAGCTTGTCGCCGAATTGCTGCAACTGCGCTGCCACCAGGGACGGCATCCGGGAATCGGCCTCGGCGATCGGGCTGTTCTCGTAGGCCAGCACGGAGCAGCCAGAGCACTTCTCGATATAGGCCTTCATGGCATCGGACTTGGCGACAGCGATGTCGTACTGCCGGTCGGTGTACAGCGCGACACCGGCGGTGCCCTTGGAATCGGCGACCACGAAGGCCGCCGCGAGGGTCGAGACTTCAATCGCGTCGGTGGTCACATTGGTGAACACCCCGAACTCGGGCATCGGGCCTGCCTTCGGCCCACCGTGCCAGGCCACGATCGGGATCTTGGAATCGGCGGCCTTCTTGATCGTCGAGGCCTGTTCCTTGGAGTCGAAACCTCCCAGGACGATGCCCGCCGGGTTCAGAGCGATGGCCTGGCTCAGAGCCTCGGTGCGTCCCTGCACCGATCCCTTGCCGTCGAGGATCGTCGCGCTCCAGCCCATGGCCTGCGCGGCCTCCTTGACCCCCTCGCCCACGGCATTGATGCCGCCGTTGGTCAGGTCGGCCCCGACATAGGCGATCACCGCGCCTTCTTTCTGGGCCTTCGGGCCGCCCTCTGGCGGTACGAAGCCTGCGCCCTTGCCCAGTGCGGCATCGACGATGGCCTGAGACTTGGTCACGATCTCGGGGTCCGGGGCGACCGAGGCCGCTGCGGAGGCCGAGGCCTGGGAACCGGTCGAGGCCGAGCCCCCGACCGACCCTGAGGAGCAGGCAGCCAGCGCCAGCGTCAATAGGCCGATGCCTGCTGCCAGTCGTTTACGGACGAACATCATTGTCCCCTTTCGTCTGCGATTGGGGGTCCAAGACCGGCGTCTCGTTCCCCGGTGGTGTGGTCGTTCCAGGCGGCGCCGATGGAGTGGCGTCGCTGCTTTGGGTGAACTTGCTGTCAGCCCGAGCCAGGCGCTGACGCGAGGCCATCGAGGCGATGGTGATGGCCGCGATGAGGGTGAGCCCGTTGAAGAGCGGCTCCAGGAAGTAGCGGCCCGGCAGCAATTGCTGCAGGCCCGAGATGCCGACCGTGGTGATGAAGACACCGAGCACGGTGCCCAGAGCGTTCACCCGGCCGGGTTTGATGGTGGTCGAGCCGAGGAAGGCCGCCGCCAGAGCGGGCATGAGGAAATCGGGGCCGACATTGGCCTGGGCGATACCGGCCTGACGGGCCGCCAGCAGGATTCCGGCGAAGGCAGCCAGGATCCCCGAAGAGGTCATCGCCATCGCGACACAGGTCCGCCGCGGGATGCCGGTGAGGCGAGCCGCCGCCGGGTTCGCCCCGACCGCGTAGAGATAGCGTCCGACCGGCAGGAACTCCAGGACCGCCCACATGATCGCGGCCAGGAGAACGGCGACGATGAACGGGCCGGGGATCGGACCGAGGGTCCAGGTCGCTAAGGAATCGAAAGCGATGGCGCGGGCGCCCTCAGCATCGGTGACCTGCTGGCCGCCGGTGTACCACATGGTGATCGCGAAGATCACCTGGCCAGTCGCCAGCGTCGCGATGAAGGCGTCGACCTGCGCGAGTTCCACCAGGAGCGCGTTGAACAAGCCGATCAGGGCGCCACCGAGCAGACACAGGAGGATGACCAGACGGTAGTCCATGCCGTTGATCTGCCACGACAGCGCCATCACTTGCCACAGCCCCGCGGCGTAGCCAGCACTGAGGTCGATCTTTCCGGTCACCATGGGGATCGTCACCGCGAGCGCGATGATCATGAGCGGTGCCTTCGCCGAGGCGAGCAACTGGAAGTTGAGCAGCGTCGGGAAAGTGTCGGGTTTGGCGACCGCGAAGATCGCCACCAGGGCCACCGCGAGGATCACCATGCCGTAGATGGTGAGGAAGCGGCGGCCGAAGCCTACCGACCGGCCTGGCTCCAGGGCGGTCGATTTGATGGATGTGTTCATGGACATGTGCGAGCCTCACTTGCCAGATGACGTGTCGGTAGTGGCCAGCCCTGAGGCGGCGGCCATGAGGGTGGCGATGCTGAGGTGTTCAGCATCCACCTCGGTGCGGGGACGCCCGCGTTCGAAGACGATCGCGCGGTGACAGATGGCGGTGGCCTCCTCTAGATCGGTGGTGACGACCACGATCGCGGTGCCCGCGTCCGCGGCGTGACGCAGGAGCTGGTAGATCTCAGCCTTGGCCCCGACGTCGACGCCCATGGTGGGTTCTTCAAGCACCACGAGGTCGTAGTTGAGACTCAGCCATCGGGCCAGCACCACCTTCTGCTGATTACCGCCGGAGAGCGTGTCGGCGGCGATCTCAGGATCGGCCGGAGAGACCGAGTAGGCGGAGGTGATGTCGGTCGCGCGCACTCGCTCGGGGGCCATCAGGTTGGGCTGGAACCACTGAAAGCCCCACAGGCTGGGGTTGAGGAAGAGGTTCTCCCGCACCGGCATGCCGGGGGCCAAGGATTCGGCCTCGCGGTTGGAGGTGACGAAGGCGACACGGTGAGCGATCGCGTCTCGCACCGAACGGAAGGAGACCGGCTTACCGTTGAGCTCCATGCTGCCTCCGGTCACCCGGTCGACTCCGGCGATCGCGCGTCCGGCCGGGCCCTGGCCCGCTCCGCGCAGGCCGCAAAGCCCGACGATCTCCCCCGAGCGCACGCTGAGGTCGATCGGTCCGACCTCGCCCACCTTGAGGCCGGTCAGCTTGAGACGCACCTCCTCGCGCGGCTCAGCGAACTTCACCGCGAAGGTGTCCTTGCCGACGATGAGATTGACCAGTTCCTTGTGAGGGAGGTCCTTCACCACCCGGTCGCCCACTTTGACTCCGTTGCGCAGGATCACCGCGCGGTCGGCGATGGCATAGATCTCATCCAGCCGGTGCGAGACGTAGATCATGCCGGTGCCCGCGTCCTTCAGCCGCCGCAGCACCTCAAACAGCCGCTCCACGTCGTGATGTGGCAGGGATGCGGTGGGCTCGTCGAGGACGAGGAGCTTCGGGTCACCCACCAGGGCCCGCGCGATCGCCAGCAGGGAACGCTCGGTGCGAGGAAGGTCGAAGACCCTGGTCTGGGGGTCCACACCGCCGCCGACCAGGTCGAGCACCCTCTCGGCCTGTTCGTTCGCCGCCTTCCAGTCGATGAACGGGCCCCGTTTGGGGAAACCCATGCCCAGAGCGATGTTCTCGGCAACGGTCATCCACTCGATCAGGCCGAGGGTCTGATGGATGAAGGACACGTCCTTGGCCCGGACCTCGTCGATGGGACGCCCCAAGACCCGCAT
>JAUMYR010000135.1:4576-7090 GCA_030528545.1 Propionibacteriaceae bacterium
GTTGGTTCCGTGGCTGGTCCAGATCCGGCCCTCGGCGTCCACCCGGAAACCGTCGGCCAGCCCCTCGGTCATGACCGCGAAAACCCGGCCATTCTTGCAGGCCCGCCCCTCGACGACATCGTAGGCGCGGATGTGCCGGTTTCCCTGACCCTCGGGTTGCAGCGCTGCCGAGGTGTCGGCCACGTACAGCGTCCGCCCGTCGGGAGCAAATGCCAGACCGTTCGGTTCCTCCACGTCAGTCACCACGGGCCGGATCTCACCCGTCCAGGGGTCGAAGCGGAAGACGTAGTGGTCGCCGTATTCGCGTTCGCCAGGATGGCCCTCGTGGGCCTGGATGATGCCATAGGGCGGGTCGGTGAACCAGATCGCTCCGTCGGGTCCCACCACCACATCGTTCGGTGAGTTCAGACGGGCTTGCCCAAACCTGTCGGCTAGGGGCGTCACCGAACCGTCCGCATGTAGCTCCTCCACCGCCCGGCGGCCGTGGGAGCACTGATATACCCTCCCGTCGGGGGCGGTTGTGCGCCCGTTGCTGAACTCCGCGTCCGTGGCGAAAACCTCGAAGCCTTCGGCGCCGTCCCAGCGCAAGATGCGGTTAGCCGGGATATCGGAGACCAGGAGTCCCCACGGAGTCCAGGCTGGGCCTTCGAGCCAGGTCGCGCCCGTGGCAAGCCGGACCACACCGGCTTGTATGTCCCAGAGTGTGCTCATCGGTGCGGCCCTCAGTAGAACTCGACCGTGTTGACGCGGTTGAGCATCGGCTCGCCGTCGAGCAGGCGGGTCGCGTTGGCGACGAAGAGGTCGGCGATCTGCTCGTCTTCGGACTCCACCAGGCCCGCCGTGTGCGGGCTGACTAAGACGTTCGGGTGGGTCCACAGCGGGGAGTCTGGAGCGAGGGGTTCGCTATAGAACACGTCCAGTGCGGCGAACCCGACCTGTCCGTCGTCGAGCGCCGCGATCAGGGCCTCCTCGTCGAGGACGGTACCGCGGCCCACGTTGACCACGGTCAGTCCGGGTTTGGCCCGCCTGAATACCTCGGCGTCCACCAGCTTGTGTGTCGCGTCGGTGCCGGGCAGCGCGACGACCAGCGCGTCCGCGCTGGCGATGGCCTCCGGGAGTTCCTCTGGAGAGATGACGCCCGACAGGCCCTCCATCGCGGTGCTGGGACGGTTCACTCCGATGACCCTGACACCCAACCCGAGCAGGCGGGAGGCGATCTGGCGCCCGATCGCGCCTAGCCCGGCGATGATGACGGTCATATCGGTCAGCTGTTTCATGCACCAGCGTCCCGACCATTCCTGGCGCGCCTGCTGCGCCAGCAGCCTGGGCAGCGTCTTCGCACCGGCCAGCACGCCGAAGACCGCGAACTCGGCCAGCGAACTGCCATGCACCCCGGCGGAGGTGGTGAAGGTGACCCGCTCCAGCTGCTCGGCGCTCAACCCGGCGGCCTTGACTTGGGCGCCGCCGCCAGCGGCCATGGTGTGTACCCAGCGCAGCGAGGGATTGGCGTTGACAGTGCGGGCAAGCGCGGCGGCGTCCTCTCCTGGGATTCCATAGAGGGCGTCGGCGGAATCCAGCAGGGCCTCGAAGGCTTCCTGCTGGGTGGGAGTTCTGTGGAACTCGGGATCACCGATGTGGTCGGCCGCCCACCTCATCGGCGGCAGCAAGGCCTGGTCCCGGACTAACTCAATGCGCGGCTCGGCGCTTTCGATGCGCGCACAGAGTTCTTCAGACAACGGAGTGGCCACTACCACTCGGAGTCGATCAGCAGTGCTCATGGCATACCCTTCCGCGGGGCTACCTTGCCCCGCCGGAGGGAGCATAACAGATTGTTCACAATCTCGAAACTAGTTCGCTATGATGACCACAGACGAGGAGGTCTTTTATGCCAAAAACCATCGGTTTCATCGGGCTCGGCGTCATGGGCCGTCCCATGGCCCGCCACATCCTGGAAGCCCAGAAAGCTAACGGCGGACGCTTACTGATCCGCGATTTCGACCCTTCCCGGCACGCCGGGCTGATCGCGTCCGGGGCCGAGTGGGCGGACACGCTCGGCGACCTTGCCCGAAGCTGCGACATCATCATCACTATGGTTCCCACCATCGCCGATGTGCGCGAGCTGGTGCACGCCCCCGGCGGGCTGGCCGCGAACACCACCAGAGCCTGGACGCTGGTCGTCTCGGCCACCTGCTCCCCCCACGAGGTGCGCGAGCTGCAGGCCGAGCTACAAGCGGCGAACAGCCCGGTCCGAGTCGTTGACGCTCCGGTCAGCGGCGGCGCCGAGGGTGCAGAATCCGGGACGCTGTCCATCATGGTGGGCGGAGATGAGGACCTGACCGGCCCGGTTTGCGAGGTACTCAGCGCGGCGGGAGAGGCCACCCGGATGGGGCCTCTGGGAGCGGGGCAGGTCGCGAAGGCGTGCAACCAGCTGATCGTCGCGGCCGAGGTCGTAGCCTTGGCCGAGGCGTCCCTCATCGCCGAGAGGGCGGGGCTCGATGTCGCTCAGCTCTTCGA
>JAUMYR010000136.1:0-1486 GCA_030528545.1 Propionibacteriaceae bacterium
AAGCTGACGATCGAGCGAGTGCTGTGTGCCGTGGAGTGCATACCGGCAGGTCGCGTCGTGAGCTATGGCGATGTCGCAGACCTGGTGGGCACCTCGGCGAGGAGGGTGGGCGCCATCATGGGTGCGGTCGGGGCTGAAGTGCCGTGGTGGCGGGTCACCAACGCCGCGGGACGGCTTCCGATGCATCTGTCGGCGGAGGCCTCGCGCCACTGGAAACGGGAAGGGACTCCGGTGGATGGCGGACGCTGCCTGATGGCGCTCGCCCGCGTCGACCCGGAATCGTGGGCCGAGGACTATGCGAGGGCCTGCTCCGGGACGAGGCACTCCTGACCCGGCCCGGGTCCCGGGCTATCGGGCTCGGCCGATAGGGCCCGATGGTTTAGCCTTGGGTGCGATGACGAACGTGCAGGCAGAGGCCGCTTACCAGCGGGCCAGGGAGTCGTTCCGCAATCCGACGCTCGCGCTGCTGCACGGCCGGTATGCGCCTTTCGTGGTGGCAGCTCTGTCGGTGCTGTTCACCGCCGACCGGCCGACCATCGCGGTCTCGGACGCCCACGTCGAGGTCGCCGAACTGGTGGAGCAACTCCGGGCGGCGGGATACGACGAGGACGAGCGCGTCCTGCCGTCGGGGAATGGACGCGATATCTGCCGCTATTGGGTCCGGGTCGGGTGGCTGGTCCCCCAAATCGAGGAGGACACCGAGGTCTACCGGCTCTCGGCCCAGGCGGTCGGAGCCTTGGAGATCGCGGGCCGGACGGGAAGCGGCCGGGCCCTGGTGTCTCGTTCCCGCGTCCGCACCCTGCTGGAGGCGATCGACCAGCTGAGCGTGAGCGCGCAGACCGACCCCGAGCAGCGGCGGGCCAGCCTGCTGGAGCAGCGCCGGGTGATCGACGAGGAACTCGCGCGGCTGGAGCGCGACGGGTTCGACCCGGCCGACGACGACCAGTTGCTGGAGGAGGCCTACAACGTCCTCCACCTCTCCCGGGAACTGCCCGCGGACTTCGCCCGGGTCGCCGAATCCATCAAGGCCATGCAGCGGGACGTGGTGGCCGAGCTGCGCCGCGACGTGCGCCCGACCGGTGAGGTGCTGCGGGAATACCTGCACCGCGGCGAGCAGGTCATGGAGGCCACCCCGGAGGGGCGCGCCTTCTCGGGTGCGCTGAAGCTCATCGGAGACCCCGACCGCATCGACCACCTGACCACACAGTTGCGCGACCTCGTCTCTTACCCTTTCGCGGGCCTGATGCTGCCCGGGCAGCGCAGCGAGTTCAACGCCATCGCCAGGCGGGTCGAGCAGGGGGTGCAGGAAGTGCTGACC
Organism: Propionibacteriaceae bacterium; assembly: GCA_030528545.1. Next base: position 1,319 of record JAUMYR010000136.1, read on the forward strand.
GCCCAGCGGCGGGCCTCCCACGTCATCACCGCCCAGGTGCGCACCCACGACCCGGCCCGGGACCGCGAGGTGGACGACCTGCTGCGAGGTGTCATGTCGGGGTTCCAAGCATGGATGCGTGAATCGCGGCCGGGCGAGGAGGTGGAGCCGGTGCGCAGTTTCCCCGCG
>JAUMYR010000136.1:1586-7051 GCA_030528545.1 Propionibacteriaceae bacterium
GTGCGTCCCGACGGCACCGTGCGGCGGTTCGCCTTCGGGGCGGTGACCGCCAAGACCGTGGAGAAAGTGGAAGAAGAAACAGATGAGTGAAGCTGCGGCGGCGACCGCGCCGGTCCCGGATGAGGACGACCCCCGGGATGACGAGGGCGAGCCCTTCATCGAACCGGTCTCGATGGAGGACGACCCCGAGGGCTGTTTCCCGGGCGACCGGGGGGTCCTCGAACCGGAGGTGCGCAGGGTGCTGGCGCGGCTGTTGCAGCGCCGTTTCCTGCTGGCCGAACGCAACCGGGACGACTGGGCGGTGCTGATGGACAACCAGCAGGTCATCGAGTCGCGGCTGCACGACCTGTTCATCCGGCTGGTCGTCGACCCCGAGCGGGGGGTGGCCTACAAGCAGCAGGTCCGCAGCGACGACCTGGACACCCCGATCCTGCTGCGCGACGACGCCTACTCCCGGGAGGAGACCCTGGTGTTGGTGTATCTGCGCACGGTCTATCAGCGCGAGGCCGTCGCGGGGGAGACCTCGGCACGCGTCGACGTGGAGGAGGTCGAGCAGACGGTGCTGAGCTACTTCGTCGAGGCCGACGCCGACACCGCCCGCAGGCAGCGCTCCATCCGCAACGCCCTGGCCCGGCTAGACAAGGACGGCCTAGTGGAGGAGGAATCCGAGGGTCGCTACCGGATCAGCCCCCTGGTCGAGATCGTGCTCAGCGCGCAGCGGCTCCGCGAGCTGGGCGACTGGCTGCGCGAACACACCCAGGCGTCCGGGCTCGGCGAGACGCGAAGTGAGGTGCCGCTATGACCATGCTCGACACGCTGTTCGGGATGATCCCCGCGGCCTCCCTGGGCCAGCAGTGGCTGGCCGAGGAGTTGCAGCTGGTGAACTGGGGCGGTTACGACGGGGCGCACCGCCTGAAGTTCTCCCCGGCGGCGACCCTGCTGTGCGGGGGATCGGGTTCGGGTAAGTCCACGCTGATGGACGCCTATATCGCGCTCATGATGCCGCACACCACGCCGTTCAACGGTGCCTCCAACGGCGGGGTGAGCGGGCGCGCCCGCGGCGGGGAACAGCGCAACATCCTGTCCTATGGGCGGGGGAAGCTGGACGAGGCCCGCATCGGCGAGGGCACCCAGGTGCGGGTGCTGCGCGGCGACGGGGCCGACACCTGGACCGCGGTCGCGATGACCTGGGTCAACCACGATCGCTCCCGGTTCACCGCGGTGCGCGCCTGGTATATCCCCGCGTCCGCCCGGACCCTAGAGGAGGTCACGAAGGTGCGCGCGGTGTGCGAGGGAGCCTTCGGCCTCGGCGGCCTAGAGCAGGCGGCGGCGCAGCGGCTGACGGACGCCGCGGTCAGGGCGGTGGGCCTGGAGACCATCGCCACCGACCGGGAGTTCTCGGCGCGGCTGCACACGGTGCTCGGCATCGGGGCGGCGGGGTCTGGGGCCAAGGCGATGGGGCTGCTCGCCAGGATTCAGGCCGGTCAGCAGATCACCACGGTCGACGAGCTGTACAAGCGGATGGTCCTGGAGGAGCCGGAGACCCTGGCCGCGGCCGACGCCGTGGTCAGCCACTTCGACGAGCTGGAGGCGACCCGGCAGCGGATGCTGACCGCACAGCGGCAGGTGCGGGCGCTGAGCCCGATCCGGGACTTCCGCGTCCGGCTGGAGGAGGCCGCCGAGCGGCTGCGGCTGATCGGCCAGATCGGCGGTTTCGCAGATCCGGGATCGCTGGCCACGCTGTGGCGCAACCGCCGCAGGCTCGCGCTGTTGCGGGCGGCCGAGACCGAGCTGCGGGACCGCAAGGCCAGCCTCGATGCTGAGGTGAGCACCCAGGAGGGGCTGGCCCAGGCCTCCGGGGCCGAGCGGGACGCCCTGGCCGAGGTGGTGCGTAGCTCCGGGGGTGCCCGGCTGGAGAACGCGGAGCGGGAACTGGCGCAGGTGGTCAGGCGACTCGCCGAGGTACGGGCCGCCCGGGAACGATTCGACGAGGCGACCGCCTGCCTGGGCGAACCGGTCGGCTCACGCCAGGACTTCGTCGCGTTGCAACGTCGCGCCGGGCAGGCGATCGCGGACGCGAGCGCCAGGGACACCGCCCGGCGCACCCACGCGAAGGCGGTGGCGGCCACCGACTCGCTGCGGCAGCGGCTGGAGGAGCTGGAACAGGAATACCGGGTGAGCCGGGAGCGGCGCGGCAATATCCCCACCCGGTTGCACGAGTGCCGCGAACAGCTCGCCCGGGCCGCCGGACTGAGCCCCGAGGAGCTGCCCTTCGTCGGTGAGCTCATCGAGGTCCGCACCGAGTACGAGCCATGGCGAGAGGCGTTCAACCTAGCCCTCGGCGGTTTCGCGACGACCCTGCTGATCGACCAGGCGAAGCTGGGCGGTTTCCGGGCGGCCATCAACACGGTGCGGCTGCCCCAGCGGCTGCGGTTCGAGGGCGTCCACACCGGACACCAGCCCCGCCCCGGCTTCGACCCGTGCCGGTTGCCCGGACGCCTGGACTACGCCGATTCGGTGTTCACCGGGTGGCTGCAGGACCGGCTGGAGAGCCGCTTCGATTTCGTTTGCGTCGACTCGGCCTCCGAGCTGGGCCAGCACCGCAAGGCGCTGACGATCACCGGTCAGCTGTCCCAGGGCAGCCAGGGAGCCCACGGCGGCCACGGCGTGACCAACGTGCTGGGCTTCTCCAGCCAGCGCCGCCTCGACGACCTCACCAGCGAGATAGCCGCCGTCCGGGCGCAGTGCGAGCGGGCCGAACAGGCCGAACGGGAGGCCGAGGCGGACCTGGACCTCCTGGAGGCCCAGCGGGCCGCCTACGCCAGGGTCGCCGAATCCTCCTGGGAGCTGATCGACGTCGCCGGGGTGGAGGCCGAACAGGCCCGGTGGGAGCGGGTGCGTTCGGAGGTGATGGAGGCCAACCCCGAGATCGCCAAGTTCCGGCGGCGGATCGACGAGCTGAGGGCGAAGGAGACCCGGCTGAGGGAGGCCACGGGGCGGGCGAAAGCGAAACAGGAGCAGGTCGCCTGCCGCTGGGGAGAGATCACCGACCAGGTCGACGACGCCCAGCGCGTCCTGGACGAGGCGGCGGAGGCGGGACGCGAGCTGTCGGCGTCCCAGGAGGACTACCTGGCTGGCCGCTTCGATGCGGTCGAGTCATTCCAGGCATCAAGCGCGGAGGACGAGCTGACAAGGTTCGACATCGCGATGGAAGGTGCGGCGCAGCGCATGAGCGAAGACCGGGACGCCGCCCAGCGCGCCCTCGCCGACCAGCGGGAGAACCTGCGCCGGAGCCTGGAATCCTTCCTGGAGAACTGGCCCAACCCCAGCCTGCGCGCCGACCCCGACACCTCTGTGAAGGATTTCGAGCGCATCCTGGAGGGCCTGGAGGCCAGCGGCCTGCACGAATTGGAGGCCGAATGGAAGAACAGCCTGCTGAAGCTGTCGGGTAACGATCTGACGAACCTCAACTCGACCCTCGACCGGTCGCTGCGTGAGATCCAGGAAAGGATCGAACCGGTCAACGCCATCCTGCGGGACCTGCCCTTCTACGACGACGCTCACCGGCTGCAGATCACCCCGCGGGACAATCAGTCCCAGGCGCGCAGACGGTTCCGCAAGGAACTGCGGGAGGTCCGGGCCCAGATCGAGGCCGCGCGGACCGACACCGAACGGGCCGAGGCCTACACCAGGATGTCGCGGCTGATCGGGCGAATCCGGCGCAGCGCCCCCGACTTCGCCGAGCTGATCGATGTGCGCAACCACGTCCGGGTCAGCGCAGAGCGGATTCACGCGGTGACTAGGCAACACATGTCCCTCTACGACCACATCGGGGAGAAGTCCGGCGGCGAATCCCAGGAACTGGTGGCCTTCATCGTTGGGGCGGCCCTGCGCTACCAGTTGGGGGACGCCGATGCCGAGCGTCCCCGCTATGCGCCGGTGTTCCTCGACGAGGCTCTCATCAAGGCGGACGCCCACTTCACCAAACGCGCCATCGGGGCGTGGCGTGGGCTCGGTTTCCAGCTGATTATCGGGGCGCCGAACGACAAGTACAGCGCCATCGAACCCCACGTCGAGATGGAATACGACATCCTCAAAGACACCGAAGGCCGGTCCTGGGCGAGACCGAAGGCCGCCCTGGCGGAGCAGCCCGGGTGAGCCCGCGCCTGCTCGGCCCGGCGGAGGCGGCAGCCACCCTCGCCGACAGGATCGCCCGGCTATGGCCGGAGTGGGTGTGTGCCGAACTGACCGGTTCCGCCCACCGTCCCATTGAGGTTGGGCTGCGTCCGGGGGTGGGCAGCAAGACCGCGATCGAAGGCGTCGGCCGGGAGCATTGGACCGATTGGGGCATTGAGTGGGCGGGCATCGACCTGGATGGCCTGCCCGGCGTGAGCTGTGAGAATCGTGAGGTTCGCGACGATCGGGTGAGCGTGTCTCGTCCCTACCGGTTGCGCATCGAGACATTGGACGCAGGGCTTGCCGCCATCGGCAGGCTCGGTGGAACGACTGGTCTCGACCTGGCGCGGTTCCGGCGGGTCGCGTCCCGGCTGCGCGCCGCGGGGGTGGGGCTGACCCCGGCTCTGCTGAAAAGGGTTTGCGATCTAAGCGAGCCAGACCTTGAGTCCGTGGTGAGCGCGGTGGCCTGGCTGAGTGAACATCCGGATCTGGGCGGTTGGACGCTGCGGCAGTTGCCGATCCCCGGGGTGCACACGAAGTGGCTGGCGGACCACCTCGGGCTGATGCGTGACCTGACCGGACGCGACCTCGCCGCTGAAACCCGGCCCCGGCTGTCGGTGGTGCACCTGACCTATGCCGATCCCCGGTACCTGGCTGGCGGCGCCCGGCGTCATGACGCCTGGACCAGCGGTGACCGGCACGACCCGGCCTATCGTCCGCGGGTGGTGGTGATCGTGGAGAACCGGGACGCCCGGCTCTGGTTCCCCGAGAATCCCGAGACGGTGGTCGTGGAGGGTGGTGGCAAGGCCGCCGCCCAGCTGGCCGGAGAGATCCCGTGGCTGCTCCAGGCCGAGCGGGTGATCTACTGGGGCGACATGGACTGCGACGGGTTCGCGATCTTGAACCATCTCCGGGCGGAGCTCGGGCCCAGGGGTGTGCGCGTCGAGTCCCTGCTGATGGACGAGATGAGCCGGGTCAGATACGCCCACCTGGGTGTCAACCACGACCGGAACGGCGTCCCGCTGCGGCCCTCGGGCATCCGGCTCCCCCACCTGAGACCCGCCGAAGCCGAGTGCTATGCGTCCGTGGCCACGAGGGGCGATGCCGCCTTCCGCAGGATTGAGCAGGAGCGGATCGGTACCGATGACGTGGCGGCGGCGTTGACGGCCCTGCTCAGTGGAGACTCGGATGGGTGTTGAGGGCCGCCGGATTCGCTGAGACATCGGCGGTGCAGTGGAGGGGGAGGACGAGCGCCCCTGCTGAGACGGCCTACGTCCTTACGGCCCGGG
>JAUMYR010000137.1 GCA_030528545.1 Propionibacteriaceae bacterium
ACCGTGACCGGCTTGTTCACCTCGGCGAAGAAGTCGTTGCCCTTGTCGTCGACGACGATGAAGGCCGGGAAATCCTCGACCTCGATCTTCCAGATCGCCTCCATGCCCAGCTCGGGATACTCGACCACCTCGACACTCTTGATATTGTCCTGGGCCAGCCGGGCCGCGGGGCCGCCGATGGAACCGAGGTAGAAGCCGCCGTGTTTGGCGCAGGCATCGGTCACCTGCTGGCTGCGGTTGCCCTTGGCCAGCATGACCATGGAACCGCCCGCCGCCTGGAACTGGTCGACGTAGGAGTCCATGCGTCCGGCCGTGGTCGGCCCGAACGACCCGGACGCCATGCCCTCGGGGGTCTTCGCCGGTCCGGCGTAGTAGATCGGGTGGTCCTTGAGGTATTGCGGCATCTCCTCGCCCGCATCAAGGCGTTCCTTGATCTTGGCGTGGGCGATGTCGCGGCCGACGATGATCGGGCCGGTCAGCGACACCCTGGTCTTCACCGGGTGCTTGCTCAGCTCCGCCAGGATCTCGGGCATCGGCCGGGTCAGGTCGATCTTGACCACGGCCCCCTTGCCGGTGCCGGTGACGCCGTCGGTTTCGGCGTCCAGGTCGGCGTCCACGTCCTCGGGCATGAACCTCGCCGGGTCCATCTCAAGCTGCTCGATGAACACCCCCTGCGGGGTGATCTTGCCGAGGCATTGCCGGTCGGCCGAGCAGGACACCGCGATCGCGATCGGTAGGGACGCCCCATGCCGCGGCAGGCGGATCACCCGCACGTCGTGGCAGAAGTATTTGCCGCCGAACTGGGCGCCGATCCCGAAGTTGCGGGTCATTTCCAGCACCTTTTCTTCCAGTTCCAGGTCGCGGAACCCGCGGGCGGTCATCGCCCCCTCGGTCGGCAGGCTGTCCAGGTATTTCGCGGACGCATATTTGGCGGTCTTGAGCGCGAACTCCGCGGAGGTGCCGCCGATGACGATGGCTAGGTGGTAGGGCGGGCAGGCGGCGGTGCCGAGGCTGCGCAGCTTCTCGTCCAGGAACTTCATCATGGATTCGGGATTCAGGACGGCCTTCGTCTCCTGGTACAGGTAGCTCTTGTTGGCCGAGCCGCCACCCTTGGCCATGAACAGGAACTTGTAGGTGTTCTCATGCCCGACTGCGGTATCGGCGTACAGCTCGATCTGGGCGGGCAGATTGGAACCGGTGTTGCGCTCCTCCCACATGGTCAGCGGGGCATTCTGGGAGTAGCGCAGGTTGAGCTTGGTGTAGGCGTTGAAGACGCCGCGGCTGAGCGCCTCCTCGTCCGCTCCGGGGCTGAGCACCTGCTGCCCGCGCTTTCCCATGATGATGGCGGTGCCGGTGTCCTGGCACATCGGCAGGATGCCACCTGCGGCGATATTGGCGTTCTTCATCAGGTCGAGGGCCACGAACTTGTCGTTGTCGGACGCCTCGGGGTCGTCCAGGATGGTGCGCAGCTGCTGCAGGTGCGCCGGACGCAGATAGTGCGCGATATCGTGCATCGCGGTCTCGGCCAGCAGGGTCAGCGCCTGTGGGGACACCTGAAGGAACTGGCGGCCATCGGGACCGGTGGTGATACTCACGCCCTTCGTAGTCAGCAGGCGGTAAGGGGTCTCGTCCTTGCCGATCGGCAGCATGTCCTCATAGTGGAATTCAGCCATCGTCACTCCCTTGTCGTGGATACCTCACCCATCTTTCCACACCTCGGCGACAGAGTGTCGGTAACCTGTGGAGCCATCCGATTCGGCGGTGCCCGGCGATCCGGGAGTGCCGTGGCAGCGGGCGGGCCGGGAGGCCGGGCGTGGAATCCCTGCCTCCTCCCAGGGGCTGCCTGCCCAGACATCTCCGCCGAGCCGCCGGTCTAGTCAGACCTTGCCGCCGTGCGGTCCGGGGTGAGATCAACATCGGGCACAGCCTGGGGCGGCCTGGATGTGCGCCCTCCGATCGTGGATACCCGTCGGGTCAGCGTGGGTATTTCGCGGTATAGGCCGCCATCTTGTCTTCACGCAAGGCGGTGCCCAGTTCGTTCAGCTGTTCGTAATTGGGGATGTCGATGTACTGGTCCCCGGCCTTGCCTCCGCCTTTGATCGGTGCTTGCAACAGATGGATGCTCTGCCTGCCATCCAGGCGCAGCGACAACGCGGTGTCATAAACCAATTGATTCGTGACGTTGGCGTCCACGGTGATGGTCTTGCCGACCGCGCTGACGGTCTCATCGAACCTGATCGGATTAGCCAGCACGTCTGGCCTAGTCATCCGCCAGACGATTGCACCGATGACCTCACGCTGACGTTCGGCGCGCCCCCATGCTCCTGTGGGCAGCGCATAACGCTGGCGGACGAAAGCGAGAGCCTCTTCACCCGCGACGGTGACCTCGCCCTTCGGCCAGGTATAAACCTCGCCGTGCTTGCCTTTCTCCTTCGAGGCGTAGGGATTATTGACGGTGACTCCGCCCAACAACTCGGTGAGCTTGATGAATCCCTCGAAGTCAACGAGCGCCACATGATCGACCCGCGCGCCGATCAGGGTCTCTAGGGTCTGCACCTGGAGCTGGATACCACCATAAGCGTAAGCGGCATTGATCTTCCCCTTGCCATGGCCTGGAATATCGACCCACATATCCCGGGTAAAGGAGGTGATATAGACATCTTTGCGGTCCCCGGAGACATGCACCCACATGATGGCGTCGCTGCGCCCATGGTCTCCGGCACCGCGAGAATCGCTGCCCATGAGGAGGATGTTCATCGCCGGGTTGGGCACGGGCGGCGGGGTCGGGCGATTCTCGTAGTCGCGCGGCACGAATGTCTCTTCGCGTTTGATCGAGTCCAGCGCCTTGTTGAGGCTGTTGATGTAGTAGCCAACCACGCCGAGAATAATCGCGATCAAGACTCCCAGGACCGCCAGCACGATGAGTCCGCGCCGCCTCCTGCGCCGTCGCGGCGGCGCAGCGTCATTGGCGGAATCATCGAGCGCATGTTCGAGGTTATCGAGGGACACAGATGTTCCTTTCTCACCGGCGGCGCCATTCTACTCGGTCACCCGAAAACGGTATTGGGCCCGGAAGTCTCACTTCTGCCGGTCCGGCCGGGCTCCCGGCCTCCGGTGCCATGCCGGGCGTCCCTCCTAGGCTTTGAGGGAGGCTAGCAGCCCTGGCATCGCGGCCTCGATGTCGGCGAGGGTCTCGTCGAACCCGGACTCGGGGCCATACCAGGGGTCAATGAGCGGCGTCCCCGAGGGCTTCGCGGGGTTGAAGTCGTTGATGAGGCGCAGATTCTGGGCGTCGGGGACGAGCCGGAGCATCCGATCGATGTGCACCTGTTCGGCGGCGATCACCAGGTCGGCCGATGTGATCTCGCCCGCCGTGATGCGATGCGCCCGGTGCCCGCTCGCGTCGTAACCAGCACGGGTGAGGACGCGGGCAGCCCGCCGGTCGATGGGGGCGCCCAGTTCTTCGGAACTGACCGCCGCGCTGGTGATATCGAGGTCTAGTCCGGCGTCCGCGGCGAACTTACGGGCCACCCGCTCGGCCATCGGAGAACGGCAGATATTGCCCCAGCACACGAACACTATCTTCATCTTTTCCCTCCCAGGATGCCGTTGACGATACCGGACACGATTGAGACCACGATGGCGCCGAGAAAGGCCGCGCCCCAGTTGCTCACCCCAAAACCGAGCCCCAGCACGCCAGAGATCTCGGAGGCCAGCATAAACATGAGCGTATTGATGACGAGAAGGAAAAGCCCGAGGCTCAAGATGACAAAGGGCAAGCTGAGCAGCGTGACGAGAGGCTTCACCCACGTGTTGACAACGCCGAAGATCGCGCCGACCGCGAGTGCGGTCAAGACCTCGGCGAGTCCATCGGTTCCCTGGCTGAGACCGGCGAAACCTTCGGTTGGACCAAGATGAATGCCGGATATGAGCAGGGCCGCGACGAAGACGGCAGCGGCGTTGGCGATGATGCGCACGAGCATGCCGTCTAGGGTACCCACGCTTCCACACCCCGATGAGGGTGCTCGCTAGGAGGGGTATCGGCTGGCCAATCGGAAGCAGTGGGGCTGTCGGCGTGAAATTGTCAGTCCCGGATGGCAGGCTATAGGGCATGCACATCCTGGTAGTAGACGACGATCAGGCAGTCCGTGATTCGCTCGCGCGGTCGCTGCGCTACACGGGGGATACCGTCACGACCGCGGTCGATGGGCTGGAGGCGCTGGCGAAGCTGTCGGCGATCCACCCCGACGCGGTGATTATGGATGTGATGATGCCGCGTCTGGACGGCCTTGAAACCACGCGGATGCTCCGCCAGACCGGCAACGATGTGCCGATCCTGATCCTGACCGCGCGGGATGCGGTCGGTGACCGGGTCGATGGGCTGGACGCGGGCGCCGACGACTACATGGTCAAGCCGTTCGCCCTGGACGAGTTGCTGGCCAGGCTGCGGGCGCTGACCAGGCGGGCGCGTCCGGCCTCTGAGGTCGAGTCTCCGGTGCTGCACTTCGAAGACCTCACGCTGGACACCCAGACCCGTGAGGTGACCAGGGCTGGGCGTCACGTGAGCCTGACCCGGACCGAGTTCGCGCTGTTGCAGACGTTCATGGAGAATCCGCGTCGGGTGCTGGAGCGGCAGTGGCTGATGGTTGAGGTGTGGGGATTCGATTTCCCAACCACGGCTAATTCCCTTGAGGTGTATATCGGCTACTTGAGGCGTAAAACCGAGCAGGGCGGCGAACCGCGGCTCATTCATACCGTGCGCGGGGTGGGTTACATCCTTCGTGAGACACCCCCGTGATCGGCAAGGGCGTCTACCAGTTCCAGCGGTGGGCGGGACTGCTGCTGCGGGGTCAGAGCCTGCAGAGCAGGATGGTCTTGTTGACCGCGACGGCAGTGGCCATCGCCGTGGGCTGCGTCGCGGTCGCCGCCTATGTCATGACGAGGTGGTCTCTTTACGATCAGCTTGACCGTGAGCTGGTGCAGGTATCGGGCTATACCTCGGACGCGATCGCGACCGATATCGACAACATGGGTGGGCTCAACACCGACGCGCTCAGAGCGGTCAACGTGACGCTGGTGGTGGTCTCGGCCAGCGGCGAACAGCTGCGCGTCCCCGGTGAGAACGCGACCCTGCTGGCAGACAACCCAGAACTCGCGATCGCCCGGCTCCAAGCGGGATACTCGGCCCGGACCAGCATCGGCTCCGATGGTCAGATCTATCGCATGGTCGCGACACCCATGAACGTGGGAAACAGTAACTACGCGGTCGTGCTCGGGCGGCTGATCTCCCCGACGGCGACGACACTGGATTCCTTGTGGCTGGTCATGGTGGCGGTCGGCGTCATGGGGACCGGTTTCGCCATGGCGACCAGTTACTGGGTGGGCCGGGCGGCGCTGTCCCCGGTGCGGGAACTGTCGGACGCGGTGCACCACATCACCGAGACCGACGAACTGGACCCGATCCAGATTCACAGCGACGACGAGCTGGGGGATCTGACGAGGTCCTTTAACTCCATGCTGGTCTCCCTGCGTTCGTCGAGGGACCGGCAGCGCCGCCTCATCGCCGACGCCGGGCACGAGCTGAGAACGCCCCTGACCTCGATGCGAACGAACGTCGAGCTGCTGGTCGCCGACGAGAACTCGGGCATGTTGCCGCCGGGCGCCCGGCACGAGATCCTGCACGATGTCGCCGCCCAGCTGGGCGAGTTCACCTCCCTGGTGGCCGATCTGGTGCAACTGTCTCGGGAGGACAAGCTGCAACGTAACCTCGTCGAGCTGGATTTCGCGGACGTGGTCGCGGCCTCCGTGGAGCGGGCGAGGCGCCGCGGTCCGGGGCTCCATTTCGATGTGAAGCTGAACCCGCTGATCCTGACCGGTGAGCCGGACACCCTGGAACGTGCCGTGACGAACCTGCTGGACAACGCGGTGAAGTTCTCCCCGCCCGACGGCACGGTGCACGTGAGCCTGGTGGGCGAGGAGCTGCGGATCTCCGACGAGGGCCCCGGCATCGCCGAGGAAGACCTGCCGCACGTCTTCGACCGGTTCTTCCGTTCCGACCGGGCGCGGAACACCCCCGGCACTGGCCTGGGACTGTCGATCGTCGCCCACACCGTCAACAGCCACGGAGGCTGGGTGCGGGCGGGCAACGCCGAGGGAGGGGGAGCGGAGTTCACCCTGCGCCTACCCGGGGTTCCCGGGTCGGCCACCAGCGTCCCCGAAGACGGGTGAACTCAGTGCCTGGGTGCGGCCCTCGCCGGTCTCTGAGCAGCGGCGGAGGAGCTCATCCGGGGGACTCCGCCCGGGCCTCATCCTGATGCTGGGCTCGACCCTCTGTAGGCTCTCACCATGATGCTGTGCACGGCCCGTGACGCCCGAAGGGTGGGGCGCGGATGCTGACATCCGGTGGCCCCGAGCGGAGCGTGCGCATCCGTGACCTCGTGGCGACAGACCGGGATGTTCTGGCCTGGGCCACTCTCGCCAACTGCAACTGGTGTGGTGAGCGGTTCACCATCGGCCAGGTCGAGTCTCTTCCCGAGTTCTCCCGATACACCGTGCTCCGGCCGGAACGGGGCGATTTCGGTTTCGTCGCACTAGAGGAGGGCGACGTGGTCGGGGTGGTCTGGGTCTTGTACCTGATGGCGGATGAGGCCGGGTGGGGGTACGTGGCGGACGGTGTCGGTGAGCTCAGCGTGTGCGTCCGCGAGGGCTACCGCGGGAAAGGCATCGGCTCCCGGCTCATTGGGCTGGCACTGCGGCGTGCGGCCGAGCGAGGCGAGGACCGCATCGGCCTGAGCGTGGAGGACGGAAACCCGGCGCGCGGTCTATACGCCAGGCTCGGATTCAGGGACGCTGGGCCCGGCCACCCGCAGGGGACCATGGTCGCGGACCTGCGGAACCGCTGAGCCTTTCC
>JAUMYR010000138.1:0-2155 GCA_030528545.1 Propionibacteriaceae bacterium
AACCCGATGGCGGCGTGGTTGAACCCGACCCGGGCGAGCCCGGCGGGGGAGAAGACCCCCCGCCGATGGCTGACCAGGCGTTCGTGGCCCTCCAGACAGCGCAACTCGTCGAAGGGATCGACGATGGCGTGCTGGTCCGACCCGATGGACAACTCCACCCCGGCCTCTCCCAGCGCTGAGGCGTCCCCGATGCCGTCGGCCAGGTCGCGTTCGGTGGTGGGGCAGAAACACACCCCGGTGCCGGTGCTGGCCAGGATGGCGCGGTCCTCCCCGGTGAGGTGGGTGGCGTGCACGGCGACCGTGCGGGGACCCAACACCCCACAGCGCTCGGCGAGACCGGCCGGGGAGACCCCGTGGACGGCCAGCACCGCCTCGTTCTCGGCGGGCTGTTCCGACAGGTGCAGGTGGACGGGCAACTCGGCAGCGGAGTGGGCAGCGGCGAACTCGGCCAGCTCAGCCGGATCGAGGGCTCGCACCGAGTGCGCGGCCGCCCCGATCTGGAGGACGTTGGTGCGTCCCACCTCGTCGATGAGCCGCTCGACTCGCCGCCACCAGGCGGCGACCGTGCCGTCGCTGAACCGCCGCTGGGTCTCGTCCAGTTCCTGATAGCCCGCATCGCCCAGCCCGCCGCGCAGATAGCAGGCATCGAGCAGGCTCAGCCGGATGCCCGCCTGTCGCGCGGCCCGGACCAGGGCCTTGCCCATCGCGTTCGGGTCCTCATAGGGTTCGCCGCCGGGCCCGTGGTGCAGGTAGTGGAACTCACCGACGCTGGTGTACCCGGCACAGACCATCTCGGCGTAGACGGCCCTGGCCAGCTCGTAGTAGCTGCCCGGGGTGAGGCTGGCGGCCAGCCGGTACATCTCCTCGCGCCACGACCAGAAGGTGCCGTCAGTATGAGTGCGTCCCCGCAGCCCGCGATGGAAGGCATGGCTGTGCGCGTTGGCGAAACCGGGAAGTGCCAGCCCCTCCAGCACCATGTCGGTGTCGTGGGGGCCCACCCCGGCCTCGACCTCGGTCCAGCGTCCCGCGATATCCCCGGCGACTAGCCGGACCCCCTCACTGACCCCATCCGGTAGCCAGGCATAGGGCACCCACAGGCCGATCATGGCAACGACTCCGCCATCGCGAGGTCTTCCAGGACGTCGGCTAGGGCGATGACGCCGCGCTCACAGTCGGGCACGCTGGCGGTCTCGGCCGGGCTGTGGGAGTGGCCGGTCGGGTTGCGCACGAACAGCATCCCGGCGGGGACGCCCACGCTGGCCAGGACGGCCGCGTCGTGCCCGGCCCCGGTACCCAGCAGTGGCGGTTCCCCGAGACGGAGGTGCAGGCGATCTCGCAGCCACGGCGTGAACGGGGTGTCATCGGTCCAGGACTGGCAGGCGATCTCACCGCCGAGGCCGGACACCACACCGCTCACATCCTCGACCACCGCAAAGACCGCGGCGGGATCGGGGGCCCTGGCGTCCAGCCAGCACCTCACGTGGCTCGGGATCGCGTTGATGCCGTTCGGGGTCACCTCGACCTTGCCGATGGTCGCGACCGCGCCGTGACGCTGGGCGGCCCGGCGCGCAGCCAGGGTCACCTCGGCCGCGGCGAGCATCGCATCGCGGCGATCCGGCAGCCGGGTCGTGCCCGCGTGATTGGCCTCTCCGGGCAGCTCGATGCGCCACCGGCCGTGCGGCCACACCGAGGTGGCCACCGCGATCGGCTCGTCCGCCAGGTCGGCGAGGGCGCGTCCCTGCTCGATATGTACCTCGACGAAGGCCGCGATGCTGCTGACCAGACCAGGATCCGGGCCGAAGGTCTCAGGGTCACGGCCGCATCGGCGCAGCGCCTCGGCCATGGTGAGGCCGTCGTCGTCGCGCAGCCCCAGCGCCCGCTCCGGGCTGAGCACGCCGGTCAGGACCCGCGACCCGGAACAGGCCACCCCGAACCTGGCCCCCTCCTCGTCCACGAAGTTCACCACCGCGACCGGGCGGCGCGGACTCAGCCCGCGGCGCCGCAACTCATCGACGGCCAGCAACGCGCTGACCACGCCCAGCGGCCCGTCAAAGGCTCCCCCATCGGGGACCGAGTCCAGATGCGAACCGGACACGATCGCCCCTGGGCCGGGGCCTGCCCACCACCCCCACTGGTTGCCGACGCTGTCCTCCCG
>JAUMYR010000138.1:2255-6827 GCA_030528545.1 Propionibacteriaceae bacterium
CCGGCGTGGATGGAGCGTCCGATGCCGACGCCGCCGCCGTGATGGATCGACACCCAGGTCGCTCCCGAGCTGGTGGCCGTGAGGGCGTTCAGCAGCGGCCAGTCCGCGATGGCGTCCGAGCCATCCAGCATCGCCTCGGTCTCCCGGTAGGGGCTCGCCACCGAACCGCAGTCGAGATGATCGCGCCCGATCACGATGGGGGCGCTGATCCGGCCAGAGGCCACCAGCTCATTGAACGCCAGACCCGCCCGGTCGCGTTCGCCGTAGCCGAGCCAGCAGATGCGGGCGGGCAGGCCTTGGAAGGCGATCTTTTCGCGGGCCCCGCGGATCCACGTGTGCAGCCGGTCATTGTCGGGGAACAGCTTCAGCACCGCCTCATCGGTCGCGGCGATGTCGGCCGGGTTGCCCGACAGCGCGGCCCAGCGGAACGGGCCCTTGCCCTCGCAGAACAGCGGCCGGATGTAGGCGGGCACGAAACCGGGGAACTCGAAAGCGCGCTCGTAACCGCCCAGGCGGGCCTCATCGCGGATCGAGTTGCCGTAGTCGAAGACCTCAGCACCGGCGTCCTGGAACTCGACCATCGCGCGCACATGTGCCGCCATTGAGGCCCGAGCCCGTTCGGTGAACCCCTCAGGATCTCGCGCGGCCTCACCGGCCCAGTCCTCGACGCTGACGCCGAGCGGCAGATAGCTCAGCGGATCGTGGGCCGAGGTCTGATCGGTCACGATGTCGATCTCGGCGCCGCGGCGCAGCAACTCGGGGAACACTTCGGCGGCGTTCCCGACCACTCCCACCGACCAAGCTCGCCGCTCGCGTTTCGCAGCGAGCGCGCGGTCGAGGGCTTCATCCAGGCAGCCCGCGACCTCGTCCAGGTAGCGGTGCTCCACCCGGCGGTGCAACCGGTGGGCGTCCACGTCCACGATGAGGCAGACGCCCCCGTTGAGGGTGACCGCCAGCGGCTGGGCCCCACCCATACCGCCGCAACCCGCGGTGAGGGTCAGGGTACCGGCCAGCGTCCCGCCGAACCTCTTCTCGGCCACCGCGGCGAAGGTCTCGTAGGTGCCCTGCACGATGCCCTGGGTGCCGATGTAGATCCACGACCCGGCCGTCATCTGGCCATACATCATCAGGCCCTCGGCCTCCAGGCGCCGGAACTCGGGCCAGTTCGCCCAGTCGCCGACCAGGTTGGAGTTCGCGATGAGGACGCGCGGCGCCCACTCATGAGTGCGGAACACCCCGACGGGCTTTCCGGATTGCACCAGCATGGTCTCGTCCTCGCCCAGCGTGGTGAGGGTGCGCACCAGAGCGTCGAAGGAGGCCCAGTCGCGCGCCGCGCGGCCCGTCCCCCCGTAGACCACCAGGTCGTCTGGGCGTTCGGCCACGTCCGGATCGAGGTTGTTCATGAGCATCCGGAGCGGGGCCTCGGTCGCCCAGGAACGGGCGGTGAGCTGGGTGCCGCGTGGGGCGCGGACTACACGGTGACCGGTCATCAATACCTCCAGTGGTCGTGGGTCTGCCCCGGCGGCGGATAGGCCGGGGCGGTGCGGTCAGTTCAGTGGTTGGGCTAGGGCGCGGGAGGCGGCCTCGATGGCAGCTCCGGAGCGGATGAAGTCGACCGCCACCGCGATCTCAGGAGCGACGAAACGATCCGGTCCCGGGCCCGGGACACCCGCATCCCGGAGAGCGGAGATTACGGCACCGACCGGTGCCGACGGGGTAAGCGGAGCCCGCAGTTCGATGCCGCGTGCGGCGGTCAGCAACTCGATCGCCAGCACCCGGGTGAGCCCGTCGATGGCGCGGCGCAGTTTGAGCCCGGCCGCCCAACCCATGGAGACGTGATCTTCCTGCATGGCGCTGGAGGGGATCGAGTCAACGCTGGCCGGGGAAGCCAGCCGCTTCAGCTCGCTGACGATCCCGGCTGCGGTGTACTGGGCGATCATATGGCCGGAATCGACTCCCGGATCGTGGGCGAGGAAGGGTGGTAGACCATGGTTGCGGGCTTTGTCGCAGAAGCGGTCGGTGCGCCTTTCGCTGATCGAGGCGAGGTCGGCGACCGCGATGGCGAGGTAATCGAGCACATAGGCGACGGGCGCACCGTGGAAATTGCCGTTGGACTCGACCCGGCCGTCGATCACGACCGGGTTGTCGATGGCCGAGGCCAGCTCCCAGGACGCGACCCGGGCGGCGTGGTCGATGGTGTCGCGCACGGCGCCGGTGACCTGTGGCGAACAGCGCAGAGAGTAGGCGTCCTGCACGATGCCGTCATCTGCCCCCAGATGGCTCGCGCGGATGGCCGATCCGGCCATGAGCCGACGCAGATTGTCACCCGAGGCCTGCTGCCCGGGGTGAGGACGAAGAGCCATGAGGTCCGCGGCGAACACATGGTCGGAGCCGAGCAGCCCGTCGACGCTCATCGCGGTGACGATGTCGGCGCAGGTGACCAGGCGGCGCAGGTCCCGGAGCGACAGGCACAGCATGCCCAGCATGCCGTCGGTGCCGTTGATGAGAGCCAGCCCCTCCTTCTCCGCCAGCTCGACCGGTGAGATCCCGTGCGCGGCGAGCGCCTCGGCCGCCTCCATGAGCTGACCCTGGTAGCGCACGACGCCCTCTCCC
Source organism: Propionibacteriaceae bacterium (assembly GCA_030528545.1). Next base: position 4,869 of record JAUMYR010000138.1, read on the forward strand.
ATCAGCGCTAAAGCACAGTGAGACAGGGGCGCCAGATCCCCGGAGCACCCGAGCGAGCCATACTCATATACCACCGGAGTGATGTCCGCGTTGAGCATCGCGACATAGGAGGACAAGACCTGGGGCCTCACCCCGGTGTGACCACTGGCGAGGGTCTGGATACGCAAAGTCATGAGCGAGCGCACGATCTCTTCGGCGACCTCGGCCCCCGACCCGGCGGCGTGACTGCGCACCAGGCAGCGCTGGAGTTCCGCACGCTTGGCCACGGGAATGTGTTTAGTCGCTAAGGCGCCGAAACCGGTGGAAACACCGTAGTGGGGGACCGTGTCTTCGGCGAGCCCACGGACGATGTCATGGGCGTTCTGGACTCGCTCCCAGGCGGCCTCACTCACCTCGACCCGGGCGTGATTCCGGGCGATCTCGACGACCTCGTCAATGGTGAGAGGGCGCTGGCCAATCGGGATAGGGGCATCGTGCATGCCTCTTATACCACCGAATCATTCTCGCCAAAGCGAGCCCGGGAGGGCAGTTAGTGTCTGGGATCCAAGACATCGGGATGTCCGGGGCAGCCCTGGGGCGTGACGCCGGGGCTGGCGGTTCCCGCTCCGTCAGGCCCAGTCTCGGGCATCATGAGGGGGTGCCCGATGACCCCAGACGCCGATCGAATGTGCCCGCCGCGGCCAACGCGCTGCGGATCCTGAGCCTGCTCGCCACCCGCGTCGAGCCGGTGCCCGCCGCCCGCCTGGCCCAGGAACTCGGGCTGGCGCGCAGCACCGCCTACCACCTGCTGGCCGTCCTCATCGAACACGGCTACGTCATCCACTACCCGGACAAGCAGCGCTACGGGCTGGGCCTGGCCGCCCACGAGCTGAGTTCGGGATATCAGCGCCAGACCCCCTTGCAGCGGCTCGCCAGGCCGGTCATCCAGCGTCTGGTGGACCAGACGACCCACAACGCACACCTCGTGGTGCTGAGCGGACGCGACGTGCTGTATGTCATCGAGGAACGCGCTGCCGGTAGGCCGCTGCTGGTGACCGACGTGGGGGTGCGGCTGCCCGCGACCATCACCGCCAGCGGTCTGGCGATCCTGGCCGGTCTCGGCAGGCGTCAGGTCGCCGCGCTGTTCCCGGACGCGGCCTCCCTGCCGGAAGGGGGACCGGCGACACCGACCGAGTTGCGCCGCGTCCTGGCCGATGTGCGTTCCCGCGGTTATGCCACCGAGACCGGCTCGGTGACTCCGGGGCTCAGCTCGGTCGCCAACGCGGTGCCTGACAGGGCAGGACACCCTGTTGCCGCGATCGCGCTCACCTACGACGCCGATCAGGTCACCCCCACCGAACAGGCCGAACTGCGCCACCAGTGCGCGGCGGCCGCCGGGGTGCTGGCGTCCCGGCTCTGAGACCGGCGGGCCTCAGCCAGGAACCCGGACGCTCAACGCCAGCGGATCGACGCCGAAACGGGCGGACCGAGTGCGCCCCAGCACGTCGCCGTCGATCTCGGCGAGCACCGGACGGTTCAGCCGCACCGATATCTCTCGCCCGGACCTTTGGGAGATGAGCCCGTTGCCCCGGCCCCGGCCGGTAAGGACGCTGAACCCGACGGCGAGCCATCCGACGATCCCGGCGGGGCGGATCGTCACCACGTCGAGGCTGCCGTCGTCGGGCTGGGCATCGACCGCGATCTCGACCCCGGCCTGCAGGGCCGCGCAGTTGCAGGCCAGGATCATCCGGGCCCGCTGCCGCACCGGGCGGCCCCCGTCGACCTTCACGCTGGTCGCGAAGCCGCGCTGCAGGAGCACCTTGGCGCCAGCGACCACATAGGCCAGACGTCCGATCTGGCGTTTCAGCCCGCCATCGGTGCTGTCCATGATCTCGGCGTCCAGGCCGATACCCGCCGCGACCAGGAAGGGGCGGGTCTCCCCATCGAACTCGATGAGACCCACGTCGATCCGCTGGCTGA
>JAUMYR010000139.1:0-1927 GCA_030528545.1 Propionibacteriaceae bacterium
GTCGCAAGCCGAGATGGAGGCCGACCCCCTGACCGGGGTGTGCAACCGCGCGACGCTGATGAACTACTTGGGCGGCCTGGCCGACGGTTACCGGATCGAATACCTCTCGATGAACAGGTGGCCCGGACACCAGGAGCGCGTGGCCTGCGTCGCCACGGGGCCGCAGCAACCCTCGACGGGCACCCTGAAACGCTGAACCGGACCACACAATAGCGTTGGGGACGCGGCAGGCGCCGCGTCCCCAAACATGAGCCCTCCTACCGGGCCGGTGAGCTGGCCTCAGGCCTGCTTCATCGTCCCGGTCTCCAGGAAACGGCTGTGCCAGCCGAGCGCCTTGGTCAGGTCGTGCGGGGTGTGCAGACCGTTGGCGACCTTCTCGGCGTGCTGGACATAGTCGAGCAGAGCGTCCTTGTAGGCCGGGTGGGCGCAGTTCTCGATGATCTTGCGGGCGCGCTGCCGCGGGGCGAGACCGCGCAGGTCGGCCAGGCCCTGTTCGGTGATGATGACGCTGACATCGTGCTCGGTGTGGTCGACGTGGTTGACCATCGGCACGATGACCGAAACGTCGGTTCCCTTGGCGACCGAGGGGCTGACGAAGCAGGAGAAATAGGAGTTACGGGTGAAGTCGCCCGAGCCGCCGATGCCGTTCATCATGCGCGAGCCCATGACGTGGGTGGAGTTCACGTTGCCGTAGATGTCGGCCTCGATCATGCCGTTGCAGGCGATGACGCCCATGCGGCGGATGACCTCGGGGTGGTTCGAGACGTCCATCGGGCGCAGGATGATCTTCTTGGCGTAATGCTCGGCCTCGTTGTTCATCTTCTCGGCAGCGGTCGGGCTGAGCGAGAAGGCGGTCGCCGAGGCGACGGTCAGCTTGCCCGAGTCGAGCAGGTCGATCATGCCGTCCTGGATCACCTCGGTGTAGGAAGTCAGATTCTCGAAGGGTGAATCCAACAGACCGGCGAGCACCGCGTTGGCGATGTTGCCGACACCGGACTGGAGCGGCAGCAGGTTTTCTGGGAGCCGGCCCATCTTGCGCTCGTGGGCCAGGAAATCGATGAAATAGCCCGCGATCGCCTTGGAATCCTCGTCCAAGGGCTTGAACGGGGTGTTCCGGTCGGGGGCATCGGTCTCGACCACGGCGACCACCTTGTCGGGGTCGATGCTGAAGGTCTGCTGACCGATGCGGTCGCCGGTGCGAGTGATCGGGATGGGCACCCGGTTCGGGGGCAGCGCACCGATGCCGTAGTAGATGTCGTGCATGCCGTGCAGGCCGATCGACTGCCAGGAGTTCACCTCAAGGATCACCTTGTCGGCGGTGTCAAGGTAGGTGCGGTTCGCGCCGACCGAGCTGGACGGGACCAGCTCGCCGTCCTCTGTGATCGCGGTCACCTCGACGATCGCGACATCGGTCTTGCCGAGGAAGCCCTGGGCGACCTGGTTGGGCATGTGCGACAGGTGGATGTCGGTGTAGTAGGTGGTGCCATCGTTGATCTTGTTCCGCTGCACCGGATCGGACTGGTAGGGGGCGCGGTAGCGCACACCATTGGTTTCGGCCAGAGCGCCGTCGTGTTCGGGGGCGGTCGAAGCACCGGTCCAAGACGAGATCTGGAACTCCTCGCCACGCTCGTGGGCCTCCTTGATGCGGGCGGCGAGGGCAGGTGGCAGGGCCTTCGGGTAGCCCGCGCCGGTGAAGCCCGAGAAACCGATGTTGGAACCGGGATCGATGAGCGCGGCGGCATCCTCGGCTGACATGACCTTCTTGCGGAAAGCGTCATTGCCGATGCGATCGGCCATATTTCCTCCTTGAATGACGATCTGTACGGACACAGGCTACCCAACCTGGCGTCGATACGCCCGTTCTCTACGGCATGATCTGCACGAATCGCGTCCCGGTGGCGGAGGATGTGGGCATCCGCGCCCGGGT
>JAUMYR010000139.1:2027-4462 GCA_030528545.1 Propionibacteriaceae bacterium
ACCAGTGCGTCCGCCCCTGTGGAGAAGGAGATAGAGCCGATGACATCGGCCAGCACCCCGACGGGGAGCCCTGCCAGGGTCGCGACCCGTTCGCGCAGCGAGGAAGCGAAATCCAGCTCTCCGTGCATCGCGCGTTCGGTGATCTCAGCCACCCGCTGGCCCGAGCCCGCCGCGTCGGCCAGCAGGTCGATGACTTCCGCGGTGATGAGAGTCGAATCGACATCCATGACCAGCAGCCGGGCCGGGCGTTCGGCGAGGGGGCCGGTCAGCACCGCCGCGTCCCACCCCGCGGCGTCCGCGCGGGCCCGCAGCCCGGCCCGGTAGGCCGCCGGGTCGTCGAGCGGCCCGGCCCACGTCGCCTCGACCCCCCACGGGTGGCGGGTCTCGCGGGCCGGGCCGGGTGTAGGGACGGCCTGAGCCGCGGAGCCGTGGGGACGGATCAGGGTGACGCGGGAAAGTGGCATGGGCCTAGCCAACCAGAAGAACGAGCACCGTGATGACCGAGACCACGATCTCGCTCACCCCGATCTGGCGGGGGCGCCAGGAGTGGGCGGCGGCGTAGCCCGGCACCCAGGCCGCCCGGGCGGCCAGCGCGATCGCCCACAGTGCCCACGGCCAGGACAGCCACCCGGCCAGCCAGCAGCCCAGGATTGCCAGCGCGAATAGGCAGTGGTAGACGATGGACCGGGTCGTCGAGCGGGGGTCCTTGCGCTCCCGGATGAGGGCCTTGACGTAGAACACCGTCCCGGCGAAATAGCCGGTGATCGCGAACGCCGCCGCGAGGTGGGGCAGCGTTGAGGGGTCGGCCGTGCCCGGGATCGCCTGCGGCGTCGCCCAGCGCAACACCAGCATGAGCCCACAGGACGCCACCACGGTCAGCAGGCCCGACGTGAGGGAACGTTCCTGCTTGTGCGCGACGAGCCACAGCGTCCACCCGAGCAGCACCGCATAGGCGGGGGCCCACCACAGCACCTCCCAGCCGCGGGTCAGCAACACCCCGATCCCGGCGACCGCGGTGAGGGCGCCATAGGTGAGCAGCGGGACGCGGTAGGCGGGCCGCCGCCGCGGCGCCGACTTGAGGGTGAGGCAGAGCGCGTTGAACGCGAAATATCCGATCAGCCAGGTCAGGCCGAGTAACAGGTCGGCCCAGACCAGCGGCCTAACCCGGGACGCCAGAAACAGCCCGGCGAGGTAGGGAACGATCAACATCCCCCAGGCACCGTGCTGTTGCGGCACCCAGGCGGGAGGAAGTTTCGACATGGGCACAGCTTAGGCGTGCCTAAATAAGTAACACCATTCTGTGTAAGCTAACGGGAAGCTATCGATAGGGGGTGAGCGTGAGACTCAGCTCGGCTCTGGAGATCCTGTTCGCACTATTCCTCGGGGTGCTATTGACCGGGGCGCTGTACGCGCTGCTCATCACGCTGTTCCCGGCCCCGACGGCCGGAAACCCCGGCTATTCGCACTGGCCAGTGAAGGCCGCGACCTTCCTCATCCTGTCCGCGATGCTCGCGATGGTGGCCTCGCTCAGCATGCCCGAGAGGCTGCGGGTCCTCGCCAACGGGGTGCTCTTCGGCGGTCTTTACACGATGGTCGTCGGGGTCATGTATGCCATGTTTTCCGAGCGTGCGGTGCCCCGGCTGATCCTCATGATCGCGGCGCTCGCGGTGACTCTGGCGGTCGGCTATGTGCGCTTCACCCGCCGCGGTGAGGTGCACCACCGGGCCGAACCGGGAAGTCTGGAGGCCCGGGTCACGGAGGTGGAGCGCAAGCTCAGGGCGATCTCTGAGGCCAGCCGCTGAGGCTGCTCACCCGTCGGACCCTTCGGTCTCGGAGGTTTCCACCGGCCCCCTTCGCAGGGGGTGGGAACCGGGATCATCCCGGGGCGCTGGCAGCCTGCCCGCGGCGGGCCATAGGCTGGGGGAGTGTCGGTGCTGGTGACTGGGTTCGAGCCTTTCGCGGGCGCTTCGGTCAACCCCTCGTCCGAGCTGGCCGGGAGGCTGTCAGATATCGCGGTGACGGCGGCGCTGCCGGTCGAGTTCGGGCCCCTCGAACGTCTGCTGGGCGACCTGCTAGAGGAGGTGCGTCCCTCGGCCGTGGTCTGCCTGGGCTTGTCTCAGGGCTGCCGCGGGCTGACCTTCGAGAGGGTCGCGGTCAACCTGGTGGACGCCAGGATCGCAGACAACGCTGGGGTCCAGCCGGTGGACCAGCCGGTGGTGGCCGGTGGACCCGCCGGATACTTCACGACGCTGCCGGTGAAAACGATGGTGAGCGCCGCCCGCGCGGCCGGGATCCCGGCGGAATTGTCGCTGTCGGCGGGCAGCTATGCCTGCAATGCGCTCTTGTACCTCGCGTTACACGCCGCCGCGGCATTGCCGGAGCGCTCGCGTCCCCGCTGCGGCTTCGTGCATGTGCCCAGCGAACCAATGCTGTCC
>JAUMYR010000139.1:4562-6800 GCA_030528545.1 Propionibacteriaceae bacterium
TCCTTGGCCCTTCCCTGGTGGAAGGGCGGGTTGCTGACGATGGCCTCGGCGCTCGCGTCCGAGACACCCCGAAGCCCATCGGCCCACGTCACCTCGATACTGAGCCCGTTGAGTAAGGCGGTCTCCCGGGTCGCGGACACGGCTGCCCAGGACGAATCCGTGGCCTTCACCGTGCGTCCGGAGCGAGCCAGCAGAGCCGAGAGGGTCCCGTTCCCGCTGGCTAGGTCGATGACGCGCTCCCCGCCGACCCGATCGAGGTGTTCGCCGAGCAGGCGGGTCCCGGGATCGATCTTGTTGCCGCCGAAGGTGGCTCCGTGGGTCGATACCCACAGGTCGAGGTCGGCGTGGTGGCGTTTCTTGGGCCATTCCGGGGGCCGTGGATTGGCTCCGAAACCACGCAACACCCGGGCCTTGCGGACGCCCAGGCTCGCGTTGACCGCGTCGAAGTGGCGTCCGAGCACGGAGTTCATCGCATGGTTGAGATGTTTGATCTTGGCCCCGCCGAACAGCCAGCCACCGGCCCGGGAGACCGCGCTGGCGATCTCGTCCAGTTCCCCCAGGGATTTTGGCAAGCGGTACAGCGTCGGGACGCCGGACAGTTCCTCCGGCTGGACGGGGAATCCGGCGTCCAGCTCGGGCAGCCCAGAACCGTTCGGCAAGCCGCCACCCACCGCGACCGATGGCGGCAGCGAGGCATACTTGCGGGCGTCGTCGCACCAGGCGACGACCCGGGTCAGCCCGCCCAGGTGAGACGCCAGGGCAGGGGAATCCACGACGACGACCCGTTCGGGGAGCTCCCCCAATTCGGCGAGCAACAACTGGTCAACGGGGTCCAGGCTAGCCACGGCGTCCCTCCAACTCGGCGATGATCTCAGCGTAACGTTTCTCGTCGACCCGGAACCAGGTGCGCAGGATCAGCCAGCTGGCCGAGAGCAGCACCATCGGAACCACCAGCATGACTAACTTGAACACGGTCTTGCCGGACTCGCTCACCTCGGCGGCCGAGGAGGCCTGGTTGATCCCCGACCAGACCAGGCAGGCGCCGACCAGGCCGCTGGCCAGGGCGTTGGAGGCCTTGTAGATGAATGGCTGTAGCGAGACGGTCACGGACTCGTTGCGCCGCCGGAGTTTCCACTCGCCGTACTCCACGCAGTCGGCGATGAACATCAGCATGAGCAACTGGATGAAGGCCTGCCCTCCGAATAGCAAGACCCCAGCCAGGCCGATGAGTGGCATGGACGAACCTGCCAGCCAGAACACCCCGAGTCCGCTGAGACACAAGACGGTGGCGAGGGCGTGGATCTGGCGGCGAAACAGCCTCTTGGCCAGCAGCGGGAAAGCGCACAGCCCCAGCAGCTGGGCCAGCCCGAGGATGGCAGCGAAGAGCGGGTAGGCGCCCTCGTCGCCGTGAATGTACTTGAAGTAGTAGATGCCAAGGCTCGCCGTCGTGGTGTAGCCGGTCATGAAGACCAGCATCGCGATGGCGGTGACCAGCAGCTGGTCATTGCGTCCGATGACGCCCAGGAGTTCCCGCAGCGGGGTGTGCTGTGGGGTGGTGGCGACCTGTTCCCGGGCGAACGCCAGGGTGAGGGACTGGAAGACCAGCATCAGCACCACCAGGATCGCCGCGAACGCCAGCCAGCCCCGTTTGGGATCGCCCAGCGCCTCACCGAGGGCGGTGGTGGCGGGCAATATAGCCACCACTACCGCGAACAATCCAACATTGGCGGTGATCCTGGCGATCACACCGATGGATTCGCGTTCCTTCTGGTCCCGAGACAGGGAAGGCAACATGCCCCAGTAGGAGATGTCGTTGATGGTGTAGGCGATGCCCCAGACCAGGTAGGTGATGGCGAATATCACCAGGAACATGGTGCCCCGGGCCCCGCTATCGACGAAGAGCATGACCGTCGAGACGGCCCACAGCAGCGCCCCGATCGCGATCCAGGGCCTGAACTTTCCCCACCGGCTCCGGGTGTTGTCCACGATGACCCCCATGATGGGGTCATTGCAGGCATCGAAGATCCGCATCGCCACGATGATGAGAGTCACCGACGCCAAGGCAGCATCGCTCAGCCCCACCACGTCGGTGAGGTAGAACATCAGGTACATGCTGACCAGGGCGCCGATCATGTCGCGCCCGAGGGTCCCCAGGCCGAAACTCCAACGGTTGCGGCGCAACTCTGCTACAGACATCGGCGTCCCTTTCGTCCTCGGCAGCATAGCCAGACCAGCCTT
>JAUMYR010000140.1:0-3687 GCA_030528545.1 Propionibacteriaceae bacterium
CTGACCCGGCTGTTACTCGAACCCGAGATGCTGCGCAGCGTCGAACCGGACGTCCACCTAGTGGCGACGCTGGCCAGCCTATCCCGGGTGATCCCGGCCAAGGCCAAGGAGACTGCTCGTGAGGTTGTCGCGGCCGTGGTGCGCGAGGTTGAGCGCAGGCTGTCCGACCGTGTCCACCAGGCGGTCCGGGGAGCACTCAACCGGGCGGCGCGAACCACCCGCCCCCGGCCAGGCGATATCGACTGGACCCGCACCATCACCGCCAATCTCAAGAACTACCTGCCCGAGCACCGCACCGTGATCCCGGAGCGGCTGATCGGCTATGGCCGTAAGCAGGCAGGCTTCCAGCGGGAGGTGGTGCTGGTGGTCGATCAGTCCGGTTCGATGGCCACCTCCGCGGTCTACGCCGGGATCTTCGCCTCGGTGCTGGCTTCCATCCGGACCCTGAAGACCCACCTGGTGGTTTATGACACATCCGTCGCTGACCTCACCGATCTGCTGAACGATCCGGTCGAGGTCATCTTCGGCACCCAGCTGGGCGGTGGTACCGATACCAGCAAGGCCCTTGCCTACTGTGAGCAGCTGGTGCAGCGCCCGAGGGACACCGTGATGGTCCTCATCAGCGACCTTTTCGACAGTGACGCGAAGCAGATGAAACGCCGCCTGGCTTCTTTCAAGCAGAGCGGGGTCACGGTGGTGGCGCTGCTGGCACTCGACGACGAGGGGACGCCATCCTTCAGCCGCGATAACGCCGAGGCTCTCGCCGCGATGGGGATCCCGGCTTTTGCCTGCACCCCCGATGCCTTCCCCGATCTGATGGCCTTGGCGATCAATCGGGGAGACATCGCGGGCTGGGCCGAGGCGGAACGCCAGGCGCGCTCGTCTGGGCTGTCCTGAGCGGCCCGGACCGCCGCTTCAGGCGCTGGCGACCCCTCGCCACAGGTCGATGCCCCCATCGACGGCATAGCGGTCGATCAGGGCGAGTTCCTCCTCGCTGAATGCCAGGTTCTCAAGGGCCCCCAGGGTGTTCTCCAGCTGGGCGACCGAACTGGCACCGACCAGGGCGGAGGTGACGCGGGGGTCGCGCAGCACCCAGGCGATGGCCATCTGGGCCAGGCTCTGACCACGCTCCTGGGCTAGAGCGTTCAGTTTGCGGATATGGTCCAGATTGGACTCGGTCAGCATGGAGGCCGGATCGAGGGATTTGCCCTGGGAAGCCCTGGAACCATCCGGGACGCCGCCGAGATACTTATCGGTCAGCATCCCCTGGGCAAGAGGTGAGAAGGCGATGACGCCCATGCCCAGCTCCGATGTTGCGGCGAGCAGATCCTCTTCGACCCAGCGGTTGATCATGGAATAGCTGGGCTGGTGGATCAGCAGCGGGGTGCCCAGCTCCCGGGCGATGGCCTGGGCCTGGCGCGTCCGCTGCGCCGAGTAGGAGGAGATCCCCACATACAATGCCCGCCCGGAACGAACCGCGGTGTCGAGGGCCCCGATGGTCTCCTCCAGCGGGGTATCCGGGTCGAAGCGGTGGGAGTAGAAAATATCGACGTAATCCAGTCCCATGCGCTTCAGCGACTGATCCAGGCTGGCCAGGACGTATTTGCGGGAGCCGCCGCCCTGGCCATAGGGGCCAGGCCACATGTCCCAGCCCGCCTTGGAGGAGATGATGAGTTCGTCGCGGTAGCGTGCGAAATCCTCCCTCAGGTGGCGGCCGAAATTGGTTTCGGCACTGCCATAGGGCGGGCCATAGTTATTGGCGAGGTCGAAATGGGTCACGCCCAGGTCGAAGGCCCGGCGCAGGATCGCTCGCTGGGTTTCGAAAGCCACATCGTCACCGAAGTTGTGCCACAGTCCCAGTGAGATCGCTGGCAAGACGAGCCCTGAGGAGCCACAGCGGCGAAACGTCGCGGTGTCATAGCGGTCGGCGGCTGCGCCGTAGGAGCCGGGGGCAAGGTAGGTCATAACGAGGAGTCTATGACCCAGCGGATATCCTGAAGCCATGCGTCCCCGGGTTGTTTTCGTCCATGGGTCCTTGTCATCGGCGCTCGAGTGGACCGGCTATGCCGAGCTGCTGCCCCAGGCCGATGTGGTTACCTTGGACCTTCCGGGGCACGGCACCAGGGCGGGGGAGCCCTTCACCACCGACGCGGCGGTCGGGCTCATCGCGGAGGCGGTCGCGGGCCATGACCCGGGCCAGCCGGTCGTGTTGGCTGGCCACAGCCTCGGGGGATATATGGCGTGCGTGTACGCCGCCCGTCATCCGCAGCGGTTGGCCGGGCTGATCCTGTTGGGGGCCAGCGGCGATCCGGGAAGCCGCCTCGCGGCCGTCTATCGGGGTTTTGCTTGGCTCATCGAGCGGGTCAGTCACGAGCGGACGGCCCGGTTGCGTAACCGGATCGCACGGATGCTCGGCCTCAGCGATGAGCAGATCCCCGAGGCCTCAGCCTATGACGCTCTTCCGGCGTCCTGGCGGGCCGTGATGCAGGATTGTCCACCCGAACTTCTAACCTCGGTGACCTGCCCGGTGCTGCTCATCAACGGGCAGTTCGACCAGATGAGGCTGAACGAGCGCCGCTACCTGGACCTGGCTCGCTCGTCGCGGCTGGCGATCGTGCCCCGCGCGACGCACCTGGCTCCGCTGACCCACGCCGGCCAGGTCGCCCACCACATCTCGGATTTCCTGGGCTCTCTGTCACCGGGGTGAGGCGGCCGTGACCACATCGATGCTGTCGTTGCCATGCTCGACGCTCACCCGCACGGGCAGCCCGGCCGCCGTGGTCACGGGGTGGGTGGCGAAGTAGGAGTTGAGGAGGCAAACCGCTTCGGCCGCGCTGGTGGGCGCGGGGCCGCTCACCAGGGCGCGGGCGACCAGGCCCCGGGCGTGTTTGGCCATATGCGAGACGACCTTCCGGGTGCCGCTGGACTCGTCGAAGACCCGAACCGGCAGGCTGGCCTGGGGCCGCCACATCGCGGCGTAGGTGCCGGAGCGGCAGTCGATGACGAGGTCGTCGTCCGGCAGCACCGGGCCGAGGTGGCGCTTCCAGAACCCGCTGAGCCGACCCAGCCCGGGCAGGTTCGCCCCGCCCGACAGCCGGTAGGAGGGGATGGGGTCGGTGGGACAGACGACACCGAACAGCGCCGAGAAGATCAGTATCGAGCCCTGGGCCCGGGTGCGGGTATCGGGGTCCCAGGAGGCCGGGGCGAGAGCGTCGTAGAGGACGCCCGAGTACACCGACAGGGCGGGGGCGGTGGGCGCGATGCGAAGCCACCGGTTGGCTTCGACGGTCGCGGCCAGGCCGGGGGAGACCCCGAGCGTCGCGCAGGCGTCTGGGCGCTCACTCGCCGCGATCAGCGCCGACAGCACCTGATCGCGGGCGGAGCTCAGGGCTGGGAAGGAGAGCGTGCCCAGGTCGAGGCCGGGCCCGGCGGCCGGGGCGGTCTTGCCTTCCGAGGGCGATAGCAGGATCAGCACGCCTGGATTGTACTGTCTCGCGATCCCTTCCACGGCGGCCCCAAAGATGCTATATTTTTGATATCACTTTTTTTAGGAGGCGATATGTCTGAATTGGCAGATGACCAGCTCTCGGTGGGAGGAGACCCTGCGGGGCGTCCGGTCGGGCATAGTGGGGCGAGGGTCGAGGTCAGCGAGTCCACGGCGTGGACGATGGGGGGCGGGCTCGCCCT
>JAUMYR010000140.1:3787-6763 GCA_030528545.1 Propionibacteriaceae bacterium
CTCGCCTACGCCCCCGAGATCGCCCAGGCCATGCTCCAGCGGCAGCAGGCCTCGGCCGTCATCGCGGCGAGGGAGAAGATCGTCGAGGGTGCGGTGACCATGGTGCAGAAGGCCCTCAGCGAGCTCGAAGACCAAGACATCGTGAGCCTCGACGACGAGCGTAAGGCTGCCATGGTCTCGAACCTCCTCGTGGTGCTGTGCAGCGACTCGCGGGCCACCCCGGTGGTCAACACGGGGAGCCTCTACACCTGATGCCCAGCGACAGACAGGATGCCGCCTCGCGTTCTGCGGAACGCAAGGCGGTCCTGTTGCGCCTGGACCCGGCGGTGCACGAGGCACTCACCCGATGGGCAGGCGACGAGTTGCGCAGCGTCAACGCCCAGATTGAGGTCATCCTCCGGGAGGCCCTGAGGCGGGCCGGGCGCTCCCCGGCCGGCATCCGCCCGATTCCCAAGCGGGGCCGTCCGGCCAAGGAAGGCTGAGCCTTTCCCCAAGAATGGGCCGCCCGCCCCGCCGGGAGACGGGACCCGGATCTGGTCCGGCACTGCCCCGGGCAGGCCGCCACCGCTGTCGCGGTCAGCCGGGATGAGCGATCGTGACTCCCGGCCGTTCGCACTGAACCTGGTGGACCCTGTTAGTACGGGACTCTGTCAGTACGAGGCGGTATCCTTTGGGCGGCACCGACGAGAAGGAATGGACGTTGTTCGACACGCTGCAAGACAGACTGGCCGGGGTATTCAAGGGGCTGCGGGCCAAGGGACGCATCACCGAGGCCGATATCGACGCCACTGCGCGTGAGATTCGCATCGCGCTGCTGGAGGCCGATGTCAACCTCGCGGTGGTGAAAGAGTTCATCGCCAACCTCAAGGCCCGGATGCTCGGTGCCGAGGTCTCCCAGGCGCTGAATCCTGCCCAGCAGATCATCAAAGCCGTCAACGAGGAACTGGTCGCCATCCTGGGAGGGCAGGCGCGCCGGATCAGGTTCGCCAAGAACCCGCCGACCGTCATCATGCTCGCGGGTCTCCAGGGCGCCGGTAAGACCACGCTGGCGGGCAAACTCGCCAAACGGCTAAAGGCCGATGGGCATTCCCCGCTGCTGGTGGCCGCCGACCTGCAGCGTCCCAATGCGGTGACCCAGTTGCAGGTGGTGGGGGAACGCGCGGGCGTCCACGTCTTCGCGCCCGAACCCGGCAACGGCGTCGGTGACCCGATCGAGGTCGCCCGCACCTCCATTGAGCACGCCAAGCAGAAGCTCTACGACGTGGTGATCGTCGACACCGCGGGCCGTCTCGGCGTGGACGCCGAGCTCATGGCCCAGGCCGCCGACATCAAGGCCGCGGTCACCCCCGACGAGGTGTTGTTCGTCGTCGACGCCATGATCGGCCAGGACGCGGTCAACACCGCGACCGCCTTCGCCGAGGGGGTCGGTTTCGACGGCGTCGTCTTGACCAAGCTCGACGGCGACGCCCGCGGCGGTGCCGCCCTGTCCATCGCGCGGGTGGTCGGCAAGCCGATCATGTTTGCTTCCAACGGCGAGGGCCTCGACGATTTCGACGTTTTCCACCCCGACCGGATGGCCAGCCGGATCCTCGACATGGGAGACATGCTCACCCTCATCGAGCAGGCCGAGAAGACCTTCGACGCCAAGAAATCCCGTGAGGCCGCCGACAAGCTGCTCTCGGGCAAGGGCGGGGAGTTCGGTTTGCAGGACTTCCTGGCGCAGATGCAGCAGGTGCGCAAGATGGGTCCGCTCAGCAAGATCATCGGGATGCTGCCCGGGATGGGGCAGATGAAGGATGCCATTTCGGCGATCGACGAGAAGGAGATCGACCGCATCGAGGCGATCATCTATTCCATGACACCGGCCGAGCGGGCCGACGTGTCGATCCTCAACGGTTCCCGCCGGTCGCGCATCGCCGCGGGCGCTGGCGTCCAGGTCAAGGACGTCAACAACCTGGTCAACCGGTTCGTCGAGGCACGCAAGATGATGCAGCAGATGGCCGGGCGGATGCCCGGCATGGCCGGGCTCGCGGGCGGTGGCGCCAAACGCTCCGCCCAGCAGGCCAAGGCCAAGAAAAAGAAGGGGGGCCACCGGGTCTCGGGCAACCCCGACAAGCGGCGCGCCCAGGCCAGGGCGGCAGCGGGGCAACGGACACCGCAGCCCTTCGAGCTGCCCGACACCCAGGCCGAGCTGGGCGCCCAGCTGGAAGGTTTCCAGCTGCCCCCAGAGTTGCAGAAGATGCTGGACGCCCAGAACAAGGGACCGCGCTGACCGGCGTCCTGCTGCGGGCATGGCAGGCAGGCGATGCCCCCCAGCTCCTGGATGCCTTATCGGCCGACCCCGGACTGGTCCGCCAGTTACCCGCGATGTCCAACCAGGACGAGGCGAGGGCCTGGATCGCGACCCTGACCGGAAAGTGGGTGTTCGCGCTGGTCGTGGACGGCCTGGCCCGCGGCCAGGTGGCGCTCACCGATGTGGACCAGCGGCACGGCACGGCCTGGTTCTCCTACTGGACCCACCCCCTAATCCGGGGCCGCGGGCTCACCTCTAGGGCCGCCGCGACGGTCGCCGATTGGGCGCTCCGGGACGCTCGCCTGAGACGCCTCGAGCTGGGGCACCGGACCAACAACCCGGCCTCGGGCAGGGTAGCCGAGAAAGCCGGTTTCGTCGCCGAGGGCATCGAGCGGGCCAAACTCGTCTACGCGGGCGAGACCTTCGATGTGCGAACCATGTCCCGGCTGGCCAGCGACCCGTGGCCCGCTTACGATCCGATCCCTCTGATCGCGGTCCTGGCAGAAACCGTCTGAGGGGCGCACTATCGTTGCGCCATGACGCACTCTCATCCCGGCCTGCCGGGGCTGTTCCACACCCACACCCACGATGGGCACACGCACACCCACCTCAACCCGGCTGCCGCCAGATCGGGGACCGAGGTCAGGCTGCACCTGCGGGGAGTGGTGCTGCCAGAGGGGGAG
>JAUMYR010000141.1 GCA_030528545.1 Propionibacteriaceae bacterium
ATGGAGGACTACCTGGCCTGCGTGGCCAGCGTGGACGACAACGTGGGCCGGGTGATCGACGCTCTGAAAGAGCGCGGCGAGTTCGACGACACCCTGCTGATGTACGCCTCCGACCAGGGCTTCTTCCTCGGCGACCACGGCTGGTTCGACAAGCGCTTCATGTACGAGGAGTCGCTGAAGATGCCGCTGGTGGTGTCCTACCCGGCCAGGGTGCGTCCGGGGGAGCCGGTCAGCGCGATGGTGACGAACGTGGACTTCGCCCAGACCTTCCTGGACGCCGCCGGGGTCGAGCCGATCGAGCGGATGCAGGGCCATTCTTTCCTGCCGCTGCTGCTGGATGAGGACGTGGAGACCCAGCAGGCGGTGTACTACCGCTACTGGGAGAACGACGACGCCAACCACCACGCGATCGCCCACTACGGGGTGCGCACCGAACGCTACAAGCTGATCTACTATTACGGTGACGGCATGGGGCTGCCGGGGTCGTCGGCGCTGACCTTCTCGCCGGAGTGGGAGCTGTTCGACCTGGAGACCGACCCGCAGGAGCTGACGAATGTCTACTCCGACCCGGCCTATGCTGACGTGGTGGCCGAGTTGAAGGTCACGCTGTGGCGGTTGCAGGCCGAGCTGGGCGATAAGCCGCATCCGTCCCAGCCGGTTCCAGAAGGGGTGTAGTCCTTGCCGCAGCGCCGCCTGCCGTTCTCGGTGATCGCCAAGCCGACCGGCGCCGCCTGCAACCTGGACTGTTCGTACTGCTTCTTCCTGTCCAAGGAACTGCTCTACGACCACGCCGGGCAGCGGATGAGCGGGGCGGCGCTGCGGGCCTACCTGGCGAACTACCTGGACGCCCAGCCCGACGGCGAGGTCGTGGTCGCCTGGCAGGGCGGGGAACCGACGATGCGGGGGCTGGCCTTCTTCCGGGAGGCGGTGCGCCTGACCGAGGAGCTGCGCCGTCCCCGCCAGCGGGTGACCCATTCGCTGCAAACCAACGGGACTCTGCTGGACGAGCAGTGGTGCGAGTTCCTGGCCGAGCACGGTTTCCTGGTCGGCCTGTCGGTGGACGGGCCAGCCGAGATACACGACCGTTACCGGGTCAACAAGGCCGGACGCGGATCTCACCGCATGGTGATCCGCGGCTGGAGGCTACTCCAGCGATACCAAGTCGATACCAACATTCTGTGTACGGTGCATGCGGGCAACCAGGGCCGCCCCCTGGATGTGTACCGCTACTTCCGCGACGAGCTGGGCGCCCGGTTCCTGCAATTCATCCCGATCGTGGAGCGGGTCGAACCGAAAGATCTGGAGGCCGCGGAGCGGGGCTGGCGCTCCGAGGGAGGGGAGCGGCTGCTGTATCGCCAGAGCGGGGACGCGGTCACCTCCCGCAGCGTCGGCCCGGCCGCCTTCGGGGCCTTCCTGTCGGAGATCTGGGACGAGTGGGTCACCCGGGATGTCGGCACGGTCTTCGTCCAGCACTTCGACGTGACCCTGGCCAATTTCTTCGGGCAGCATTCGCTGTGCGTCCACTCCCCCGAGTGCGGGTCCGCCCTGGCGGTGGAGCACAACGGGGACGTCTACTCCTGCGACCACTACGTCGAGCCCGGTTACCTGCTGGGCAACGCCACCCGGGACCGCTTCGACGCGCTGCTGACCAGCGAGTTCCAGCGTGAGTTCGGCCGGGCCAAGCGCACCCGGCTGACCCGCCAGTGCCTGGAGTGCCCGGTGCGGTGGGCCTGCCACGGCGGCTGCCCCAAGGACCGCTTCGCGTCCTCGGCCTACGGCGAGCCCGGCCAGAACTACC
This sequence comes from Propionibacteriaceae bacterium, assembly GCA_030528545.1. The sequence continues at coordinate 1,799 of JAUMYR010000141.1, forward strand.
TGTGCGAGGGCTACTACGCCTTCTTCTCCCACATCCGCCCCGGGATCGAGCACATGGCCCGCCTGCTGCGCGCTGGGCGTCCCGCCTCGGACATCATGGGCGGCCCCGCCGCACGGCCCGGCGATCTATAACTTTGTATAACGCCGTATAACGAAACGCTACACCCCGTTATACTTGCTTATAGTTTGTTATATTTTGCCCTTGCCCAGACGAAGCGAGGCCCTCGCATGGATCCGGTACGCAATCCCTACTCGCCAGGAGCGGGACGTCCGCCCGCCGCCTTGGTTGGACGCCAGCGTCAGATCGATACCTGGCAGGTCGCGCTTGATCGCATCACCGCGGGACGCGACGCTCAGTCGGTGGTTCTCTACGGCCTTCGCGGCGTCGGAAAGACAGTACTCCTGAGCAGATTCGAAAGCGCCGCACGCAAAGCCGGTTGGCTCGTCGCCAAAGTCGAGGCCCGATCTGGCGGTTCTGTGCGCGAAGAGATCGGCGAGGCCTTCCGGGAGCCACTGCATGAGCTGGCTCGCCCCGGCGTGGGGACCCGCGTTCTGCGCGCTCTAAAGACTGCGCTCAGCTTCAAGGCTTCCTATGATTCCAGCGGGAACTGGAACTTCGGGCTCGATCTGTCGGAGGCTGCCGGAGGGGGTGCAGGCACGGGATCGTTCGAGTCCGACCTCGGCACGCTGCTGCGAGACCTATGCGGGGCCGCGGAAGCCGATGGGACAGGTGTGGCTCTCCTCATTGATGAGGCCCAAGACCTCTCCCCTGAGGAAATGCTGTCACTGTGCGCCATCATCCACGCAGCGAACCAACGCTCCGAGAGACTCCTGGTGGGTCTGGCTGGGTTGCCCAGTTTGCCTAAGAAGCTGGCAGAGGCGAAGTCTTACGCCGAGCGTCTTTTCGCTTACCATCCCGTCGTTGCATTGGAGCAGAGGGATGCCAGAACAGCCCTGGAGGAACCGGCCCATAAGGAAGACGTCTCGTGGGACGCCGACGCTGTCGACTATGTCGTCGCGGAAGCTGGCGGCTACCCATATTTCCTTCAGCAGTATGGGCAAGAGACATGGGCCGTTGCACACGAATCCCCGCTATCCCTTCACAGCGCGCGCCTTGGCGTAGCGCAGGGCCGCGCTGCCCTCGACACGGGGTTCTTTCGGTCTCGATGGGACCGCGCGACTCGCGCCGAGCGCGAATACTTGCGCGCCATGGCCCAGGACGGCGATAGCGGCAGTTCCTCGAGTGAGGTCGCGGCCCGGCTGGGGAGGGAGCCCAGCGCGCTTGGTCCGGCTCGCAACAAGCTGATTAGAAAAGGGCTGATCTATTCACCGGAGCATGGTGTCGTTGCCTACACCGTGCCCGGGATGGCCGATTTCGTGCTGCGCCAGCCGGGCTGACTGGGCGGACCCGATGTTCCACCCCCTAGTGCTCCCGGCCCGCTATTGGGCGGCGCGCAGGGCCTCAATGGGTTCGACCCTGCTGGCCCGGTGGGCGGGGTAGATGCCCGCCAGCAGGCCGATGAGGGCCCCGAGCGGGGGCGCGAGGAGCAGCACGGCGTAGGGCAGGGTCGGCGGCCATCCCTGGATGAGGGAGACCGCCACCGTGACCATGAGGCCGATGGCCGTCCCGGCCAGGCCGCCGAGGAAGCCGACGACGACGCTGCCGGTGAGGAACTGGGCGACGATGTGGCGGCGGCGGGCCCCGATCGCTCGGCGCAGGCCGATCTCAGGGACCCGCTCCAGCACCGCGACCAGCGTCATGTTGGCGATGCCGATGCCCCCGATGACGAGGCTGATGGCGGCCAGGACGATGAACAGCGCCTGGGTGTCTCCGGCGATCTGGTCCCGGGTCAGTTCCGGCGAGGGTGGGACGGTGATCTGGAGGGAGTTCGGATAGTCGGGCCGCAGCGCCAGCCCGAGCTGGCTGGCGACGACCTCGGCCGCCCCGACCTGGGTGTCGACGATCAGGCTGTGCGGGCTGGCGAGCCCCAGCTTGGCGGCGGCATAGCCGTTCGGGACGATCACCGCCTGGGACAGGGACTGGCGCCTGGCTAGGGAGGTGATGATCCCGACCACCACGACGGGCTGGTCGTTGATGAAGACCACGGGCTGGCCCGCGGTGCTGGAGACCCGGAGGCGTTCGGCGGCGGCGCTGCCGAGCACGGCCACGGGGACCGCGTTGGTGTCGTGCCAGGGGTTGAAGAATTGCCCGCTAAGGCTGGCGTACAGCACCCGGCCCAGGTCGGGAGAGGCGGCGAAGAGGCTGAGGCCCGAGGCCGCCGCCACGCTGGGGTCCTTGAGTGGGGTGCCGGTGATGGTGGTGTTCTTGATCTCGCTGAGGGTGGCGGCGGCGACGGTCCCGTTGACGCGCAGGGCCCGCTGCGGGGCATCGAGCGGCAGGGCGATCGCCAAGGTGTCCGTCCCCGGCGGGGTGACGGTGACCTCGGTCGCGGTCAGGGCGTCGAACCGGGCGGCGATCTGGGCGGCGAGGCTGGCGGCCAGGCCGAGGGTGCTGACGAGCACCGCGATGCCGATCAGGGTGCCGAGGGTGGTCAGGGCGGTGCGTCCCGGGCGCGAGCGGAGGTCGAGCCAGACCTCGTGGGCGAGGTCGGTGGGACGCAGCTGCGAGGGGGTCATCGGGGCTCCTCACCGGCCCAGTGACCAAGGTGGCCGTCGGTCATCACGTACTGCCGCTGGGCGCGTGCGGCGACCTCGGGGTTGTGGGTGACGACGATGAGGGTGAGTCCTTCGGCGTGCAGGTCGTCGAAGAGGTCGAGGACGCGCTCTCCCGTGGCGGTGTCGAGGTTGCCGGTCGGCTCGTCGGCGAGGAGCAGCTCGACCTTGCTGGCCAGGGCGCGGGCGATGGCGACCCGCTGGCGTTCGCCCCCGGACATGGTGGAGGGCAGCGCGTCCAGCCGGTGGGCCAGGCCGACCCGGGCGAGGGCGGTGAGGGCGCGGTCGCGGCGCTCTGCTGGCGGCAACCCCCGGTAGAGCATCCCGAGTTCGACGTTCTCGGTGGCGGTGCGGCTGGCCAGCAGGTGGAAGGACTGGAACACGAAACCGATGGTCTGCCCGCGGATGGCCGAGCGTTCGGGGTCGGAGAGTTCCTCAATGCGGACGCCGTGGACGCGGATGCTGCCGCTGCTGGGCGAGTCTAGGAGCCCGAGCAAGTTGAGCAGGGTGGACTTCCCCGAGCCGGAGGGGCCGGTCACCGCCAGGTAGTCCCCGGGGTAGACGTCCAGGCTGGTCGGGTGGAGGACGTCGAGGCTGCCGAAGGAGCGGGCGACCCCGTCGAGGGAGAGCAGGGGGTCAGTTCCCGACGACAACGGAGTCCCCTGCCGAGAGGCTGCCCGCGTCGGTGGGGGTCACCTCGACGTAGCCGTCGGCGACGAGCCCGGCGCGCACCGGCACGTCCACCTTCTCTTCACCGGCCAGCTTGATGACCCGGGCGTGCCCGTCGGCCGTGCCGGACACCGCCGACACCGGGACCACCAGCACCTCACCCGAGGTGGCCTTGACGTCGATGGCGACCCGGAGGTTCTTGCCCCTCATGGCCTCGTCGAGAGGCTGGTCTGGGGTGATGACGAGGCCCTTTTCTGTGATCGCCGTGACCTTTCCGGGCAGGTCGGCGGTGGCGCTGTCGAGCCGGAATCCCGCGCTCGCACCCTCGGTCACTAGTTCTTTCTCGGCGGGGCCGAGTTCGCTGTGCAGCAGCAGCGTGCCTGGCGCCAGGCTGGCCCAGCCCGCCTCGGCGGGCCCGTTCTGGATGGGCTGGCCGTCGCTGGTGGTCTGCGGCGCCTTCTCCCCGGTGCTGACGGTGGCTACGGTGGCTGGCAGCGTGGGCAGGAACACCACCTCGCAGTAGGGCACCGAGACCCCGGTCGTGGCGGAGAGTTCCGCGAGCCGGGCCTTGGCGCGGTCGCGGGCTTTGACCGCGGAGTTGTAGGCGCTGTGCTGCGCCGTGAGGTCTGGTTTCTTGAGTAGTTCCTGGTGCTGGGCCTGGGCGAGTTCCAGCTGTCTGCGTGCGGCGGCGCGCTCGTCGGCGGTGGTGGCCTTTGCGAGGTCTTGTTTGGCCTGGGCAACCGCCTGTTCCGCGCCGAGGACCGCGCTTCGGGCGGGGCCCTTCTTGGCCTCCTTGAGTGCGGCGGAGGCGGACGTGATGGCGTCCTCGGCCTGGGCGAGGCCGTCCTGGGCGTCGCGGAGCTGGTTGGCGGCGTCGGGGGTGGGGCCGTTGGCGACGAAGCCGCGCTCCTTGTAGAGCGCGGTGATTGCCGCCTGGGTGCCGGGGCCCAGGACTCCCTTGGCGTCCCCGATGGTGTATCCGAGGCGGCGCAGGGAATCCTGGAGCTGTTCGATGTCCAGCCCCGAGCTGCCGGGCAGCATGTCGCGGAAGGACGCGACGGCCCCCTGGAGGACGAGCACTGGGCGTCCGTTGACCGCGGCGAGCACGTCTCCTTCCTTGAGTTCCTTGCCCTTCTCCGGCTGGCGGGTGAAGACCTTCACCGTGGTGCCCTGGGCTGTCGGGTGGCACGAGACTGGCACCTCACCGGACGAGCCGACGTTGGCCCGGGTGACCACCCGGGAGACGAGGGCCCGCTGTTCCACCTTCTCGGTCAGCAGGCTGGGGGCTGGCTTGTTCTGCTCGGGGGTGACGGGCTGGCGCACGACCAGCAGGGCGACGATCGTGCCGATGAGAGCCAGCCCGCCGACTCCGGCGAGGGTGGCCAGGTGCCAGGGTCGCCACCCGCGCCGGGGAGGCTCGTCGATGGTGGGTTCGGCTGGTTCTGGGGAAGGGGTATTGCTGGTCATTTCTTGAGGTAGTCCTTGGCT
>JAUMYR010000142.1:0-2959 GCA_030528545.1 Propionibacteriaceae bacterium
GCCACGCTCTAGGGCCGCCCAAGCCAGGCTGTGGATAACTCACCGGCGACGGGGAGGGTCGCCGGGCCAGGCCCACCGGCTCCCCGCCGGCCCCGTTCACCCGCACGCGGCACCGAGGTCGTGCCTGCCGCAGGCCGGGCTCGTTCCTTGCTCCCTACGCAGCCGGGCCGAGACCACACCCAAGGAGCAGCAGGACGCCCATGCCCGCTTCACGCACATAAGCGAGTGGCCAGGAGTCGGTCAGCGCGGGATCATCAGCCTGGGCAGTGACCGTCCCGAGGCCACACCACCAAACGCTCCGGCCTCCCGCAGCGGGGACGTCGCCGGAGAAGCCTCCACCGCTGGGCCCACACCCATCCGCCAGTTAGGTCCTCCGGCTGCCAGCAACCCCAGGACCAGGTTCAGGCCTGACCATCGAACAGGCTGGTAACCGAGCCGTCCTCGAACACCTCGTGGATCGCCTTGGCGATCAGCGGGGCGATGGACAAGACCTTCAGATTCTTGATCGGTTCGGGGGTCCGGATCGGCAAGGTGTTGGTGACGATGATCTCTTCGAAGCAGGACGCGTTGAGCCGCTCGGCCGCTGGCCCGGACAACACCGGGTGCGTCGCGGCCGCGATCACCTTGGCCGCCCCCCGCTCCTGTAGCGCCGCCGCGGCCTGACAGATGGTACCCGCGGTATCGATCATGTCGTCGACGAGCAGACAGACCCGTCCCTCGACCTCGCCAACCACCTCGTGCACCGCGACGGTATTGGCTTTGTTGTGGTCCCTCCGCTTGTGGATGATCGCCAATGGCGCGGCGAGCCGGTCGGTCCACATATCCGCGAGCCGGACGCGCCCGGCGTCCGGGGACACCACGGTCATTTCGGCGGTGTTGTAGTTCTGCTTCACATATTCCGACAGCACCGGGAGCGCCCATAGGTGGTCGACGGGCCCATCGAAGAAACCCTGAATCTGCGCGGCGTGTAGATCGACGCTCATCAGCCGGTTGGCTCCGGCCGCCCGGTACAGATCGGCCATGAGGCGCGCCGAGATCGGCTCGCGCCCGAGATGTTTCTTGTCCTGTCGCCCATAGGGATAGAAGGGGCTGACCACCGTGATGCGCTTCGCCGAGGCACGCTTCAGCGCATCCACCATGATTAGCTGTTCCATCATCTGTTCGTTCACCGGGGCCACATGGCTCTGGATCACGAAGGCGTCCGAGCCGCGCACCGACTCCTCAAACCGGACATAGATCTCGGAGTTGGCATATGTGACCGCCCGGGTCGGCACTATATCGACGCCCATGAGGCTCGCGACTTCGCTAGCCAATTCGGGGAAGGCCCTCCCCGAGAACAACATGAGATGTTTGTCGTTAGGGCGCTTGACGCCGCTCATTTGGTCCCTTCCGCTTTCGCTCGTGATTCCAGCACCGCCGGGTGCGGCGCTCCTGAGGCGGCCTGGGCGGCCGCATGCCACTTACTGCCGGGACGGCGCCCAGCGATCCATCCCTCAACGTTGCGTTGGCGGCCACGGGCCAGGGCGAGAGCGCCCGCTGGCACGTCCTCGGTGATGGTGGAGCCCGCCCCGACCAGGGCGCCATCGCCGATATCCACCGGCGCGACCAGCACCGAGTTAGATCCGATGAACACGTTGCGTCCGACGTGTGTCGTGCCCTTATGGATGCCGTCATAGTTCGCGAAGATCGTGCCCGCCCCGATGTTGGCGCCCTCATCGATGATCGCGTCTCCCGCATAGGCGAGGTGTGGCACCTTGGCCCCCGGGGCGACGACCGCGTTCTTGGTCTCAACGAAGGTACCGATCTTGCCCCGTGCGCCAAGTTCGGTGCCCGGGCGCAGATAGGCGAACGGGCCGACCGTCGCGTCCTCACCGATCACGGCCAGCGAACCGTGAGTGCGGACCACCTGAGCACCTGGGCCGACCTCGACATCGGTCAGCATGGTGTCCGGGCCTACGACTGCGCCACTCGCTACCGAAGTCGCGCCCTTCAGGATCGTGCCGGGCAGCAGCGTCACATCTGCGGCCAGGTCGACGTCAACGTCGATCCATGTCGAATTGGGATCGACGATGGTCACCCCGGCGAGCATCCAGGCATCCAGGATGCGCCGGTTCATCTCCTTGCCCATCCGGGCCAGCTGGACGCGGTCGTTGACTCCTTCGGTCTGCCAGATGTCATCGGTGATCATCGCCCCGACCCGGCCGCCCTCGCCGTTGCAGATCGCGATGACATCGGTCAGATAGAGCTCGCCTTGAGCGTTGTCGGTATTGAGATTGGCCAGGCCGCGCCGCAGCGTCGCGGCGTCGAAGACGTAGATGCCCGAGTTGATCTCGGTGATCTCCCGTTCCTCGGCGGTGGCGTCCTTCTGTTCAACGATGCGGGCCACCTGGTCGCCGTGGCGCAGGATTCGGCCGTAGCCGGTCGGGTCGGGCACCTGAGCGGACAGGATCGTGATCTGGTTCGAGTGGGACCGGTGCGTGGCGACCAGCTTCCGCAGCGTCTCGCCGGTCAGCATGGGCACATCGCCGTAGGTGACCACGACCTCACCGCTGAGACCTTCCAAGCCGCTGAGGCCACAGGCGACCGCATGCCCGGTTCCGCGCTGTTCCTCCTGCACCGCGGTCGAGACGGTGTCGGCGATCTCTTCGAGGTGGGCCAGGACCTGCTCTCGCTGGTGACCGACCACGACGACGAGATGATCCGGGTTCAGAGCTGAGGCCGCACTCACCGCGAAACTCAGCATCGATTTGCCTGCGACCTCGTGTAATAGCTTCGATGTGCTGGATTTCATCCGGGTTCCGCCACCAGCGGCGAGCACGATCACCGCGCTCACGGGCTGCAACTCAGCTTCCAGAGTTTCCGAATGGGACACGATGCTCCAATCTGCTGGGCGGTGCGATGCGCCAGCACAGATCATCCTAGCCAAGGAGGTGCTTCTGTCACTGCCACCCTACCGCCG
>JAUMYR010000142.1:3059-6604 GCA_030528545.1 Propionibacteriaceae bacterium
AGAGGTTTCACTACCGGTAAAAGGCCAGTGGCCGATCGCGGTAGGGGGTTCGGTTCCGTCTCAGGCTGGGTCAGCCAGCGGCTGAGTTGCCGGCTCCCCGGGTAGGAGTCGAACCTACTTCGCTAATCCTGATTCAAAGTCAGGCGGGCCCTGCCGAAAGACCAACCGGGGAACAGCCCCGTGCGGGGCCTGCGCCAACCTTACCGGCTGGGAGCCCGCCGCGCATCTGAGGAGGAAGACAGCGATCCCAACCTGGCAGACTAAGGGTGTGCAGAGCACCCAAGCGATGAGAGCCAGACGCCAGCGCGTACGCATGACCAGCGCGGAACGCCGCGAGCAACTCGTCGTGATCGCCCGCGAACTCTTCGCCGAGAAAGGTTTCGAGGGGACCTCCGTGGAGGAGATCGCCGCGCGAGCCGAGGTCAGCAAGCCCGTTGTCTACGAACACTTCGGCGGCAAGGAAGGTGCCTATGCCGTGGTCGTCGATCGCGAGACCAAGGCGCTGCACGACGCCATCCGGGCGGCGCTGACGACCCCCGAAGCCAGTTCCCGGGAGCTGCTGGAACGGGGAGCCATGGCCATGCTGGACTACATTGAGGCCTGTCCCGACGGGTTCCGGATCCTGTCACGAGACTCCTCCACCGGCCAGCCCACCGGCTCATTCGCTTCGATCCTCAGCGACATCGCCGCCCGGGTCGAGGACCTGCTGGCTGCCCGCTTCCTTGAGACCGGGCTGGACCCCCAGTTCGCTCCCCTCTACAGCCAGGCCCTCGTCGGCCTGGTCGCGATGACCGGCCAGCAATGGCTGGATCGACGGGAGCCCAGCCGGGAGACGGTGGCCCGGCACCTCATCAACCTCGCCTGGAATGGCATGGCCAACCTGCGGCCCAACCCAGAACTCGTTATTCAGGCCGGCTCCTCCCGGCGGGAGTCCTCGCCTCCGGCGCAGGACGGCTTCGCATCCAGCGATCGAAGGTAGTCGCACAGACCGTCCACTGCCAAGCTCAGCGCTGCTTCGTCAAGAGTGCTCGCAGGCCCCGCTCCAGTCTTTCCCTTTCATCGGGGGTGATCTCGGTCAGCAACCTGTCCTCGACCCTCAGCAGCGCGGTCAACGCGGCATCCACCAGTTCGCGTCCCTTGCTAGTCAGTTCGACCAGGACGCCCCGGCCGTCGTCTGGGTGAGACGAACGCACCACCAGCCCCCGGCCCGCGAGCCGGTCCACCCGGTTCGTCATGGTCCCGGAGGTGACATGGGTCTCTTTCAGCAACTGCCCTGGCGTCAACCGGTAGGGCTCCCCCGCCTTGCGAAGCGCCGCGAGGACGTCGAACTCCCACGGCTCCAGTCCCAGTTCGGCGAAGGACGCGCGGCGGGCGACGTCGAGATGCAACGCCAGCCGGTGCACCCGCGACCAGATCTGCATAGGCGCGACGGGCAGATCGGGACGCTCCCGCGCCCAAGCAGCCACCAGTTCGTCCACCTCATCGAGCATGACGACAGTGTCCCACGCTTTGTCTTCACGTCAAGCTAAACCCCTGCGCCGCGTCAGAGCCGTCTGGACCGGATAGCGGCCATGGCATGTCCGTCTGCGATGAGGCCAGGCCCACCCACGCGCGCCAGGCCCGCGGCTGGTGCCTGGTGACCCGCCGGGCAGGCCGCGCCTCACCCGCGCAGGCGGGCGCCCGGAACCGGCCCACAGGCCCGATGAGTCTGATCCACCTGGGGCAGGGCGCTCAGCGCGTCCGCGACCACGAGGCCCTGGTGTTCGGAGGCCACCAGGAAGGCGCACGTCGGACCCGATCCCGACACCAGGGCGGCCAAGGCTCCCGCCGCACTTCCGGTTTCCAGCACCTCGCCCAGTTCGGGGGCTAGGTCGAGGCTCGCCTGCTGTAGGTCGTTGACCAATCCCCGCGCTATCCCTGGGAGGTCCCCCGAGACCAGCGCGGTCAGCAACCGCTCCGGCAGCCCCACCTCACCGGGCGGCCTCAACTCGTCGAAGCGCCGGAACACCTCGGGGGTGGACAGGCCGCGGTGACTCGTGGCGAACACCCAGCACATCTTCCCCCTGGTCAACAGGGGAATCAGCTGGTCTCCTCGGCCACGGCCGATCGCGACTCCGCCGAGCAGGCAGAAAGGCACATCCGCTCCGAGCTGGGCCCCTAGAGCCAGCAGCTCCTCCTGGGAGGCTGCCACGTCCCACAGCGCGGCGCAGGCCAGCAACGCGCCCGCGGCGTCCGCCGAACCGCCCGCCATCCCACCGGCGATCGGGATGCGCTTGTGGATCCGCATCCGAGCCCCCGCCTCAACCCTATAGGCCGAGGCCAGCAGCCTGGCCGCACGAACCGCTAGATTCGCCTCATCCGTCGGTAGCCACTCGGCTCCGAGGCCGCTCAGCTCAAGACTGAACTGTCCAGGCGGGGCCGGTAACACCTCAATATCGTCATAGAGCGATACCGCCTGGAAGATCGTTCCGAGTTCGTGGTAGCCCGCCTCGTCGCTGCCCCCAACGAGCAGTGCCAGATTCACCTTGGCGGGCACACGCACCCGAATCGCTTCACTCACTCTTTGAACCTAGCGTGATTCGCCTAACCTGGCCGCTATCGCGGCGAAGTCGGCCACGTTGAGCGTTTCCCCCCTGGCCGTCGCGTCGACCCCGGCGGCCACTAAGGCGGCTTCCGCGGCGGCCGAGGAACCCGCGATACCGGCCAGCGCCGCCCGCAACATCTTGCGACGCTGCGCGAAAGCGGCGTCGATCACGGCGAATGTCTGCTCCCGGCTGGCCGGGGTCGCCGGGGCCGGGCGCCGGGCCAGCCTGACCAGCCCGGAGTCAACGTTGGGCACCGGCCAAAATACCTTGGGAGGTACCGTGGCGACCCGGGTCGCCAGCGCATACCAGGCCACCTTGGCGCTCGGCACCCCATAGACCTTGCTCCCCGGCTTCGCCGCCAGCCGATCCGCAACCTCCAATTGCACCATGACTAGCCCGGACGCGATGGAATCCCACCTGGAGAGGACGTGTAACAGCACCGGCACCGAGACGTTATAGGGCAGGTTCGCGACCAGTGCTGTCGGGGATGGCCCGGGCAGTTCGGTCACCTTGAGCGCATCCTCGGAAAGGACCCGGAGCCGGCCCTGTGCGCCGGGAAGCCGCTCGGCGACGGTGACGGGAAGACGCCCCGCGAGCCGCTCGTCGATCTCGACCGCAGTCACCTCACACCCCGCCTCCAGCAGGCCGAGCGTCAGCGACCCGAGCCCCGGACCGATCTCCAGCACCACATCCCCGACCCCCACACCGGCGAGGGAGACGATCCGGCGCACGGTGTTGGGGTCGATCACGAAGTTCTGGCCTCGCTGTTTGGTGGGACGCAGGTCGAGTTCCGCCGCGATCCGACGCACCGAAGCGCCCGTCAGCAGTCCGGCCTCAGGCACCCCAGTCACCCCCGAATGCCGCCGCGGTGTTGGCCGCGAGCTGGTCGCACAGGCTGGGCAGGTCGGCGTCCAGTTGTTCGGCGATGAAACGCACCGTATGCGGCAGGAGGTAGGGAGC
>JAUMYR010000143.1 GCA_030528545.1 Propionibacteriaceae bacterium
ACCGGGCGAACGACCCCGCCATCGAGTTGAGCGGCGGTGAGCGCCGCCGCGTCGCCATCGCCCGCGCCATGTACCGGCGGGCCTCTATCATCTTCGCCGACGAACCGACGGCCTCCCTTGATGAGCACAACCGCTCCATCGTGCAAGACCTGCTCCTCGCCGAGGCCCAGCGCACCTGCACCGTGGTGATCGCCACGCACGACCTGACGCTCGCCTCCGCCTGCGACAAGACCATTCAGTTGCCCTCCCGTTGAGCGGGCCGGGGTCTCGGGTCAGGTGCTCGTCCGCACGGGTGCGGGAAGGCTGTCCTGGAGTGCCCGGATGCTGCGCGTCCGGGGAATGACGGCCGAGATGCAGGCCAGCAGCACCCCGATAATCATGAAGATGAAACCGATGCCCCGGGACTCACCGACGCCGATAAACCTGCCGAGGGAACCGGCCAGCGCCCCGCCCTCGCGGAGCATCGGGTTGAACACCACATCGGCCAGGAAACCCGACACCGCATAGGCCACCACATACCCGAACTGGGAGATCAGCCCCATCAGCCCCCAGACCTTGCCCTGCGTCTCGTTGGGTATCGCAGACCTCACCAGCACCTCAATAACCGTATTGACCGGCGGCAGGATCATGAAGAAACCAAAGGAGAGCACACCGATCGCTAGCACGTTGGGAATGGCGCCAAGGAAGAACACCAACACGCCACCACCGGCCAGGCACCAGGCGATCCAGCCGAGATAAGAACCCTTCATGCTGAATACACCGATCAGGAGGCTGGTCACGATCATGCCAACCGCCGCGATCGAGCGGACGAAACCGAGGGTGGTCTCGTCCGCCAGATCCAGAACCATGGGAGTCAGAAGAGTCTGCAAAAACCCCATCAGGAACGTGATGAGGGTGATGAGCAGCATCAGCGCCATGATCCCCGGGCTGCGGCGCAGGAACCGCAGCCCCTGGACGAAATCGGCCCACAGGCTCACGCTCGGCTTACGAGCCGGGGTCTTGATCGTCCGCCAGACCAGCACCATGGCGCCGGTGGTGACCACCATCGTCGCGATGTCGATCGTCAGGATCGCCGTGATACCGAAACTGGCCATGAGAAGCCCCGCGATGGCCGGAGAGAGCAGATACTGGGACGCCGCGGCCAGCTGGACGAGCCCACCAGCCCTGGCGTACTGCTCCGGGGTGAGCAGATCGGTAACAGTCGCCCGATAGGCGGGATCCATCACCGAACTAAAGACCGAGCTGATCGCCGCACAAAGACAAATCACCCCGACGCTAGCCGTCCCGGTATGGAAGGCGAACAGCATGGCCAACAGCCCAAGGGCCGATAGGGAATCCCCCCAGAATCATCAGAAGACGCCGGTCGAACCGGTCGGCAAGCACCCCACCGAACGGGCCGAGCAGCAGCGACGGCAGGAAGGCGGCCATGGTCACCAGCGCCACCGACGTCGTCAGACCCGACTGCTGGTAGACATGGACGCCGAGCCCGAAGGCCGTGAGCCCATTGCCGATCCGGGCCACGAGCTGAGCCACCCAGATCGTCATGAACGCCCGGAAGTTACGGGCTGTCGTGGCCTCATCGGCCTGCGGCGCCGCGGGATCGGCGATCCCCTGTGCCCCTCCGGGGGCCGGGACCTCTTGTTTCACAGGCCATCCTCTCCTGATCGGCACGAACTCTCACGGCACCGGGAACCCTGACCAGAGCCCGGGCCGTGGGGCGAAGGGCACGCCACTGCCAGGCACCCGGCATCCCACAATCGCGGATTCCATAACACGTTCACTGTCACACCATCCTCGTGGCCGCGGGGGTCAGGGCCCCGAACCGGCGGTGTCCTGGACTCGCAGCGCGACATGTTCTCACAACCTGGCTATGACGGACAGCCGCGCAACACCGGGAGATATCGCCCAGGCTAGGGAAAAACGCCGTGTGAAAGCAGCACAAGGCCGAGCGGTGTGGCCGGAGCGTCCTCCGGATCGGCCAGGCCGCGCCCCGGCCCGGGTCAGCCGATGTCGACGAGGACCTTGCCCTGTCCGTGTCCGGTCTCGACTAGGGCATGCGCCTTGGCGATCTCGGCGAGCGGGAACCGCGTCCGGATGATCGGGACCAATTGACCGCGTTCGACCATGTCCGCCAGCGCGTCCAGGCCCGCACGGCTGGGCTTCACGGACATGAAGGAGATGGTGGGACCGGGCAGGATCTTGGTGAGGAAGCTCACGGGCATACCGGCAGGCGAGATCGTGAGCAGACGGCCCGAGGGCACGACGACGCCGCGCAACGGCCACAGGTTCTTCCCCGTGGTGTCGAATACCGCCTGGTAGCGGCCCGCCAGCTTCGGCCACTCCACGGCGTCCGGGTCGAACCGGGATTCGGCTCCCAGCCGCCGCAGCAGGTCCTCGTGCCGCGCCGAACTGATGGTGTCCACGATCGCGCCGCGCGCCCGGGCCACCTGGACCGCGACGCTCCCCACGCCCCCGGCTCCGCCCACGATGAGCAGGCGAGAGTCCGGCCCGACGCCGAGCTCCTCCATCGCCTGCCAGGCCGTGACACCGGCGAGGGGAAGCGCGGCAAGATCGGCCAGTTCCCGTGACGCGGGGGCCACGGCCGCGAGGGCAGCGTCCACGACGATCTGGGACGCGGCGGTGCCCTGCTTGCCCAGCCGGTCGGTGCCGAGGAACCCCCACACGCACTGTCCGAGCTCGAAACCGCTGACCTGCGGGTCGACACCGACTACTTCGCCAGCGAAATCCAGGCAGGTGGGTTGCGGCAATTGGCGTCCTGACAGGACCTTGCTCCGGCCAGCACGCGCCTCGGCGTCGATCCGGTTGACGCTGACAGCCGTCACCTTCACCACGAGGTCGCCCGGCCCGGCCGCCGGGGCGGGCACCTCCACGATGCGCAACACCTCCGGTGGGCCGAAGCTCTGGTACTGCGCAGCCAGTACAGCTCTCTGCTCAGGGGTTTCATTCTGCATGGCAGACACTTCCTTCTCTCACGGGAGTTGAGGCCGGGAGCCGGTCGGCGAGTTCCCGGTGAGCCAGCCGTCGCAGCCCGACCAGGATCGGGTCATAGATCGCGGTGCCGAGCACCGCGGCCCGGGCAGCCTGGCTCGGGGATTCCAGCGGCAGGCAGTTGAAGTCGGCTTCAGCGCACTCGCGAGCCGCACGGGCGTAGGCGTCTAGGTGTTCGGCGTCCATACCGACACCGCACTCGTCGGCCAACGCGATCGCGGCGAGGAGCTGGTTGACATAGGGCACATCGAGCAGCTCGTCAAACCCGGCACGGGCCAGGGTTGCGCGCGCCTCGGTCAGGTCGGCGTCGGGGGCGTCCCGGGCGCCTGCCAGCGGCAGCATCACGGTCACGCCGGTCATCAGGGCGGCCGGGCTCTGCGTCGGGTCACGCACCAGGTCGAGGACCTGACGGACCTGGCGGATCGACAGCCCGACGACATGCACCAACCCGCGGATGAGCCGGAGCTGGTCAATGGTCTCCGCACCATCAGCCTCAAGGTCCTGGCTGGACCGGATCAGCCCTTCCCGGATGTAGTACTTGATCGTCGCGATCGAGACACCGGATCGCTGCGACAACACCGAGATGGGTAGGGGTTCTCCCCGTCGAGTCACTCTCACCACCATGAGTAGATAGTAGCACTCTCTACAAATAAATGACAGCTATACAGGGGCCCATCCGCTGAAGCTCTCATAGATAGTGCTACTATCTATGAGGACGTCAGCCACAGAAGCCTGGAGCCCCCATGATCAACACCAACTACGCAAACCGCTTCCACGAAGTCTCGATAGCCGTCCGAGAAGGCATGGCGAGCGGCAACTATCCATACGGACAGGCCTTCGCCAGCGCCCAACGCAACACTGCGAGCCTCCCCACCGGAGACCCCGTGATCATGCTGACGTCCAACAACTACCTCGGGCTCAGCGTCGACGCCGAAGTGCTCGCCGCGGCTCAACGCGTCCTGCAGCAGTACGGGCTGTCGACTTGCGGTGCCCGGCTACACAACGGCACCACGCTGCTGCACCGGGAGTTCGAGCAAGAACTCGCTGGATGGCTGGGTTTCGACGACGCCGTGCTGTTCAGCTCCGGTTTCCTCGCCAACGTGGCGCCTCTATCAGCCCTCGGCGGACCCGGCGTGGTCTACATCGCAGATCAGCTCAATCACCAGAGCATCGCCGACGGCTGCGCGCAATCCGGCGCAGACCTCCGGATCTTCCCCCACAACGACCTCATCAAGCTGGAGTACATCCTGCGGCGCAGCCAGAAGTACGAGTCCCGGCTCGTAGTAGTCGATGGCGTCTACTCCATGGACGGCGATCTGGCGCCTCTGGCAGACATTCAGGAACTGTGCCAGCACTACGACGCTCTCCTCATGGTCGATGACGCGCATGGCATCGGCGTCTTCGGGGAGACGGGCCGCGGCAGTTGCGAGCACTTCGGGCTCAAACCCGACATCCTCATGGGAACACTCAGCAAGTCCTTCGGCTCTTCAGGCGGATTCATCGCCGCCAACCGTGAACTCTGCGACTACGTCAGGCACTCCGCCCACGGCTACATCTTCAATGCCAGCCCGCCGCCGGTCCTCATCGGTGGCGCGCTCGCGGCACTCCAGGCCATCCGCACCCGGCCCGAGCTGCGTCAGCGGCTCTGGGCCAACACCATTGCTTTCCGCCAAGGATTGATCGATCAAGGGTTCGCCATTGAATCGGGAGTCGCCCCGATCGTTCCGATTCCCGTGGGCGACGACCAGCTGGCCATGCAGATGACACGCCAGATGCGGGACCGAGGCGTCTTCTTGTCGGTCGCCGCGTTTCCCGCCGTCCCCAGGGGAAAGAGCCGGTTCCGCGCCACTGTGACAGCAATCCTGGAGGACCGCGACCTCGACCATGCCATCTCCGTGATCAGTACCACCGCCCGCGAGAAGGGGATCATCTGAAATGTTGACAGACGACCACACCAGCTTTACCGCCCAACGTCGTGCGCTGCGGCGTGAGGGGATCTTCCTTTCCCGGATCGAGACACAGCCAGCCTACGGCGTCGTCTTCCCTGGCCATGGCAGTCAGTACCTCGACCAGCTTGCCGAACTGCGTTGGAACGATCCGACTATCGCAGAGGTCTTCGACGAGGCCGATCAACTGTATGACGCTCGGTACGGACATGCCTTGTCAACCCGCATCTACACTGATCTAGGCGCCACGGCCGCCTCCTTGTCTGAGCCCACGGTCATGCAATGTGCGATATTCACCGCGAGCGTTGCTCAATTTCGTCGGCTGATGACGTTTTCAGCACCTCCCACTGTCGTGATCGGCCATAGCCTCGGCGAGTACGCAGCCTACGTAGCCGCTGGTGTACTCAGCTTCGCCGATGGACTCGCCGGAGTGATGGCCCGCGCCGAAACCGTATCGGAGCTCCCGCGGGATCGGCGCGGGACGATGCTCGCTGTTCGGATTCGGACAGAGGAGGAGGACCGGGCCTACCGACGACTCCTGTTACTGGCCAGCACGTCGGGCGACGTCGGTGAAGCCATCGCCAACTCCAGCACGCAGCGCGTCGTCTCTGGTTCGGAAGAATCGATCGCTACTTTCTCCCGGGCGGCGGAGGCACAGAACTTGTCCGTGACTCGCCTACGAGTGACCCATGCCTATCACTCTCCCGTGTTACGGCCCTGCGTTGCCCCGCTGCGGGCCCGGCTTGAGCAACTCGCCTTCCACGCGCCATCCATGACCGTCTTGTCGAGTATTACCGGTGAGGCACTGGCTCAGTCCGAAGACCCGGGCCTTGCCGGGCTGTTAGCTGCCCAGCTGATCCAGCCCTTCGACTTCGGGGCGCTCCTAACCAAGGCCGCTGATTGGGGCGTCAAAGACTTCGTCGAGGCCGGTCCGGGCGGAGTGCTATCTGGCATCATCGAAAGCGAAAAGGGAGAGACCTCCTGCATTCCGATGGACTCGCGGCGGCGCCCGGCCGCCGAGGACGAACGTCGAGTGCGGCTGTATCTGACCAGCCTCGGGATTCCCGAGCTCGCGGCCAAACCAGTCCTCGCCGCAGCGAAAACCACCACTGAGGCGGTAACCGATTTCGTGAGTGCGGTGACCGGCTACCCACGCTATGCCCTCCCCAGTGGTACGCCACTAGACCGGCTCGGGCTGGTCGCCGAGTCGCGCCAGCAACTCAGCACGCGGCTGCGGGCCGAATACGGACCCGACTTCGGGGATCTGTCCTGGAGCATCAGTCGCCTCGCAGCGCGGCTCGGAGGGGGAGGTAACCACGAGGCGTCCCACCTAACATCTTTGGACGAAGCGAGACCCCAGGCACACAGTGCCGAGAGCGCGGAGGCTTCTCCGCTCACAGGCAGCATGTCCGTCGACGCGCCGACCACCACGAGCGATCAGACGGACCGGCTCACTCAAGAACTCGTGACGGAGTTCGCCTCGGCCACCGGCTACCCCACAGACATCATCGAACCCGACCTCGACCTCGAAGCCGACCTCGGCATCGACTCAGTCAAACAAACCCAAGTAATCACCACCCTCGCCACCCGCCACCACATCCCCCAAAACACCCTCGACCTCACCGGCGCC
>JAUMYR010000144.1 GCA_030528545.1 Propionibacteriaceae bacterium
TCACCCGGCCCACGTTGTCGTCCACGCTGGCCACGCAGGCCAGGTAGTCCTCCATGTAGCGCTGGTACTTCCACAGCGCCTGCTCCCGGTAGTCCAGCCCCTCGGGCACCGGCTGCTTCAGGTCGGTCAGGGTCAGGTCGTCGGCGATCCTCATCATCGCCCGGTGGGCGGCCACAGAACGGGTCGAATAGTCGTCCCAGAAGGTGTCGGGGACGCGGATCTTCCCGGCATACATCCCGGCATGCCTCTCGTCCGGCAGCCACGGACGGTGGGGTGCCTTGTGATGGATCAGCAGGCACCAGGGCTCCTCGCCATCCAGGGAATCCAGCCAGTTCAGAGACAGGTCGGTGATGATGTCGGTGGCATAGCCCGGGGTGATCTCCACCCCCGAGGAGGTGAGGATCTGCGGGTCGAAATACTCGCCCTGGTCGCGCAGCACTGCCCAGTAGTCGAAGCCCTCCGGGTTGTGGCCCTCACCCTCGCCCATGTGCCACTTGCCGACGATCGCGGTGCGATATCCAGCCTCGCGCAGCAGGCTGACGAAGGTCGGTTGGCTGGCATCGATCGGGGTCTCTAGGGTGTAAACCCCATTGACGTGGCTGTGGGTGCCGGTCAGGATCGTCGCCCGGCTCGGCGTGCACAGCGAGTTGGCGCAATAGCAGCGGTCAATCCGGCGGCCGGCGGCGGCGATCTCGTCGATCCGGGGAGTGGTATTGACCTGGGACCCATAGGCGCTGATCGCGTGTGCGCCATGGTCGTCGGTCAGGATGAGGCAGATATTGGGACGCTTCATCGTGCCTTTCTTTCTGGGCTCAAGGCTGCGGCCCTGAGCCGCATGGAGGGGTCGTAGTCGATGTCGCCGATGTCATACATCGAGGTCATCCAGTGGTAGAAATTGTCTCCCCGGTCCCGCAACTGCTGATACAACCGGCGCAACAGGTCGCGTCGCACCCCGGCCAATTCCGGCAGGTCATAGACGTTCAGCAGTTCATCGGGGTCGCTCACTAGGTCGTACAGCTCGTTGACCGATTCGGGATTGACCACCAGCTTGTAACGGGCGGTCCGCAACATCCGCTGCGGGTAGGGGAAGTGGTGGCCGTGATACTCGCAGACCACATCGGGGGTCCACTCTGGGTGTTCCCCGGAGATCAGGGGCAGCAGCGACCGCGAATCGACGGCCTGGTCCGGGTCCAGCCCGGCCAGCTCCAGGATCGTCGCCGTGGCATCTGTCAGCGTCACGAACTCGTCTCTGACCTGACCCATGGGCGAGCCCGGGACCCGGACGATACCCGCCGTGCGGTAGATATCCTCATACATCGCCGGACCCTTGTCGTGAAGCCGGTGAGCGCCGGTGAACTCCCCATGATCGGAGCTGAAGAACACCGCTGTGGAATCGTTCAAGCCGAGCCGGTCCAGGGCCTCCAGCACCCGTCCGATCTGGGCATCGATGAGGGCGACATAGCCCTGATGCACGGCGAAGAGCTTGCGGCTGACCTCGATCGGCAGCGTGTCGAAAGTCCACAGCGCCGAATAGTTGCGCTGCACCGGGGGTTTATTCGCGAAAGTCTCGTTGACCGACTTTGGCAATTCGACACGGTCTGGGTCGACCAGGTCGAAATAGGCGTCCGGGACGATATAGGGCAGGTGAGGCCCATAGAAATGCAAGGCCAGGAAGAACGGGCGCCCCCCGGAACGGAAATCCTCGGCATAGCGTTCCAGATACTCGATGGTCCGGGACGCCAGATAGTGCTCGAAGGTCGCTTCGACGGGCTGGTCCAGCCGGGCGGCCAGCAGATTCCCCGGCCTGCCATTGGGCAAGGTCCCGCGGATCTCGTCGTGATGAGAAGGCGGCGGGTAGCCGTGCTCGGCGAGATAGTCCAGATAGTCGGGCAGGTCGAGCGGGTTGTGCCAGCCGTGCATCGGGACGCCATCGAAACCATAGTCATTACAGGTCGAGGTGGTTCCCACATGCCACTTGCCGACCAGGCCACAGTTGTAGCCGGACTCGCGCAGCGCGCCCGAGAAGGTGAACGCCTCGGAGGGCAACTCGTCGATATAGCCCACGTTGCGCTCGGCATTGGCCAGCACCTTGTGCCGGAAGGGAGCCTGCCCCGTCAACAGGCTGGTGCGTGCCGGGGTGCAGATCGCGGTCGGGGTATACCACCGCTCGAAGCGGGTGCCGGACGCCGCGAGGGCGTCCAGCACCGGCGTGGTGTGATGGGGATTCCCATACGCCCCGACCGAATCAACCCGCTGCTGATCGGTCAGGACGAACAGGATGTTGCGCTGGTTCACTTACCGGCCTCAAGGTAGAGATCACCGGTGTAGTACTTCTTCGGGGTCACCGCCTCGGCCTGCTTGAGCTTGCCAGAAGCGATATAGAACTTGTCCAGGCTGTCCAGCCAGGTGCTGATCGTGCCATCGGTGGTCAGCTTGTCCAGCTCAGAGGACGGCATCTGGGTAACATTCTTGGCGTCCTCGGCCACCTTGGCGGCGTCCAGCTTCAGCATCTTCGCGGTGAGCTGAACCGCGTCGTCGGGGTTGCTGGCGCGGAAGTCATTGGCCGCGCGCAGCACCTTCAAGACCTTGATGACCAGGTCCTTGTCCTTATCACCGAGGCCCTGCTGCATGACGAAGGCCGAGGCGAAGGCCATCTTGTCCTTGAAATCCTCGTTCTTGGCCAGCTCCACCAGGTCGGGCACCTGCTGTTTGATGTTGCTGATCATCGGATACCAGATACCGGCCGCGTCGATCTGCTTTGCCGAGAAGGCCGACACGATAGTCGGCGGGTCCATCACGACCTTTTCCACATCCGCATAGGACATCCCGGCCTTCTCCAGGGCCAGCTGGGTGATCATGTCACCTGAGGTGCCCTCGGGAATGCCGATCTTCTTGCCCTTGAGGTCGGCCACCGAAGAGATGCCAGCCTGGGCGATGAGCCGGTCGGCATTGCCCACGGAGTTGATCGCACACACCTGGGCCTTGCCGGACGCGGGCAGCCACATCGCGCCGGGGCCGATGTAGCCGAACTGTAGGTCACCGGTGCCGAGAGCCTGAATCTGCAGCGGGCCGTTGTTGAATACCTTGAGGTCGGGGGCCAGGCCCTGGGCGTCCCACAGCTTCTTCTCGGCGGCGATGGCGAACAGCGCCGCGCCGTTGTAGTCGCCGATGTAGCCGATGCTGACCTTCTTCGCCCCGCCGCTGGAACCGCTTTGGCCGCAGGCGGTGAGCCCCGCCGTGAGGCCGAGCCCGGCGAGACCGCCCAGGATGGCGCGGCGAGTGATCTGTCCTTGCATGGTTTCTCCTTGTTGGCTGTGGTTCCGGTTTTACTTCTTAGAGGTCATCCCAGGGGCGACATCGGTGTCCTGGTGGTAGACCGATTGCCAGATGTGGTTACGCAACTCGCTGAACCGCTGGCTCATCCGCACCTCTTCGGTGCGGGGGTAGGGCAGGTCGATATCAACGATGTCGAAAATCCGGCCCGGACGCGCTGCCATAACGATGACGCGGTTGGCGAGGATGACGGCCTCGTCCACGTCGTGGGTGATGAACATCACGGTGCGCTTCTCTTTGCTCCAGGTCTGGAGCAGCTGTTCCTGCAATTTGACCCTGGTCAGGGCGTCCAGGGCCCCGAAGGGCTCGTCCATCAGCAGGATCGACGGGTTGACCGCATATGCCCTAGCGATGGCACAGCGCTGCTTCATGCCACCCGAGAGCATCTTCGGTAGCGCGTCGGCGAACTGGGTCAGCCCGACCATCTCGATGAAATGCTCCGCGCGCTCTCGCCGCTCCGCCTTAGCCACCCCCGACATCTTCAGACCAAACTCGACATTCTGGCGCACGCTCAGCCAGGGGAAGAGGGCGTACTGCTGGAAGATGACGCCCCGCTCCGGGCTGGGGCCGTCCACCACCCGGTCGTCGACCAGGGCTTGTCCGGAGGTGGGTGCGTCCAGCCCGGCCAGGATGTTCATCAGGGTGGACTTGCCGCATCCAGATGGCCCCACGACGGTGACGAACTCGTTGTCGGCCACGTCGAGGCTCACCCGGTCGAGAGCGATGAACTGCTCCTTGCCGAGAGAGAACACGCGAGATACTTCGCGGACAGAGATCTTGGGAGTGGTCATCGGCGCTCCTGCCAGCCAGTGAGTTTCTTCTCAGCGAACAACAGAATCCGGTCCATCACCAGACCGAGGACGCCGATGCAGATCAGCCCGAGGAAGATCGTCGGCAGGTCGTAATAGGTCTGGGCGGCCTGCATGCGGAAGCCGATGCCTTGCTGGGCCGCGATCAGCTCGGCCGCGACCACGGTCGCCCACGCCGAACCGAGGCCGATCCTCATGCCGACCAGGATGAATGGGGTCGAGGCGGGCACGACTACCCGGGCGAAGATCTGACCGTCCTTCGCTCCCAGAACGCGGGCCGCGTTGATGAGGGTCTTGTCGACATTGACCACACCCTGGAAGGTCGAGATCACGCACGACAGGAAGGCCGCCAGGAAGATCACGAACACCTTGGGCTGTTCGCCGATGCCCAGGATGACGATCGCCAAGGGGATGATGGCTAGCGGCGGAACCGTGCGGAAGAACTGCACCCAGGGTTCGATGATCCCGCGGGCCAGCGGATACCAGCCCATGAGGAAACCGACGGGGATCGCCAGGGCCGTGCCCAGCACGAAACCGCTGAGCACGCGTCCCAGGGACGCCGCGAGGTCTGTGGCCAGCGTCCCGTCGGAGGCGAGGGAGACCGCGGATGCCACCACCTCGGGCGGGGTCGGCAGCCTGAACCCTGACACCGATAACAGCCACCACAGGCCCAACCCACCGGCGACCGAGATGCCGTTCAGCAATAGCATCTTGCGTCGGCTCGCGCGCTCCGCGGATGCGGCGGCGCTGTGGTGCGTGCCGCCTTGGCTAGGGGCCGCCGTAGCGGATGCCTCAGCCATATCAACTCCTCTCCTGGATTACCGGGGACATGTGAAAAAGCGCGGCGACCGCTCCCAGCGCCCCGGCCTTGCTGCCGAGCCGGGCGCGTCGCACGCTCGGACGGGTCTCGTTGACCGGGAGCAGCTCGGCCTGAATCGCCGCGCTGGCGTAGAACAACAACTCGGGCAGGGCCTCGGCCGCGTCACCGCCGACAACGATCTCGGCGGGGTTGAGGACGATGCAGACGATGCCCAGGACGCGCCCGATCGCGTCGCCGACCTCCTTGACCACTTCATCGGCCGCCGGATTTCCGCGGTCGAGATGCGTCCTCAGATCGGTGAGGGATTCGACGGCCAGGCCGCGGGCACGGGCGGCCCGCAGTATCGCCCAGATCGCGGCGATGGTTTCCAGGCAACCCCGCTTGCCACACCGGCAAGCTTCACCGGCGGGGTCTATCGTGACGTGGCCCAGCTCGCCCCCGAAGCCATTCTCCCCGGTGACCAGACGCTCGGCGACGACCAGCGCCCCGCCGACACCATCGGAGAGCTTGAGGAAGACCAGGTTGTCGCTGGGGGTGCTGCGGTCCCAGCAGGATTCCGCCAGCCCGGCGAAGCGCACGTTGTTGTCGACGACGACCGGTGCGTTGAATCTGGCCTCGACCCGTTCCAGCACCTCGCGCTTCCACTGCGCACCGGCTCCCCAGGGACGCACTTCGCGCCTAGGGGTGGCTGCCTGTTCCAGCGGGACCTCGGTATAGGGGCCGGGCACTCCGATCCCGATGCTGTGGAGGGATACCAGCGTCGCCCCGGTGCGGGAAGAGAGCTCGTCGACGAGGTCGAAGGCGGTCTGTAGGCGGTGATTCAGTCCGCATCGCGCGGAGTAGGGGCGCTCTCCGTCGGCGATCACCTCGTGGCTGGCGTTCACGATGACGGCGCTGACCCGAGAATGCCCGAAGTCGAGGCCGAGATACTGACCGGCCTGCGGGACGAGGCAGAGCAACTCGGCGGGTCGCCCGCGTCCCTGGGAGCGTTCGCGGTGAGATGAGAGGGTGCGTATCGCTCCCGCCTTGATCAGCCGTGAGGTGACCTCGGACAGCGTGGCGCGCTTGACCCCGAGCCGTTCACCGAGATCCCGGCGGGTCATCGGCCCGGACTCGCGCAGCACCTGGAGGACCCTGGACTCATAGCGATGTCCCCGGCGTCTGGCGGCGCTGCTCATGCGATGACCATAAGGAACGCTAATTATTCCGTCAATAGTTCGACATAAATAGGTGAAACTGTGATGTTGCGAATCGGCTTTAGCTTCGGCCATCCTGGTTTCGCTAGCCACTTATTAGCGGAGAACCGGCCATGACGGAGCATCTATGACCTCGCAATTCAGCCAACTGATCGGCTCAATGCTGCGGGTGGGGACAATCGGTTTCGGTGGCGGTTCGGCTCTGATACCCGTGATCGAGAAGGAGGTCGTCCACCGCCGCGGGCTGCTCGACGACCCGACCTTCACCGCCCACACCGTCATCGCCAACGTCACCCCTGGCGCCCTGCCCGTGAAACTCGGGGCCCTCGCCGGGTCGGTGACCAGCGGAGCGCGGGCGTCGATGGCGGCGGCTTTCGCGGTGGCGCTGCCCGGGAGCCTCGCGACCGTGGGGCTGCTCGC
>JAUMYR010000145.1:0-5209 GCA_030528545.1 Propionibacteriaceae bacterium
ACGAGGCGGGGGTCGGGACCACGGCTAGCTATGACACCGAACCGGTGAGCGTGGCGAACCGTGCGGCCTGGCTGGCGCTGCATGAGGTCAGAGACCACCCGGTACTGGTCCTCCTAGACGACGATCAGGTGGTTGGCTACGCCGAATACGACTCCTTCAGGGACAAGGCGGGATATGCCCACACCGTGGAACATTCGCTGTACATCCGCGAGGGTCATCGCAGCGCTGGGGGAGGGCGGATGCTGCTGTCGGCTCTCATCGACCACGCCCGCGGGCAGCAGGTGCACACCATGCTCGGATTCATCGACTCGGCCAACGTCGACAGCATCGAGTTCCACCAGGGCCTCGGCTTCCGTGAGGTGGCCCGGCTGCCCGAGGTGGGGCGCAAGTTTGGCCGGTGGCTCGACGTAGTGATCGTGCAGCGCATCCTTGGGTAGAGTGCCGCCATGACGACCGCTTACCACGCCGACGCGACCGATCACACCGACAAGGAGGTGCTGACCTGGGACGGGCTGGGCTCAGCCGCCCGGGAACTGGCCCAGACCGTCGTCGATTCGGGTTTCCATCCGAACATCATTATCGCGATCGCCCGAGGCGGCATGATCCCCGCGGGCGCGCTCACCTATGCACTCGGTGTGAAACTCACCGACGCCATCAACGTCGAGTTCTATACCGATGTGGCCCAGACGCTGCCCGACCCGATCCTGCTGGCCCCGCTCCTGGACACCGATTCGATCAGAGACCAGAAGCTGCTGGTCGTCGATGACGTCGCCGACTCGGGACGCACCCTGGCGCTGGTCATCAAGCTGTTGCGGGGCTTCGGTGCCGAGGTACGTAGCGCGGTTCTCTACGCTAAATCCAACACCGTGGTCTCGCCCGACTATGTCTGGAAACGCACCGACGACTGGATCGTCTTCCCCTGGTCGGCACAGCCCCCGGTGAGCCATGGCTGAGACCCGGAAGTTCCAGACCTCGGCGACCGGGATCGCGGCCGCCGTGCGGGCCGCCATCGGCGACGAGGTTCGGCCCATCGCCCCTGGTGAGCCAACACCCGAGGGTGACGGGAGCCCCGCTGCCGCGGAGCGGCCCACGGTCGTGTCCATGCCATTTCTCTCGGCCGGAGCGGCCGCCTTCCTGCGGCCAGCCGACCCCGATGGTGAGGATCCCGCCTAGTCCTTCGCTGGGCCCCCAGGTGCCGAAAACGGCGGAAGCGGGCTGAATCCTTGATCGAAGTGGCTCCCCGGATGCCGAATCGAGGCTGGCGGCATTAGGCTGGGTGGGCAACTTCGACGTAGAGGACGATTGACTGTGACAGTTCCCAATTGGACTGAACTTGATGACCGAGCCATCGATACCGCCCGTATCCTGGCCGCCGATGCGGTCGAGAAAGTGGGCAACGGCCACCCGGGTACCGCGATCTCTCTCGCACCGCTGGCCTACCTGCTGTACCAGCGGGTGATGAACACCGACCCGAACGACGCCGCCTGGGTGGGGCGCGATCGTTTCATCCTGTCGATCGGGCATTCCTCCATGACCCAGTACGCCCAGCTGTTCCTGGCCGGGTGTGGCCTGGAACTCGACGACCTCAAGTCGCTGCGCACCTGGGGGGCGAAGACCCCGGGGCACCCCGAGTACGGGCACACCGACTTCGTCGAATGCACCACGGGTCCGCTCGGCGCTGGCATCTCCAACGCGGTCGGTATGGCCATGGCCTCCCGGAAGGAACACGGCCTGTTCGATCCGCAGACCCCGCTGGGTGAGTCCATCTTCGACCGCTATGTGTATGTCGTGGCTGGAGATGGCTGCCTGCAGGAGGGCGTGTCCTCCGAGGCCTCCTCGCTCGCGGGGACGCAGAACCTCGGCAACCTCATCATGATCTACGACGACAACCGCATCACGATCGAGGGAGACACCAGCATCGCGTTCAACGAGGACGTCGATGCCCGTTACGAGTCCTACGGCTGGCACGTCCAGCACGTGGACTGGACCCAGGGTGGTACCGGGTACCGGGAGGACCTCGACGCGCTGTGGGCGGCCATCGAGGAAGCCAAGAAGGTCACCGACAAACCGAGTTACATCCGGTTGACCACGGTGATCGGCTGGCCGCTGCCGAACCTGGCCGGTAGCCATCAGGTGCATGGAGCTAAGCTCGGTGCCGCCGAGATCAGTGCGCTGAAGGAGCGCCTCGGTTTCGTCGACGAGCCCTTCGCGATCTCCTCCGAGGTCGTCGATCACGCTCGCGCCAACGCTGCTGAGCGGGGCCGTTCGGCCCGGGCGGCCTGGGACGAGCGCTACCAGGCCTGGCGCGCCGCCAACCCCGAGCGCGCGGAGCTGTTCGACCGGGTCCGTGCCCGCAAACTGCCCCAGACGCTGTCGCTGCCGGTGTTCCCCGAGGGTAAGAAGTCGACTCGCTCCGCCTCGGGTGAGGTGCTGAACGCGCTGGCTAGCCAGTTGCCGGAGCTGTGGGGTGGGTCGGCCGATCTCGCCGGGTCGAATAACACCACGATGAAGGGCGAGCCGAGCTTCCTGCCGGAAGACCGCTCCAGTGCGGAGTTCGCGGGCAACCCGTTCGGCCGGACGCTGCACTTCGGCATCCGGGAACACGCGATGGGCGGCATCGTCAACGGCATCGTCTTGTCGGGCCTGACGCGCGCCTATGGCGGCACCTTCTTCGTGTTCTCCGACTACATGCGTCCGGCCGTGCGCCTGGCCGCTCTCATGGGCGTGCCGAGCCTGTTCGTGTGGACACACGATTCGGTCGGCGTCGGCGAGGACGGCCCGACCCACCAGCCGATCGAGCACCTGGCCGCGGTCAGGGCCATCCCTGGGCTCAGTGTCGTCCGTCCCGCGGACGCCAACGAGACCTCGGTCGCCTGGGGTGAGATGCTGCGCCGGGTCGACGGGCCGTCGGCGATCGTGCTCAGCCGCCAGGACCTGCCGACTCTGCCCCGGGGCGAGAAGTATGCCTCTGCCGAGGGTGTCGCCAACGGAGCCTATGTGCTGAGCGAGGCGAGCGCCGAACCTCAGCTGATCCTGATCGCCACTGGCTCGGAGGTACAGCTGGCTCTCGGTGCGCAGGAGGTCATGGAGGCCAAGGGCGTGGCGACCCGGGTGGTTTCCATGCCATGTCAGGAATGGTTCGACGAACAACCGGAGGAGTACCGCGAATCGGTGCTGCCCCCGGCGGTCACGGCGCGGGTCAGCATCGAGGCGGGCATCGCGATGGGCTGGGCGAAATATGTCGGGGCTCGCGGCGCGAGCATCTCGATCGAACACTTCGGCGCTTCCGCCGCCGCCGCCAAGTGTTTCGAGGAGTTCGGCTTCACGGTGGAACGGGTGGTCGAGGCCGCCGAGGCGGTGCTGGCCTGACCGGCTAATCCATCACAGCGAGCGGGCCACATCCTCTCTGGGTGTGGCCCGCTTTCTGTCCCGCTAGCCCCGCCGGGTGCGGCAGGGGCCGGGATCACTCCGGGTGGGTGTAGGCGAGGACCTCGACCCGGCTCGGGTCCGGCCATCCCGCCAGCTGGGTCTCCGCGCCCTCGGGGACCTCCTGGACGATCCAGGCCAGGCGCCCGGAGGAGACGTGTAGCGTGATCTCGACGGTGGTGCCGCTCGCGTCGTAGCGTCCGACGAAGGGGAAGAGGTAGTAGTCGGCCGCGCTCAGCGGGGCATCCTCTGCCGGGGTCAGCCCGACCCCGAAGGGCTCGGACGGGCCGATCTGACTGGCCGTCTCCAGTTGGGCACGCAGTTCGGGCGCGCCCCAGTCCTCGGTCGCCGACAGGATCTTCCCGGCGATATCGTGGATGCGTTCGTCGAGCGGCAGGATCGGCAGTTCCTCCTCCTGGGCCAGGCCAGGACCGGGGACCGGGACGCGGTCGCACAGCTGGCTGGCGGCGAAGGTCAGCGCCGCCAGCCAGACCCGGGGAGCGGGCAGGCGCAGCCTGCGCAGGGCCGAGGTCAGCTTGACGTCGGCGGCTATGCCCAGCGGTGTCAGCGCCACGGCGATGCCCGCAGCGCCGGTCGCGAGGCCCGCCCTGGCCGGGGTCTGGTCGAGGCCGAGCGCCGCGTAGTCGGGAACCTCCCGGCCGAGCTCGTCCCACAGGGCCCATCCAGCCATGGTGCCGAGAGCGAGGGTATAGGCGCCCCGCCGCCATCCGGTGAGCTTGGCCGGGTCGATGAGGGTGAGCCCGGCCAAGGCGAGGGCCTTTAGCGTCGAACGTGCCGGGCGGTTCAGACAGAGGCGGCGGTTAGCTTCACACATGGCCGGAAGCCTAGCGGCGAAGGCGAACCCGGTCATCACAATTTCTGAGCCGCCGGGGGTGGAGGGGAGGGAGCGAGCTAAAATAATTAGCTGAGGTAATGAAATGTCTGATCCCGAGCTGCTGCAACTGGCCAATGACCTGAGGCTGGCCTGCCAGGTCATCGGCCGTCGCGTGCGTTTCGAGGGGACGCGCTCACTCGCTCCGCACCAGGCGAGCGTGCTCAGCCATTTGCGTTCGGGCGCCCGCACCGTCGGTGAACTGGCCTGCGCCGAGCGGGTGAGCGCCCCGTCCATGACCCGGACCATCAACGGCCTGACCGAGCAGGGGCTGGTCGCCAAACGCCAAAGCCCAGACGACGGCAGGAGGGTTGTCGTCGCGCTGACCGCTTCCGGCCAGGAGGCCGTGAGCCGCGCGATCGCCGACCGGGACTGCTGGATGGTCAGATTGCTGGAAGGCCTGGATGCCGAGTCCCTAGAGCGGTTGCGTGACCTGGTCCCGTTGCTGACGGAGGTGGCCAAGTCATGAGCGCCGACCGGCAACCGCTGTTCGCGAGTCTTCGGGTTCGCAACTACCGGCTGTTCGCCCTCGGTGCGCTGGTGAGCAACGTCGGGGGTTGGATGGCGATGGTCGCCCAGGACTGGCTGGTGCTCACGGAACTCACCGCCGGTTCGGCCTCAGCGCTCGGGCTGGTGGCGGGGCTCCAGTTCGTGCCGGTGGCCCTGTTCGCGCCTCTGGCCGGGGCTTTCGCCGACCGGTTCGATAAGCGCAAGGTGCTGCTGGTGACCCAGAGCGCAGCGGCCTTGACCGCGGTCGCGCTGTTCGTCCTCATCGTGACCGGAGCCGTGCGGCTGTGGCAGGTCTTCATCCTCGCTGCCTTGCTCGGCACCATCTTGGCTTTCGACAACCCCTCTCGTCAGGCTTTCGTCTCCGAGATGGTCCCGCCCGAA
>JAUMYR010000145.1:5309-6543 GCA_030528545.1 Propionibacteriaceae bacterium
CGCGGCGCGGCGCACCAAGCCGAGGCTGAGGGTGCTGCTGGGCTCGCTCGCGGGATTCAGCGTGTTCACCACTGTGTTGGCCTTCTCTCCGAGCTATCCGGTCTACGCCGTGCTGCTGGTGCCGGTCGGGCTGAGCGCTATGACGGTGCTGCCGTCGGCCAACTCTATGGTGCAGTTGTCGACGGAGCCGGAGTACCGCGGGCGCGTCATGGCCGTCTACATGGCGATCTTCTTGGGCGGCACCCCGATCGGTGCCCCGCTGGTCGGCTGGGTCGGCGACGCCTGGGGCGCCCGCTGGACGCTGCTGGTCGGCTCCATCGCTACGGGGCTGACCTGTCTGCTCGCCGGAGCCTATCTGCTCCTCCACGAGCGCCACCGGCGCAGGCTGCGTCCGATCTCTCCTGGTTGGCTTCTGGAGCGTGCCCGGGGCCGCATAGAGTTGAGACATGGATCTCGCGACGTTGCTGAAGAATCTGTGCCCGCGGCGCTCGACGCCCATCGTCCTTGAGCTGGACCTTTCTCGCGGAGTGCTGGCCTCTCCCGCCGACAACCCGATCTCGGCGCTGAAGGCGATGAATACCCCAACGATGCAGGCGATCCGCGACAACCTGCGCCGGGCGGCCTCCGACGAGCGGGTGAAGGGCCTCATCGTCACGCTCGGCGCGGCACCGATCGCCCCGGCCGAGGCCGATGAACTCGCCCAGCTCATCGCCGATTTTGGGCGGCACAAGCCGACCATCTCCTTTTCCGCCACCTTCGGAGAGTTCGGCTCCGCGGTGTTCGGCTACCGGCTGGCCGCCGCCGCGTCCACGGTGTGGATGCAGCCCTCGGGGACGCTATCGATCGGCGGCCTCCACCTCGACATCACGCTGCTCAAGTCAACCTTGGCCAAACTAGGCATTCAGGCCCAGCTCGGCCAGCGGCACGAATACAAGACCGCCGCTGACCGGTTCGCCGCCGACGAGGTCAGCGACGCCAACCGCGAGATGATGCACAGGATCGGGCAGTCCCTGATGGACTCCGCGGTCGAGGCGATCGCCGCTAGCCGCAGGCTCGGCACCCACGAGGTCTGGGACGCGGTCAACTCTTCCCCGCTCACCGCCCAGCAGGCCCTCGACGCCGGTTTCGTCGACGGGCTCGGATACCGCGACGAGGTCTATGCCGCGGCCCACGAGGAATGGGGCACCGAGCCGTCGCAGCAGGTCTTCGTGCACCGCTACCTCGACCTGTGGCG
>JAUMYR010000146.1 GCA_030528545.1 Propionibacteriaceae bacterium
CGTCCCACGGGGTGCAGATGACGTCGATGTCGCGGCGGGCGCAATGGTCGAACACGTCGAACAGCTCGCCGGGACCGAGCGAGAACCGGCTGAGCAGGTCGAGGGTGTACTGCGGTCCGAGGTCTTCCCCCGCGGCCAGGTTCGCCGGACCGTTACGGTACAGAGTTTCGAGGTCGCGCAACTGGAACTTGACGAGATCAGCGCCAGCGTCGGCGGCGAGGTCGACTAGGTGGCGGGCTAGGTCGACCGAGCCGTTGTGGTTGATACCGATCTCGGCGATCAGGACGCACGGCTGGCCTGGCCCGACTAGGTGGCGCCCCAGCCTCAGGGCGCGCTCCTCGCGCGTCGCGATCGCGACGATATGCCCGCGCTCAGTGACCAGCGGCAACACCCGGACAGCCTGCGTGAACAGCGCGGCGAGATCCGTGGCGGCGATGCCTTCGGGTGCGGTGCGCGGAGAGGGGTTAGCGACCTCGGCACACGGCCGGTCCAGATCGACCGGGTGGCCGCGCAGCACCCAGCGCCGGAAATCGCCGTCGGAGATCGAACCGGTGAGCACTCCGTGCTCGTCGACGCAGAACACGATTCCGTGCTTGTTCGCACTGATTTTGTTCAGCGCGGACAATACCGAGTCTTCTTCGAAGACCACGAAGTCCATGATGATTCTGTTGATATTCAAAACCCCTCCCGGTTGCAAATTGTGCCACGCGGGGAGACCACCTCGGCTGCGCATCGGGTTAGCCTTTCAGGTGTCATACAGACTCCGCAGACGGGCCTCGGCGAGATCCCAGTCAGCAAGGGTGTCGATGTCGGATCCTTCGATGTCGGCCATCACGAAAAGCCCGATTCGCCCGCCCAGCCGGTTGTGTTCCCGTTCATAGATCCCGGTCTTGGTGAGATAGACCGAACCGGTCTCGCGGTAACGGAACTCGGATGCGGAGAGATCCTGGCGCCTGGGCCTGCGGGTGTAATCGTAATCGGCCCGGGCTGGGAACCTCCAGCGCCACAGGAATGGGGCCTGGGTGACCACCCCGACGGTTGAGTCGGCACCCGAGGAGGCGAACTCGCCGATCGCGCGGTCCAGGGTGCCCGGTAACCGGACCGGCGAGGTAGCCTGCAACAGCATCACCGCGTCGGGACGCTCACCGCGGGCGCTTAGCTCGGCAATCGCATGTTCCACGACGGGCTCGGTCGCCGTGGTGTCCTGGGCCAATTCGGCGGGACGGTGTATCACCTCGGCCCCGGCGGCAGCGGAGGTGGCAGCGATCTCGGCGTCCTCGGTGGAGACGATGACCCGCAGGCCGGGCACGGCTAGGGCCTGACCGATCGTCCATTCGATCAGCGGGCGTCCCGCGATCGGCTTGAGATTCTTGCGGGGGATGCCCTTCGAGCCTCCCCTGGCTGGGATGATCGCCACGATGTTCACGCCCACCAGCCTAGGCGAGAAAGTCTCGGTTGAGCTGGGCCGACACCCACGACGCAATCGCCCGCGCCGGTTCGGCCTCCGGCGTTACCGGTGCGGGAGTCGGCTCGTCGCCCCAGCGCCGCATGCCGTAGCGTTCCCAGAACTGGCCCAGCCAGCGCGGCGGCCGCGGGTAGTGCACGAATGCGGGTAGCCCGGCCGCGGCGGCTTCCAATACCCCGGTGGAGAACACGCCGATGACCGGCACCCCAGCCTCGCGCAGCGGTGTGTCGCCGACCGCCACGGGGATGCCGGCCCCTCGCATGGCCTGGTGGATCCAGCGGGACAGCTTGTCTCGTTCCGCCGGGTGCGGGCGGTACACGGCCCCGGAGGCGCGGCAGGCGGAGAAGGCGGCTCTCGTCAGGCCGGGGCGAGGAAGCTCGGCCCCATGCAACTGGCCGAGGTAGAGCGGGCGCCCGGTGTGGGTCTGCGTCGGGTGACGTGCTGCCGCCCACAGCAACTGCGAACCGAGCACATGCGCGCAGGTGTCCTCCCGACCGGCGGTGTAGAACTCCGCGTCGGCACTGGACCAGGCCAGGAGCGTCGCGTCTTGCGGCAGTGGCGGTGCGAGCGGAGTCAGCAGGCCGTGTTGCACCACGACCTGCCGGGCGCCCGGCAGCTGTGGCGCGGCTGCGGCCGCGAGCGGCAGGTGGGCGCCCAGGCTCAGCACCATGCGGACACCGCCGAGGTCGCGGGGCAGGCTGTCGGGGGCGACCTCGCTCCGCAGCGGCAGGCCGAGAGCGTACCCGGCCGGGGCGAGCACCGCGAAACCGGCACTGAGGTACGGCAACACCGCGCCTAGCGCCTGCGCCGGGGTGGACCCGCCGCTCTCGATGATGACCACCAGCTCGGGCTCGCCCTCCCCATCTCGCCAGAGCCAGGCTGCGGGGGCCCGCGGCTTCGGGGCCAAGGCGTGTCGGACCCGTCGGGCCAAGTGCTGGCGCGACTGCCAGCGGCGCCACTCGTCCAGCGAGGTGAACCTCAGTGCCACAGCCGCTCCAATATTCGTATCCGATGGTCGAAGGTGTGCTCGTCCAGCGTGCGCTCGCGCGCCCGGACGCGGATCTTCTCGGTCCAGCCAGGGTCCCGAAAACACCTCATAGCTAGGTCGATCAACTCGTCGGTGTCGTCGAAGCAGAGTACCTCGCGGTCATCCTCGTAGAGGCCCTGCAGGTCGCGGCGGTCGATGAGCTGCACCGCGCCCACCCCGCACGCCTCGAAGGTTCTCATGGTGAACCCGTCCTGGTCGCTGTGGCTGTTGAGGGTCGCCGGTGCCCCAGCCATCAGCGCGTAGCCGTCTGTGAGCGTCACATC
Source organism: Propionibacteriaceae bacterium (assembly GCA_030528545.1). The sequence continues at coordinate 2,777 of JAUMYR010000146.1, forward strand.
GCGCCCGGCTGGCAGGCCGGGACGCGCCCACTGCAACGAACGCAGCCGGTCCACGGGGTGGGTTGACCAGTCACGCCCATAAGCCCGCACCGGGACGCCCGCCGCGGCGAGCGCCCCCAACAGTTCGACCCGATTGGGGTAGCGGGCCCCGATGAACACCAGCTCATTGCCCGGCCTCGGTGCCGGGGTGAGCGAAGGATCGAAAGCGTTGGGCAGGAACGCCGTGACATGTCCCGTCGCCGAGAGCTGAGCCACATCCAGCGGACTGTAGGAAGCGATCGCGTCGTAGGCCCGGAGGGACTCGGGGGTGTGCCGGGTGCGGCGCACCTCGTCGTAGAGCCACAGGACGCTGCGGCGCACGCTGATCGCCTCAAGGAAATCGGGGCCGAGCAGGTCACCTTTGATGACGACCACCACATCGGGGGAAGCCTCTCGGACAGCGCGGACGGCCCGGCGGGTGAGCTGGTTGGTCTCAAGGCCTTCGGTGGGGACACCGAAGCGGCGGGGCAGTTCGAGGGCGGCCTTGCGCGCCACCTTGCCCACCGGGGTGAAGGAGTCGTAGCGCAGGGTCGACACGTCGTACCCGCGACGGGCGATCGCCCCGGCGATTGAGCGCCAGTACCCGTGGAACTGCGGGGAGACAAGCAGGACGCGGCTCAACTCGCGGCTCCGTTCTGACGAAAGTTATATGGGATGGAGAGGGAACGCTGGTAGGGGCCGAGGGGGTTCGGCCGACCGGGTCCGGTGTGTTCCCAACACGAACCTACCGATTCGGTGGGTCGCTGTCACGCGCCGGGCGTGCGACCAGCCCGCCAGATCAGGCCGAGCTCCTGCCGGGCGGTGCGGATCGGCGCGACCTGGCGTCCAAGGCCCGCGCGGACGGTGTTCCAGAGCAGGTTCGCCGCGGCCGCCGCGGTGAGCGCGGCCTGGAGGCGGCGCCTCCCGCCCCAGATACCGACGTAGCGGAGGCGGGAGCTCATCAGCCATTCCCGTTGGCGCTCCGGGTCCGAAGACCCTCCCCCCTCGTGGACGACGCGCGGCTGCGGAAGCCAGACCCGGGGCACGCCGAGCCTGGCCAGGCGGCGCTGCAGGTCGACCTCCTCGACGTTCATGAAATAGCCCTCGTCGAAGCCCCCCACCTCGCGGAAACAGTCCAGCGGCAGCAGCAGCGCGGCACCGACCAGCCAGTCGGTCGGCATCGGCGCATCCCTCACCGGTTCATGGCCGACGCCGCGGTGCCACCACCGGGTGTCCCGGAACCGAGCCAGCGGGGTGAGCCACTCTATGACCTGGTGGGAGACCGCTGGGAACCGTCTTGCGGTGAAGGCGGGCCTGCCATCGGGGTCGAGGACCCTGGGGCCGATCACCGCAGGCATCCACGGGGTGGCCGCCTCCACCAGATCGGTGAGGAAACTCGGGCTGACTTCCAGATCGGAGTTGAGGACGAGCAGCCAGTCCCCAGTCGCGGCGGCCGCGCCAGTGTTGACCGCCGAACCGAAACCGCCGTTGCGTTCCCGTCGGATGACCTGAACCCCCTCGGTCTGCGGGAATGGCACCGGGGAACAGTCGTCGCTGACGATGAGCTGATGCGGACGCTGGGGCAGCAGCGCCCGGACCAGCGGCATGGTCGTTTCGGGGTCCCCGTAGTGGGGGATGACGACGCTGATGCGCATGCTGACTCCCTGGGTCTGGTGATGGCGGCGAGTGCTGCCGGGTCTAGTCTCACGGATCGGCGGGCCACCTAGTCGCGCCGCGGTGCCTCCCTGCACCCCCGGTGCTTTAGGGTCGCAGGCGTAGCCGCGCTGCGGGTACTCGGAACCGGGGGAACGAGGTCGACGTGGGGATCGGGGAGAAGGCTCTAGCCGAACTGAGGCAACGCCTGTGGTGGGCCAAACTGTACCGGGACAGGACGGACCGGCGGCGGCAACGCCTGGTCAACGCCCAGCTCGTGATGGCCTCCCCGCTGCCGCGGGCGCGCAGGCGGCCGGGTTCGGTGTGGGCGGTCACGATGGTGCGCAACGAGCAGGACATCATCGGGCTCACCATCGCCCACCTGTTCGGCCAGGGCGTGGACCACGTCGTGGTCGCGGACAACAACTCCACCGACGCCACCCCGGAGATCCTGCGCGACCTCGCCGCGGAGTACCCGCGGCTGCATCTGGCGCGCGACGCCGAGCCCGCCTACTACCAGTCCCAGAAGATGACCCGGCTGGCGCAGCTGGCCGCGCGGGCGGGCGCGGACTGGGTGATCCCCTTCGACGCCGACGAGTGGTGGTTCGCTCCCGGGGCGTCGCTCAAGGAGTGGCTCACCCGTGAGGCCGAGAACTTCCCCGAGGTGGCGATGGTGAAGGCCGCGCTGCACAACATGGTGCCGAGCGGTCTCGGGCTGGGCGGGCCAGCGACGGAGTTCCTCATGGACTCCTCGGCATCCCTTCCCGGCAAGGTCGCGGTCAGGGCGCACCCCTATGCCGTCATCGCCATGGGAAACCACGGCGCGGCCAGGGTGGGGACGATCCGGGAGGGGCTGAGGATCGCCCACGCCGCCTACCGCAGCGCCGAGCAGGTCGCGCGGAAGGTCACCCTCGGGGCGCAGGCGGTAGAGCTGGCTGGGGGACCCGAAACGGTGGCGACCCACTGGAGGGCTGGTGCGCGGATCGGGGACAGCGAGTATCGACAGATCTGGGACAACCTCCAGCGCGGACTCTCCGAGGCCCGGCTGAACTATCACGTTCGTGGTCCCATAGTCCGGGTGCGTCCCGGATCCTGGGGAAGCTGGGACCCATCAGGTGAGATACCCGAGGTGGAACCTCACCCGAACACGCCATCGGACGACAGCGGCTAAGCGATCGGGGACGGTGCGGCGAGCTTCCGGTCAGGAATCCCACCCGCCGGGGATGTCCTCGACGATGCTCCACCGCGGGTCGAGCTGATAGGCGCGTCCCTGGTCGATGTGGCGGGCATGGAAGCGGGGCGCCCAGATCAGGTGGTGGTTGTCGCGGTGGTGGGCCGCGCTGAGGTAGGCGCCCCAGTAGGAGAAGGTCGAGTTGGTCAAGACGAGGCGTCTGGCCCCGATCAGTGTCGCGAAGTGCCCCAACGGATCGGAGCCGGTGAAGTAGCTCACCTCACCGGAGCGGGAGAGCCAGCTGAGGCGGGCCTGGCACCAGGGGATGTCGTCGCTCACGATGACGAGCTGGCCGATTTCGCCCTGCTGCTGCGTCCCGGCGAGCGCCGCCTCAAGATAGGCGATCTGGTCGAAACTGTACTTGCCCCGGAACCGGTAGTCGTTGAAGTAGTCGCCGCGGCGGATGTTGACGACGACGCTGGAGGGATCGCTGAGGTGGGCGGGAAGGACCGAGGCCAAGGGTTCACGGGCCAGGAGAGCGCTGGCGAAGGCGTCCAGCTCCTCCTCGGTGAAGTCGGAACCGAAGCGTTGGTTACTCGTCCGCACGCGGCGATCCCGGAAACGGATCTCGCCGGTGCTGACCATGAGGTCGCCAGCGATGCCGGGAAACCGGTCGGCCCACGGGCGCACATGTGGGGTGTCCCTCACCACGGCGTCCTCGCCCGCGCGGCGCCGGGAGAAGGCCCACAGCCACAGGTACAAAATGTTGCCGAGGCCCATCTTGAACTCCTCGGTCCACAACACCGTGCGGGGACCCCGCCGGATGGGTGCGAGCAGTCCGCTCTTCAGATCGGCAAACCTGGCGCTGA
>JAUMYR010000147.1 GCA_030528545.1 Propionibacteriaceae bacterium
CTGGTGCCGGGTGCGGCTCAGTGGTGCCCGGCGTCGGAGGCCAGAGCGAAGGTTCCCTGCGCCCGGCGGACCCCCTGCACCCGGTGGGTCGGCACGATGGAGCTGAGGAAGGCGTAGTCGCGCCGCTCGAAGTCGGCCCGCAGGTCGCCCGCCTCGGCGCGGCGGCGCAGGCAGCGCCACCAGTCGGAGATGTCTCCCCACCCGGGGGCGGCCAGGGACCCGCCGAACTGCTGCACCGCCAGGGCCGAGCACAGGGACGCGAACCGCAGCCGCTGGTCCAGCGGCCAGGACGCCAGCGTCCCCAGCACCATCGCCGCGGCGAACACATCCCCGGCTCCGGTCGGGTCGATCGCGTGGACGCCGACCGCCGGGCAGTAGCTCTCCTCCCCGGTGGTCTGGTCGATGGCGTAGCTGCCGCGGACCCCGTCGGTCACGATGGCCAGCGGCACCAGCTCGGCGAGTTTGCGCACCGCCTCTGACGGGGTCGAGGTGCGGGTGTAGTTCATCGCCTCGACCGCGTTGGGGCTGAAGGCGTGGCAGTGGGCGAGCGGGGCCAGGGTCTCGAGGTCCCAGCGTTCGGTCTCGTCGAAGCCGACGTCGGCGAAGATCAGAGTGTCGCGATCCCGAAGGGCCGACACCCAGGTCGGGTTGCAGGACAGGTCGACGACCGCGGCCCGGGCCGCGGGAGCCTTCGCCACGTAGGTGTCGATGGGCTCTGGCAGCGGGTGGCCGTGGGTCACCATGCCCCGGTCGTCTCCGTAGGCCATCGACACCGTGATGGCCGAATGAAAGTCCTTGAACCTCGGGGACGCCGACAGGTCGATGCGTTCCTGCCCGGACAGGGTGTCCCACATCCAGTCGGCGTAGGCGTCGTCGCCGAAGCCCGCGACCAGGCCGGTCCTCAGGCCCAGCCGCGCGGCCGCGGTGGCGAGGTTGGCGATGCCGCCGGGGCACGACCCCATGCCCTTGCTCCAGATCTCCTCGCCCGGGCCCGGCAGGTGGGACAACCCGGTGAAGATCAGGTCGAAGAACACGGTGCCGCACAGCAGCACGTCCAGCGGCGGGTCGGCGTCCGTGCGGCTCGCCGCCAGCGGGTCCCAGGCCCAGCAGGTCGGGCAGGCCTCGTCGTCGATGTGCTCGTCGGGATGGTCGGTGGTGTTCATTCCTTTGCGGCCCCCTCAAGGATTCCGGAGATGAAATAGCGCTGAAGAAGGATGAAGATGGCGACGATAGGCAGCGCGATGATGACCCCCGCGCTCGACAGCAGCGCGCTGTCAGCGGTGTATTGGCCCTTGAAGAGAGCCAGTCCGAGGGGTGCGGTGCTGACCGCTCCGCTGGGGCTCATGACCAGGGGGATCAGGAACTCGTTCCACGTCCACATGAACAGCAGCACCGTCACCGTCGCGATGGAGGGCACCGACGCCGGAGCCGCCACCCGGGTCAGGGCCGCCATTCCGCCAGCGCCGTCGATCGCCGCGGCCTCGATCAGGTTCGCTGGTAGGGCCCGGAACTGCGCCCTCATCCAGAAGGTGCCGAAGGCGATGGACTGGGCGATCTGTGGGAGGGCGACCGCGGGCAGGGTGTCGATCAGCCCGACCTCGCGCAGGTCGAAGAACAGCGGGATCACGATGGCCTCGGCTGGCACCATCAACCCGAGCAGGAACAGGTAGAACAGCGCCGAGGAGCCGCGGAAGCGCATCGTCGCGAAGGCGTACCCGGCCAGGATGGACGCCACCAGCGCGACCGAGACCACGATGAGTGCGACCAGCGCCGAGGTGGCCAGGGCCGGTCCGAACCCGCCGATCCGCCAGGCATCGGCGAGGTTGCCGGGGTAGAACCCGTCCGGGCGGCCGATCTGCGGGCCGAAGGCCGCCGCCCCGATCGCCGCGATCGGCCCCAGCGCGAACAGCGCGAAGGCCACCAGGATGACATAGTTCAATGCCCGCTCGGCCGCTGAGACCCTCATCGCCGCCTCGGTTCCCGCTCGCCGAGCAGCGTCACCGCGAGGTTGATCGCGAAGATCAGCAGGGTCAGCACGATCGCGACGGCCGCGGACGAGCCAACCGACTTCAGCTGGAAGGCCCGCCGGTAGACCTCGTAGCTGGGGACGGTGGTCGCGGTGCCGGGGCCGCCCGCCGTCGTGAGGTAGACCAGGTCGAAGGTTTTGAGGGCGGCGATGATCGTCAGGACGAGGCAGGTCACGATCTCGGCCCGCACCGCGGGCAGCGTGATGGCGAAGAACTCCCGGACCGGGCCAGCCCCGTCCAGCCGCGCCGCCTCGTACAGGTCGTTCGGGATCCTGCCCATCCCGGCCAGCAGCAACAGCATCACCAGCCCGATCTCCAGCCAGAACCCGATAACCCCGACCGCGGGCAGGGCCAGCCCCGGCTCGCCCAGCCAGCCGCGGGCCAGCCAGCCGAGGCCGATGGCGCGCAGCCCCGAGTTGAGGGTGCCGTTCGGGGAGTAGATCTGGTGCCAGGCCACAGCGACCACGACCAGCGCGATCACCTGCGGCAGGAAGATCACGGTGCGGAAGAATCCGAGGCCCCGCACCTGACCGCGGCGCAGGACGGCGGCCAGCACCAGGCCGACCAGCAGCGGCGCGACAGCATAGAAGAGGATGAGGATCAGGGCGTGCCAGATGGCCTCGGCGAAGGCGTGGTCGCCCAGCAGGTCGGCGTAGTTGCCGAACCCCACGAAGGTGGCCGGGCCGAAGCCCGACCACTCGTACAGCGAGAACTGGCCCGCCCGAAACAGCGGGAACAGCAGGAAAGCCCCGTACAGCGCCAGCGCCGGGGCGAGGTACAGGTAGGGCACGACCGGGTGCCGGACGACCGCCGAGGGCCGTCCGGCATGACAGGTGGACGCTGGGGCAGCGCCCGTGGCCGGGCGTGCGCTCACCCGGTCGCCTTGGCGTAGTCGTCCTGGAAGCTGGCCAGCACCTCGGCCGCGGACTTCTGGCCGCCGATCAGCTCCTGCAGGCCGTTGCCCGCGGTGTCAGCGAAGGACGCCGTGGCGTAGTCGAGGTAGGGCAGCAGCATCCCCTCCCGCGACACCTTGTCGAAGGCCTCGTAGATGTCCTTGTTGACACCCGATGCCGGGGCCAGCTCCTTCGTCCGCAGCACCGGCATCGCCTCGTTCTTGGCGATGGTGGTCATGGCCTCGGCGCTGGTGATGAACTCGATATAGGCCGCGGCGGCGTCGGGGTTCTTCGCCTTCGCGGGCACCGAGAACGGAATCCCGGTGCCGCCGGTCGTGGCGAGCTTGCCGTTCACCGCGGGCGGCGGGGCGAAGAAGCCCAGGTCTTCGCCCATGGACTTCTCCATGTCGGGGGCGAGCCACGAGCCGCCGGGCAGGAAGACCCCGGTGCCCTTGGTGAACTCGGTCCAGGCCGGGTCGTAGTCGAGGCCGTTGGGGGAGTCCCCGAAGTACTTCTTGTCGGCCCACGCCTTGAAGGTCTCCATGACCTTGGTGTTCGCCTCGTCGGTCCAGGACGCCCCGGCGTTGCCCATACCGAGCTTCACGATGGCCTCCGGGTCGACGAAGTGGGCCTGGAGCGGGCCGAACACGTGCAGGGCGGGCCACTTCTGCAGGTTGCCCAGCACCATGGGCTGCAAGCCCGCGTCTTTGGCCTTGTCGAGCAGCGTCAGGTATTCGTCCCACGTCGTGGGCACCGCGCCGCCGATCTGGGCCAGCCGTTTCTTGGAGTAGAAGACGCCGACGATCTCGCCGGTCTGCGGCAGGCCGTACAGGCTGCCCTCGCCGAAGGTCTTGCCGTCTGGCGAGTAGCGCATCTTCGACAGCACGGACGCGGGGAAGCGCGACTCCCAGCCGTAGGCGGCGGCGTAGGCGCCCAGGTCGAGCAGCTGGCCGGCCTTGACGAACTCGCCCATGTCGCCGCGGGCGTTGTTGACCTGCACCACGTCTGGCACGTCGGCGCCGCTGAGCGCCAGCGCCACGGTCTTCTTGAGGTCGTCGAAGGAGCGGCTCGTCCGCTCGACCTTGACATTGGGGTATTTGGCCTGGAAGGCGGCCGTCAGTTCGTCCAGTTGCTGTTTCTGTCCGCCGCGTACCTCCTGGTCCCAGACCTTGAGGGTGATCTGGCCCAGCTTGCCGATATCGGTGCCGACCGAACCGGCGGGGGCCGGGGCCTGGGTGGCGGGCGTGTTCGACCCCGGTGCGCAGGCGCTGAGCGCGACGGCGCTGCCAGCAGCACCGAGGAGGAGCATGCGGCGCGTCAGCGACTGTCGGATGAGGGGCATCGTCATTGGTTCCTCCTACACACGAAGTACGTCGTCACTTGGTCTTTCGGGATCAGTCTGTCACGGATGATCGGAAATGTCAGTAACTTTATGAAGTTGTTAGATATTGCGTGAATATGCTTGGTTTGGGCTATCGTGGGGGCATGCTCACCGATGTCCGGCAACGCCGCCTGAGAGAACTCGTGCGCACCGAGGGTTCCGTCTCGGTGCCCGACCTGGCCCGGCGCCTAGAGGTCTCCGAGGCGACCATCCGGCGAGACCTGGACTCCCTGGCCGGGCGCGGCCTCGTCCGCCGGGTGCGCGGCGGGGCCTGCGACCCGCACAGCAGCGTGCCCATCCGGCCCGAGGCTGACCGGGACGCCTTCGCCGTGGTCGCCGAGCAGGAGGCGGGCGCCAAGCGGGCCATCGGACGCCTGGCCGCATCCCTAGTCAACGACGGGGACGTCATCGCGCTCGACATCGGCACGACCGTCTTCGCGATGTGCGATCACCTGCGTGACAAGCAGGTGACGGTGGTCACCGCCTCGCTGCCGGTGGTGCGCGCGCTGCAGGACGCGCCCGAGGTGGACATCGTCGTGCTCGGGGGCATCCTGCGCCCCACCTACGAATCCCTGGTCGGCGTCCTCACCGAGTCCTGCCTGCGGCAATTGCGGGTGGACAAGGCCTTCCTTGGTGCATCCGGGGTGCGTAGCGACGGCTCGGTGCTGGATTCGACGCCGAGCGAGGTGCCGGTTAAGAGGGCCATGATCGACATCGCGACGCAGGCCTGGCTGCTCGCCGACCGGGAGAAGTTCCCCGGCAAGGGCATGCTGCAGGTCGCGTCCGTGCTGTCCCTCACCGGGCTGGTTACCGACCAACCGCTGGGCAGCGACCTGCTGGCGCTCCCCGACGACCACACGCTGGAGGTGTATCTACCATGAGGCTCGTCATCCTCGGCGGCGGAGGGTTCCGCGTCCCCCTGGTCTACGAGGCGGTCGCCACGTCGGCCTGGGGCGAGGCCATCACCGAGGTGGTGCTGCACGACACCTCTCAGGATCGGCTAGCCGCGATCCGGCGGGTCATCGGCGAACGCGTTGCCCAGTTGCCGCGCCCGGAGGCGGCGCCCGCGCTGCGGGTGACGACGGGCCTGGAGGACGCGCTGCGGGGCGCCGCGTTCGTGTTCGCCGCGATCCGGGTGGGCGGGGCCGAGGCCCGCACCATCGACGAGCGGGTCGCGCTCGACCTGGGGCTGCTCGGGCAGGAGACCGTCGGCCCCGGCGGCCTGGCCTACGCGCTGCGGACGATCCCGGTGATGCGCCGGATCGCCGAGACCATCGCCCGGGTCGCGCCCGAGGCCTGGACCATCAACTTCACCAACCCGGCGGGCATCGTCACCCAGTCCATGCGCCCGGTGCTGGGGGAGCGGGTGGTCGGCATCTGCGACACCCCGATCGGCCTGGTGCGGCGGGTCGGGCGGGCGCTCGGCGCGGAGGAGTTCGACTACGACTACATCGGCCTCAACCACCTGGGCTGGCTGCGCGGCGTCCGGGTCGGCGGGGTCGAGCGGCTGCCCGGCCTGCTCGCCGACGATGCCCTGCTCGACCACATTGAGGAGGCCCGCCTCGTCGGCAAGGACTGGGTGCGCGCCCTCGGCTGCCTGCCGAACGAATACCTGTATTACTACTGGCACACCGACGAGGCCATCGCCCACATCCGGGCGGCCGGGCAGACCCGCGGCCAGTACCTCGCCGGTCAGCAGCGCAAGTTCTACGAGGAGGTCGCCGACCCCTGCTGCCCGAGCCCGCTCGCGTCCTGGCTAGGGGCGCTGAAGGAGCGCGAGGCGACCTACATGGCCGAGGCCAGGGACGAGGAGCGCCGCGCCGAGGACGCCGAGGGCGGCGGCTACCAGGAGGTGGCGCTGCGGCTGATGTCGGCGATCGCCACGGGCCAGCCCGAACGGATGATCCTCAACGTCGCCAACGGCGCCGCCGGGCCCCGGATCGTCCCGGAACTGCCCGCCGACGTGGTGGTCGAGGTGGCCTGCACTGTGGACGGCGCGGGGGTGCGTCCGCTCCCGGTCGCCCCGGTCTCGCTCGACCAGCTCGGCATGATGGCCAGGCTGCGCTCGTCCGAACAGGCGATCGCCGAGGCGGCGCTCAGCGGCGACCCCGACCGGGCCTGGGAGGGCTTCTCCACCCACCC
>JAUMYR010000148.1:0-1834 GCA_030528545.1 Propionibacteriaceae bacterium
ACGGTGCTGGCCAGGCAGCTGGCCGGGCACCACAGCATGTTCCGCAATTCCTACGGCAAACCCGATCCGCGGGCGGCTGTGGACCGGGCCTCGGTGTGGTTCACCGCCTACCCTATTTCGCTCATCACCCCGAGGGGAAAGAGTTTCCTCGCCGCCCTCGGCGACGACGAGCTGTGGACCACTTTTCAGCAGATCGGCATCGACGCGGTGCACACCGGGCCGGTCAAGCTCGCCGGGGGAGTCACGGACTGGGAACTGACCCCGAGCGTGGACGGCCACTTCGACCGGATCAGCATGGCGATCGACCCGATGTTCGGCACCGAGGACGATTTCCGGGCGATGTGCGACGCGGCCGGGACCCACGGCGGCACCATCATCGACGACATCGTCCCTGGTCATACCGGCAAGGGGGCCGACTTCCGGCTGGCCGAGATGAACTTCGAGGACTATCCGGGTATCTACCACATGGTCTCGATCCCCGAAGAGGCCTGGCACCTGCTCCCGGACGTGCCCGAGGGGCAGGATTCGGTGAACCTGGGGCCGGAGGCCGAGCGGCTGCTGGCCGACGAGGGATTCATCATCGGGGAGTTGCAGCGCGTCATCTTCTACGAGCCGGGCGTCAAGGAGACCAACTGGTCGGTGACCCGCCCGGTGTATGGCTATGACGGGGTGTTGCGGCGCTGGGTCTACCTGCACTATTTCAAGGACGGCCAGCCCTCGATCAACTGGCTCGACCCGAGTTTCGCGGGAATGAGGATGGTCATGGGCGACGCCCTGCATTCCCTCACCGACCTGGGCTCTGGTGGGTTGCGGCTGGACGCCAACGGATTCCTCGGTGTCGAAAGGCGCTCCCAGGGGCCCGCCTGGTCGGAGGGGCACCCGCTGTCGCAGGCGTCCAACCAGGTCATTGGCTCGATGGTGCGCAAGGTCGGCGGTTTCACCTTCCAGGAACTGAACCTGGCGATGGACGACATCGTGGCCACCGGATCGGTCGGGCCGGATCTGTCCTATGACTTCGTCACCCGGCCCTCCTATCATTTCGCGTTGCTGACCGGGGACACCGAGTTCTTGAGGCTGACGCTGCGGGAGGCGATCCGGGTCGGGATCGATCAGGCTTCCCTGGTACACGCTTTGCAGAATCATGACGAGCTCACCTATGAGCTGGTCCACTTCGATTCGGTGCACGCCAATGACACCTATGATCTGGGCGGCAAGACCCGCACCGGTAAGCGGCTGGCCCGGCACATCCGGGCCACCATGAAGGATCTCCTGGCCGGACCCCAGGCGTCCTACAACGCGGCCTTCGTGCAGAACGGCATCGCCTGCACCACGGCGTCGGTGATCACGGCGGCGCTCGGCCTGTCCGATCTAGGTGCCTTGAGCGACGACGATGTGGAGCGCATCACCCAGGCGCACTTGCTGCTGGCGATGTACAACGCCTGGCAGCCTGGGGTCTTCGCGCTGTCCGGGTGGGATCTGGTGGGGGCTCTGCCGTTGCCGCGAGAGTCGATCCGGGGGCTGATCGCCTCGGGTGATACCCGCTGGATCGAGCGCGGGGCCTACGACCTCATGGGGTGGCAACCCGACGTGGCTGGCTCTTCGGCGGGGATGCCCAAGGCGGTCAGTCTCTATGGCTCGCTGCCCGAACAGCTCGCCGACCCGAGGTCTTTCGCGTCCCGGCTCGCGGACATCCTCAAGGTCCGCAAGCGGCACGGCATCGCCACCGGGGAGCTGTTGGACGTGCCGGAGGTCTCACATCCGAGCCTGCTGACGATGGTCAACCGGCTGGCTATCGGTGCGGTGCAGGTCACGGTGCTGAACTTCGGTGAGGAAA
>JAUMYR010000148.1:1934-6413 GCA_030528545.1 Propionibacteriaceae bacterium
GTGCTGGCTGTCGCGTTCGAGTCCTATGCGGTGCTGACCGCCATGCCCGCCGCCGCGGAAGAGTTGGGGCAACTCGACCTGTATGCGTGGGCGTTCACCAGCTTCGTGGTCGCGATGCTATTCGCGACGGTGCTGGGCGGCAGGCTGGTGGACCGGACCGGACCGGTCCGTCCACTGGGTGTGGGCCTCGGGGTTTTCGTGGTGGGCCTGGTCGCGGCCGGGTTCGCCCCGAGTATGAGTTGGCTCCTGGCGATGCGGGTGGTCCAGGGCTTCGGGGCGGGATTCATCACGGTCGCGCTGATGGTGCTGGTGGCCCGCGTCTACGACGAGGCCACGCGTCCCCGGATCATGACCTATTTCAGTGTGTGCTGGGTGGTGCCGAGCTTCTTCGGGCCGCCGCTGTCGGCCTGGATCGCCGACGAGTTCGGCTGGCCGTGGGTGTTCTGGGCCAGCGTCCCGCTGCTGATCGTCGCCGTGGCGCTGGGCATCGGACCGTCGCTGCGGCTCGGCCGGGGTGGCCAGGAGCCGGACGCCGGGGCACCGGCGGTGCCGATCTGGGCGGCCGCGCTCGCCTCTGCCGGGGTGGCGCTGCTGCAGCTGGCGGGGCAGCGGCTGCGTCCAGAGGGTGACCAGCCCGCCGCCGGGGGCTGGCCGGTCACCGCCGCCCTCGCCGTGGGCGCCCTGGTGCTGCTGGCGCTGGCCGTGCCGCGGCTGATGCCCGCCGGTTTCGGCAGGCTCGCCCGGGGACTGCCCGCGGTGGTGATCGAGCGGGCCTGTCACGCCGGAGCCTTCTTCGCTTCCGAGGCCTTCCTGCCTTTGCTGCTGCGGGAACTCCACGGGTTCACGCTGGTGCAAGCCGGTGTGGTGCTGACCGTCGGCTCGGTGGGCTGGGCTTTCGGCTCCTGGCTGCAGTCGCGTCCGTGGCTGCACATCCGCCGGGACCAGATCGTCCAGCTGGGCGCGCTGATGGCGGTGCTGGGTGCGCTGATCCTGGGGATCGGTGCCGCCTGGCCGGGCGCGCACTGGGCCTGGATCGGGGCGGGCAACGTCGTGGCGGGGCTCGGCATGGGCCTGGCCACCGCGTCCACCTCGCTGGCGGTGTTCACCCTCAGCGACCCCCGGGAGCTGGGACGCAACACCTCCTCGCTGCAGGTCGCCGAGGCGCTGGGCAACTCGCTGACCACGGCCGCCGCCGGGACGGCCTTCGCGCTGTTGCACACCGCGGGCAACGCCCAGGTCACCTATGGGACGCTCCTGGCGGTGTGCGTGCTGGCCGCGGTGGGGGCCCTGGCCTCGGCGGGCCGGATCGGCGCAGTACCCAACGAATCAGCCCGCTGAGGGGCGGGATGGACGGGCGTTCCAGGAGCACACCCAAGACCGGCGGATTCAGGCCCGGAGGAGACATCCCCGGCCGGGATGGGTCATTTGGGCCACAGCGAATTCGGACTTTTGGCACCATAGAGTAAAACGGGCATCGCTGGAGCGAAGCCATCAACGCGATCCCATCGCCACCTCCAATGGAGTTATCAGATGAGAACCCTGGCAGCGCCGCTTGAGCGGCTGCTCCCATCCCCCAATCTCGTCCCGCGGTCGCTTCGACCAGTGAGCGCAGTCCCGCGTCCCTGCGCGGTGTGTGTAGTGGGGAGCTGAGGCACATGTTCGTCTCCGTGAGCGGGCTCTCCAAGAGCTATGGCGTGGGCGCCAGCTACGTGAAGGTCTTAGACGGGATTGAACTTGAGATCGAACGGGGTGCCATTGCCGTCATCTTGGGCGCGAGCGGGTCGGGGAAGTCGACTCTGCTCAACTGCATCGGCGGGCTCGATACGCCCGACGAGGGGCACATCACAGTCGGCGGTGAGTTGGTGACGGGCAGGTCACAGCGTGAGCTGGTCGAGTTCCGCCGCCGCCACGTCGGTTTCGTTTTTCAGTTCTACAACCTGATTCCGAACCCCACGGTGTGGGAGAACATCCAAGTGTGCGAGCAGCTCACCCGGGATCCCCTAGACATGGGGGAGCTGCTCCAGTTGCTTGGGCTGACGGAACACGCCGAGAAGTTCCCCTCACAGCTGTCCGGCGGGCAGCAGCAGCGGTGCGCGATCGCGCGGGCATTGGTGAAGCGCCCGGAGCTCTTGCTGTGCGATGAACCCACCGGTGCTCTCGATTCCCAGACCTCCGCTGATGTCCTGGAACTGCTCGACTGGGTGAACACTGAGACCGGCGCAACGCTGTGTATCGTGACACATAATGCCAGCATCGCCGCGATGGGTGATGATGTCGTCCGGCTCCAGGACGGAAAGATCGTTGAGCGGCGGCGTAACCAGTCGCGGACACCGGTGAGGGACATCTCGTGGTGACCCTCTGGCTTCGTCGTTCGTTGCGTGAGATCAGGCAGAACCTGCTGCGTTACGGGGCTGTATTCCTGTTAGTCGCGGGTGGGCTTGGCGTGATGCTCGCTCTGCTCACCTCTTCCGATGCTCTCATCAAGTCGGTACATGCCTTCCGCTCCTCTGCCCGGCTCGGAGATGGCGAGTTTGAGGTGCGCGCGGCCATGACCGAATCTCAGCGCGGGTCGCTCGAACGGCGCGGGGTGACCCTTGAGGAGCAGCCGTGGGTGGACGTTCCGGGCCCTCGCGGCAGCATCGTGCGGCTACAGCCCATTCGGGAAACGATCAACACCGTCCAGCTGAAAGCCGGGCACATGCCGGAGAATCCGGGCGACATCGTGGTCGAGAAACTCTACGCCGCCGCCCACGGCCTGGGCGTGGGGTCGATCATCGAACTCGTCGGAAAGACGTTTACGGTGTCTGGCGTAGGTTACACCCCCGATTACTCCTATGTGATCCCAGGGGTAGCCTCGTCCTCCACCACCCCGGAGGCATTCGGTACAGTTTTCATTTCCGCTCAGGAGTTCGGGAGCATCGCGACAGGTAGTCGCGCGCCGACGCACCGCTACGCCTACCTGCTCCCCAAGGACGTGTCCCAGGACCAGCTGCGGAGTTGGCTCCTTGAGATGAGGGTCGACCCGGAGCAGATCTCGAACCCGGCCCTGCGAGCCCAGGTGGGCGAACAGCAGGACCACCGGCAGAGGCTTGTCGATGCGATTGGCGGGTTAGCCGACAGCGCCCGGGTGGCGGCGCGGCTGGCGCCGGAGGCCGATAAAGCGCTGCAGCGGGTGATGGAGTCCAGCACGGGCCTGCGCGACTACGTGGACGAAACCGCAAAGATCGAGGTTCCGATGCTCGCGAGTCTTCAGCCCTCTGGCACCAACCCTCGCATCGTCACCGTGACCAACGATGCCGCGGTCAATCAGGCGACAGCCCTGTCCGCCGGTGTCCTCCTGCTCGTCCTGACCGCCTACGTGCTTACGGCGTTCGCCATCGACAACCTTGATCGAGACAGCGCGTCGATCGGCGCGCTTTCAGCGATGGGAATGCGCAGACGGGAACTCGTCGCCCACTACTTGATGCCGCCTCTCGTGGTTGTGATGTCCGCCTGCGTCGTGGGCACCGTGCTTGGGGGATTTGGGGCACAGGCTTTCGATGAGTTCACCCAGTTGACTGCCTTTTACTCTGTGCCAGATCCCGAGCCGCGCCTTACCGGTTCGGCGCTGGCGGTAGGCCTTTTCGCCGCGCCGTTGTTGGTCACTGTAGTGATCGGGATCCAACTCTGGCGCAGGCTCTCGAAGAGCCCCTTGTGCCTCCTGCGAAAGATTCCCGACCAGAAGGTGGGTGGCAAGGGTCTTTCGTTCCAGGGCTGGTCGTTTGGGCCGAGGTTCCGCGCTCGGCAGGCTTTGCGAGAGTCGCGGTCATATCTCACCATGCTGGCTGGTCTGCTGCTTGCCGTGATCCTGATGGTGTTTGCCTTTGGGATGCAGACGAGCATCAGCAGATACTCTGCGCGGGTGGCCGAGGACCTGAAATTCGAGCATATGTATATGCTGCAGGTGCCTGATTCTGAGGTGCCCGTCGGTGGCGAACCGGCCATCGCCACGGGTGTGGCCTTCGGCGATGAATCACAGCCTAGGGTGACCCTGCTGGGCCTATCCGATAGCAGCAAGTACTTCGGCTTTGAACTGGCGGAGGGGGCCGACACCGACATCGTTGTCTCGGACGCGGTGGCGAACCGTTACGGTCTCAAGGTCGGCGATCCAGTCTTCCTCACCGATCAGAATATGGCCCGCTCCTACCGGGTGGCCGTTTCACAAGTCGTTCCCTACGCCTCGGGGCTTTACATCTTCCAGCCGATCAAGGCTAATCGTGCTCTGCTGGGGGAACCCGACAACTACTGCAACGCCGTGCTGAGCGAAGGTCCCCTCAACTTCGCTGAGGGGCGGGTGGGGGCTATTGTTACGCGGGCCGATATCGTTGGTGGGGCGGAAAAGACGGTGGAGCTGACCTCGCCGATGGTCATGATCCTGGTCGTCCTCTCGGTGTTTATCTTTTGCATCGTGCTTGCGCTGTTCATCAAGATGATTGTCGA
>JAUMYR010000149.1 GCA_030528545.1 Propionibacteriaceae bacterium
GTTGCTGGCCCACGATCTCGTCCAGGCTGCGGGGACGCAACCGCACCGCCAGCGGCGCCTGCGCGCTGTCGGCCCCGCTCAGCGACCCCGTCGCGGCGGGCTGGGCAACCGGGTCGTGGTTGCCGAACAGATCAGTGGACACGGCCCAACTCTACGCAACCGCACCGACAGTGTCGTCGTTGTCTGCTTCCCAGCGGGGAGCTGCGACACAATAATTAGTTCGCATGAGCGCTGCCGCCACCTTTCTCGCCCGCACCGATGAGATCAACCGCTTCAAACTTGCGCTGGAGGAAGTGACGGCTAGCACCCAGGACGGCGATTGGTCGACAGTAATCCTGGTCCACGGGCTCGGCGGGATCGGCAAGTCCAGCCTGCTGCGTCGCCTCGCCGAAGAGGTGGCCGAGCCGACGGGGCTGGTCTGGCTTGATTTCGAAGACGAGCGCCGTGATAACGAACCGGCCTACGGCGGTGAAGCGGGGCCAGGCCTTTTGGCGGTGTTCAACAGCATCCAGCGCGCCTGTCTTGAGGAACTGGGCAGACACGGCGACCGGAGGGCAGCAGAAAGCTGCTTCGCCGATTTCCGGAAAGCGGTCGGGCAGCTATCGGCTCTGCAGAATCGGGCGGTCATGGCTTTAGACGAGGCTAAACGGGAAGGGACAGCCAAAGACAAGGTGGCCGTTCTCGAAAAATCGGTGCTCGCTCTCGGAAGCCTGCTCACCGGTGAGCCGTTTACCGTGGCTGCCGCCGCGGTGGGTGCGCTATCGGCCGCTGGGCAAGCCGCGTTGACTAGGCAGGGGTGGCGCACGCGTCTACTCGGTACTTCTAGGCTTAACGCTAGCGACTACGAGCTAGTAACCGATCCGCATCACCGATTGGCCACATTGTTCGGCGAGGCTATCGCCGAAATATCAGGGTTGCGGCCGTTGGTGATCATGTTGGACACCGCGGAGATCGTCCAGGCTCACCTAGGTTGGTTACGGGTGGCCATATCGGCCGCAGGTGGACGGGTGATGTGGGTGATTGGGATCCGGCTGGAACAGGAAACCAGCGCCGAGCCCAGTTCCCCGATCGCGACTCTGGTCCAGCAGGTGCCTGAATCCCGGCTAAGGCTGATGCCTTTGACCCGGTTCGATGCTCACACCGTTCGGTCCTACCTGGTTAGGAGGATTCCAGACCTGGAACTGGATGAGCAAGAGCATGCTCGCGTCATTGAGTTCACCCGAGGACTTCCTTTAGCAGTCAGCCTGGTGGCTCGCCTTATTGAGGACGGGTTGAGCGTGGCTGAGGCGTGTGCTGAGTTCACGCCAGCATCCGATGCCCTGGTCCCGGCCGAGCCGGGTGCCGTAGTGAGGGATCTGGCCAGGCGTTTCCTGGTTCACGCCATCCGGGCCGAGGAAACCCATGACAAAACAGACCTTCACCGACTGCTCTGCTTGGCGGTTGCCAACAGCAATCCGGCACGTCAGCCCGCCGTCCTGCGAGCCTTATGGGGCACCGAGGACGATCTGAAGCATGGTTTGACTAGGCTCGCGCAACGTTACGATTTCGTACTATCCAGCAGCTACCGGCTTCATGACGACGTACGCGATGTGGTGCGCACTTATCTGTTGGAGCCGCTGGAACGAGACCGGATACGGCCTAGTTGCGAACGCGCAGCCCAGGCCGTCTACCGCGAACTGGAACGCAAAGCTGAACTCTTACAACAGCTGAGTGACCGGTTGGAGGACACCGACTATCAAGCACTGCTGCTGGACTACGTGTGGTACTCCTTCTGGGCCGATCCGCAGCGGGGGTGGCAGGTGGTGCTGTCGATCCTGCCACTGCTGGCCGCTCGCAATTCAGAGGAGGCCCTTCTGGCACAGGTGGCATGGTTCGCCCGGAGAGGCTCTCGGTCCGACGTGCGACAGCTCGAACGGCTTACCGAAGACCGGCGATCATCCCTTCTTCCTCGAACCGTCGCCAAGCTTCGGGGGATGCCCGTTCCGGCCAGCATCGGTCTTCGCCTCAGCCAGGCTGGATTAGATTATCTTGGTCGCTATCAGTCAGGTGAGGAATGGCTGTGCCCGGAGAACGTCCGCAAGGACGCCATGAGCGTGCTATATACCCGCCAAGTTCTGTCCGAAAATCCTTCCCTGGCGGCGATGCAGGCCCGCTACGACGATCTTCGGTCCCGGACCGCAAACCCGGACCAGGCTCTGGCTGCGCCGATCGCTGAGGCATTGATGTCTCTAGCCGCTCAAGCCAATGCCGCAGAGAGCCTCGCTCTCGCTGGAGAGGCTGCCCTTCTCGCTGAGAAGGTTTCTGCCTGTCCAACTTTATTCCTTGCCTCGGTTGCGATAACGATCCAAAGATCTCAAAATTCAGACCTAGCTCAGCTTTGCGATGACCTCTATCATCGTGCCTTCGTCAATTATCCAGACGAAATCTTGATTTCCGGGAACTACGCGAACTTCCTGACGAATTTGCGCAAGGACTATGACCAGGCCGAGAAATATTACCTCAAAGCCATTGCCAACGATCCTAACCACGTCGTGAATCTTGGGAACTATGCCGCCTTCCTAAAGCAGGTGCGTCGGGATTATGGCGGGGCTGAGGAGTACTGCCGGAGGGCTCTCGCCAGTGACCCAAACGCAGCCTGGATACTCGGGAACTACGCTCAGTTGTGTTTTATCCGGGGACGCGACTCCGAGGGCACCGATCTTGCCTTACGGGCGTTAGGGCTGGCATCAGCGGGCGAAGAACCGCTCCTAGCAGAGTGCCATTTCTACTTGTTCGCCCACAGCGAGGCACATCGGGTGGAATCTGGAACAGCGCTCAAAGAACTCCTCGCTCGTGGGATCAGCACCGGCGAATGGGATTTCAGTCAGAACCTTGAGCGCCTCCAGCGCGCGGGCGATCACCGTTACCGCCTGCTGGCTTGCCTCGCTCAGGCACTACGGGCCGGCGATAGTTCCGGTCTTCAGGCCTACCCAGAGTGGCAACAGCTGCCAGAACCGTGAGTAGATACCCCTAGATCCGCCGGTACACCTGATCGAAGCCGACCCGGAAGCGTTCACCCCAGATGCCGTGTCCCGGTTTGCGGACGCCGCAGGTGATGACCATGGTGATCTTGGCCGCCCGCGGTAGGCCGAGGATCTTCTGGACCCGGCGCTCGTCGAAGCCTTCCAGGGGACAGGTGTCATAGCCCGCTTCGGTCATGGCGAGCATGAAGGTCTGGGCGGCCAGGCCGCAGCTCTTGTGCGCCACGGCGCGCATGTCCGCCTCGGTCACGTTGGTGACCATCGGACGGAACCGGCTCACCACCCCGGCGACCACGCGGCGTCCAGCGCCCAGGACACCGAAGGCCCGCGAATACAGCAGCGGCATCACCTTGGTATAGTAGGCGGTCATCTTCGCGATCCGGGCGGCCTGGCGCTCCGATGGGCTGTTGCGGGAGATGTTGCCCTTCTCGAAGTCCAGCGCTGCCTTCGCCCGCTGCCGGTGCAGGTCCTGGCGGGTGACGAAGACCACCATCTGGCTGGCCGTCGCGGCGGTCCGCTGGTCCAGGCAGGCGTGAGTGAGTTCGCGCAGCTTGGCCGGGTTTACCACGTGGTAGAACTCGTACAGCTGCATGTTGGAACTGCTGGGCGCCAGTTGCGCCAGCTCAAGACAAGCGGCGACGCGCTCGGTGTCCAGAGGCCGGTCACCGAAGTGACGGACCGACCGGCGGCGCTGGAGCAAAGAGGCTATGGACACGGCTGCCCTTTCTGGGTGTGCGGTTACTCCTCCTCGCGTTCGGCCCGTCCCGGGCGGACGATGAGCACCTCGCAGGTGGCGCGCCGAACGACCTCGGTGGCCACTGTACCCAGAAAGCGTCCAGAGACGCTGGTGTCGTGGATCGCCCCGACCACGATGAGGTCGGCGTCGTGGCGTTTCGCGATCTCCAGCAGCGCCTCCCCGGGCTCGGCGTCCACCAGCAAGGCGGCGGACACCTTGGCCCCGAACTGGTCGGCGATAGCGACGGCCATTTCGATGGCCTCTTGGGCGTGGACCCTAGCGCCCGCAGTGCCACCAGCGGGTTTCAGGGCGCCGATGGACAGCACCTCATGTGGAGCCTCGGGGGTCCACGCGGCAACGAGGACGAGATCGGCATCGTAGTGAACGGCAAGCCCTGCGGCCCGCGCGACGGTTGCGACCGTGAGCGGGGACCCGTCAGCGCCCACTACCACTGTGCGGTAATCATTGATCATCAGCATGTTCGAATCCCTTGGGTCAGTTCTCTAGGACCGCTGGTGCGGAGACGTCATCGACATCTTTGACAATGGGAGGTTCTTTGATCCACAGCATGGCGAGTGCCGCGAGGCCAAGGAAGATCCCGGCGAATGTGATGGCGTTGCCCGGGTGATCGCCGAGGAAGGTGGAATAGATGCGGCCAAAAGTCAGCGTCTGGATCAGCATCGGGATGACGATCATCATGTTGATGATGCCCATATAGACACCGTAGCGAGACGATGGCACCATGCGCACGGCCATAATGTAAGGGACACCCATGATGGACGCCCACGCGATGCCGAGACCGATGATGGGCACGAACAGCAAGTATTTGTTCGTGATATGGGGGAAAGTGAGAAGGCCGACGGTGGCCAGGAGTAAGCAACTAATGTGCACCCATTTGGCGCCGCGTCTCTTTGCGAGTGCGACAAGAGAGAAAGCGACGGTGAATGTGACGATGTTGTAGAAGCCATTGATGAGGCCCGTCCAGGTGACTGCCTCCGCATACGCCGGAGAATGGGTGTCAGTGGTGTTATAAGCCGATTTCGCGACCGACAGCGACACGTACTGCCAGTAGCAGTTCATGGCATACCACTGGAATAGATAGACTAAGGCGAGCTTGCGTAGCTCGACTGGCATCTCGACGATAGCTTCCCAGATCTCACGCAACGCATTACCGCGCTTAGCCCGCAACTTGGCGAGCTCTGACTCATTCGGCGGCAGCTCGGGAGTGGTCAGCACCGAGACTAGCACGGTGACGATCGAACACACCGAGCCGAGCATGAACGACCCGAAAACCCAGTAAGGTATGCCGGCGGCGGTCATTCCGACGAGCAATTGTTCGAACGCGAACAGCGAGAGGTTCGCCAAGGTGATTCCAAGCCCCGTGAAGAAGGACTGCGCCAGGAAACCTTTGCCCAGCTGGGACGGCGGCAGCCGGTCGGCGATGAAGGCGCGGTAAGGTTCCATCGCCGTGTTGTTGGAGGCGTCTAACAGCCACAGCAGCAGCACGGCCATCCATACCGCGGTAACGAAAGGGAAGAGGAAAAGGCAGACCGAACACCCGATGGCGCCGACTATGAAGAAGGGTTTCCTGCGTCCCCATCTGGGGCTCCAGGTCCGGTCAGAGAGCGCACCGATCAGGGGCTGAATCAGCAGGCCGGTAATCGGCCCGGCGAGGTTTAGTAGGGGCAAGTCATGTGGGTTCGCCCCGAGGAAGGAGTAGATCGGGTTGACCGCTGTCTGCTGCATGCCAAAGCTGTACTGAATGCCGAAGAAGCCCAGGTTCATGAGCAGGATCTGCCTCATGGTCATCATCGGCTTGTGGCGGACGATCGTCGTAGTCGTGTTCATCAGTCACTCCCTCACTGAGAAGCGAGATAAGAATCCAGGCGGTCGAGGATGGACTCCCAGCCGTCGCTGTAGTCGTGTGCGGCCTCTGCGGTGTAGGGGCCCTGGATGATCCGCAACAGGGTGCCGTCGCGGCCGGTCTTAGTGAACTCCACCCGGAGTTCCACCGGGCGGGAGGCGTCAATTCCTTTGACGCCGGTGATGCGCTGCCTGGTCACGAAGACATCGGGGTAGAAGACCTCAGTGTAGATCCCGTCCACGACCCAGACTTGATTCGGGTCGTCGTCGCGGACCTTGGTATGCCTGAGCCGACCACCCAAGCGAGGGTCCAGCTCGACGGACTCCGGGACGACGTGCCACCCTTGTGGCGCGAACCACTGAGCGAGAGCTTTGGGCTCGGTGAAGGCCCGAAAGATGACCGATCTCGGATAATTGAACTGGCGTTCGACTTCAAGGATTGTGTCGACGTTCATGTTGCCCCCTGCGGGTGTGAAGATGCGCTCAAGTGGGCGCCAACCGTGATTAATCCTCCGCTTATCCCGAAACGGGCTGATGCCTACCAGCACCCATCCCGAGTTCGGATGTGTGATGCGCAAGATACTACAGATAGTAGTAAAAGAGGGGGCTACGTGTGGCTCCCATCGCAATTCGGGCACGGATCGGACATGAACCTGACCCGGCGGATAGCGCTCGCGCTTCCTTACACTGTCCCCATGCTCTGCCCGGCCGTGCTCCAGCGCTTCAGCGAACCGACCCGCACCTGGTTCACTTCGGTCTTCTCCCAGCCCACGCCCGCCCAGGTCAGCGCA
>JAUMYR010000150.1 GCA_030528545.1 Propionibacteriaceae bacterium
CCGTCACGGCAGGTCAGCGCGGCGCGCAGCCCCCGCATCACGATGATGGCGTAGATCAGGGTAATGGCGAATAGCGCGACCAGACCCAGCTCCTCTCCGAGCGAGGCGATCATGAAGTCGGACTTGGAGATCGGGGTCAGATAGGGGCGGCCCAGCCCCCAGCCGCGACCGCTCAGACCTCCCCAGGCCATGCCGAACTGGGCCTGGATGAGCTGTTCGTTCTGGTCGAAATTGCCGAATGGGTCGAGCCAGCCGTTGACCCGCACCTTGAAATGGGACGTCGCGTAGTAGGCGCCGATCGCCCCGACCACGATGAGCAGACCAGCCAGGATCGGCCAGCTGGGACGTTCGGTCGCGACATAGAGCATCACCGAGAACAACCCGAAGAACATCAGCGAGGTGCCGAGATCCTTCTGCGCGACGAGGATGACGAGCGAGGCTCCCCACATGAGCAGCAGCGGAACCAGATCGCGTGGCCGCGGCAGGTCGATGCCGAGGAAGCGCTTCCCGGCCAGGGCCAGCAGGTCCTTGCGTTCGTTCAGGTAGGCGGCGAAGGCGAAGGCCAGCACGACTTTCGCGAACTCTGCCGGTTGCAGGGAATAGCCTGCGATCTCAATCCAGATCTGGGCCCCGCCCCGCTCGACGCCGAGGCCCGGGATCAAGGGCAACATGAGCATCGTAAAACCGAGCAGGAAGAGCAGGTACTTGAAGCGTCCGAGCACCCGGTGGTCGCGCAGGACGATCACGATGACGCAAAACAGCATCACGCCGAGACCGGTCCACATCAGCTGGACCGCTGCCTCTTCCCTCGGTGGGTTCGAGAACTGATCGATCCGGGCGATCATCGCGATGCCCACCCCATTGAGCAGGAATACCGAGGGCAGCATGATCGGGTCGGCCCACGGCGTCCGCCACCGGACCACCAGGTGGGCGATGAGACCCAGCCCGAACCATGCCACGGTGGCCGCGACCCAGTTGTCGGGCAGCTTGTTGTACTGGTTGAGATAGGTCACGAACCAGCCCGACAACCCGAGGGCCTGAGCCAAGACGAGCAGCAGCAATTCGGCCATCCGGCGTTTGCCGTAGACCACGACGGTGTCCGGGGCGGGCACCTCGGCGAGCACCGCCATCAGCACTCCTCCGGGTCGGTGGGCGCGTTCGGATAAGGCGAATTGCTGACGGTGGGTGGTACCGCCATGGTTCCATCGTGGGAGGGGGAACCAGATTCGGGAGAGGCCGGTCCGGGGTCCGACGGGCTGGCCCCAGGAGTAGGAGTCGTGGCCTCGCCCGGAGTTTCCGAGGGCTCCTGACGCTGTTTACGGATCAGGAGGCAGCGTTCCGCCTTCGCCGCCAGTTCGGAGACCGTCTCTTCGGCCTTACCGAAAGACTCCACCGAGATGCCGCGTCGCACGAGGTCCTGGTGGTAGACCGGCAGGTCCTTCACCTTGGTCTTCTGGTCAGCGACCACCTCGTTGAGCCTGAACCCGAGCAGGTCCCCGGGCAAGCCACGGTATATCGCGACGACCTCGCCATTGGCGCCGACGAAGTACTTGGTCCGGGCGTAAGAGTCGGTGATCCACCCGCCCGCGCCGACCAGCAGCAAGGCCACGATGACGATGAAGGCGGTGCTGGCCCAGCGGAACTTGCCGTGGTGCGGCGCGTAGCGTTCGTCCTCCGCCGAATCCGCAGGTGGGGAGACGGCGGGGAAACCGGGAGAGGAGGGTGAGGAATCCGGATCGGGAATCTCCCTTTCGGTGGCGGCGCCGACAATCAGCGGCTCGCGGGAGTCCAACTCATCCGACTGGGGTACGACATCGGCCAGCACCACGGTGATGTTGTCGGGACCGCCCGCCTGGTTCGCCGCGTCGACCAGGTCGGTGAGGGCCTGGTCCAGGTCGTCTTGGCCGAGTAAATCGGCGATCTCGTCATCGTGGACCAGGCCGCACAGCCCATCGGAGCAGAACATGACGCGGTCACCCTCATAGACGTCAATGAGTTCCACATCTGGGGTGTGGGCGGGCTGCCCGTTGAGTACCTTCAGCAGCAGCGAGCGGTGGGGGTGGGTCTCGGCCTGTTCCGGTGTCAGCCTCCCCTCGTCGATGAGGGACTGGATCCAGGAGTGGTCGTGGGTCAGCCGGATCAGGTTGCCTTCGCGCAGCAGATAACCGCGGGAATCGCCCACGTGGGCCAACCCGAGCTGCGTCCCCGAGAACATCGCGCCGCAGACCGTGGTTCCCATGCCATCCAGCATCGGGTCTGCCGCGACCAGTGCGCACAGCACGTCATTGGCCCGCGACAGCGCTCCAGCCAGCGCTTCGAGCATCTCCTCGCCCTCGTAGCGAGCATCGCTACTGGCGAGTTCCCGCACGGCGACCGCGGACGCCAGATCGCCAGCGGCGGCTCCACCCATGCCGTCCGCGACCGCGATGAGCGTCGGTGAGGCATAACCGGAGTCCTGGTTGTTCTTGCGGACGCGGCCAACCTCTGATCTCGCCGCAAATCTCAGGGAATACATCAGCGGTCCAACTTCAACTGAGTTCGTCCGATCCGGATGACATCGCCGATCCGGATCTGCACCGGGGTCACGACTCTGACTCCATTGACGAAGGTCCCGTTCGTCGACTGTAGATCGTTGACGCTCCAGGTCTCAGCGTCCTCCTGCACCAGCTGGGCGTGACGGGTGGAGGCGTAGTCGTCGTCCAGGTTGATGGTGGAATCGGCGGAGCGGCCCAGATTGATAACGGCCTCGACTGGCACCTCAAGGCCTGTCTGGCGCCCCTGCGTGACCACCAGCTTGGTGGGCTGATTCTTGCGGCGTCGCGACCGGCGCTTGGGCTCCCCGGATAGTTTCGGCAGGTCGCTGGTGGGGACCCTGCGCCCGAACATATCGGTTCGGATCACATTGGTGACGAAGAGGATGAAAAGCCACAGTAAGGCCAGGAAGGAAACCTTGATGGTGGCGACTATGAGATCGTTCACGAGTCCCCCGTCGGTGCATGCACCAGCATGCGGGTCGACCCGATCTCGATGCGGCTGCCCTCGGTCAGCGCGGCGTGTGTGGTGCGGACCCCATTGACCCGCACCCCATTGGTCGAGCCGAGGTCTTCGATGGTGATGGCCGGGTTGTCGGGAGAACCCACGACCGTGATCCGGGCGTGCTCCCGGGAGATACCGGGATCGTTGATCCGCAGGTCGGCGGTGCTGCCCCGCCCGATCACCAGCGAACCGACGAGCGGGTGCCGGACCCCGTTCACCTCAAGCACCAGCCTCCCGAGGCGAGGTTGGAGGGGCACCTCCGGGGCCTGGACCCCGGCGACCGCGGCGCTGCGGACGCCCAGCTTTCCGGTCGGCAGTTCGGAGTCCAGCTCGTAGTGGATCGAAACGGGACCGTTGAACATGTAGCCGCGTTCAGCGGCATATTCCCGTAGCTCAGCGATGATCTCGGAGTTCAGCGTCTTGGAATAGGGGGCGAGCCGGTTGTAGTCGTGCTCGGACAGGTACACCACAAAGTCATTGGGAACGAGTCGCTTATCGCGGCTCAGCAGTTTGGCTTCGGCGTCCAATTCGCGTTGCAGCTGAGCCGCGATTTCGATCGGCTGCACGTCGCCTTTGAAGGCGCGGGCGAAGACACCGCTGACCGCCGATTCGATCTTCTTTTCGGCTCTGTCGAACAGTCCCACCGCAGCACTCCCTCCAAGGATGACAGCGCAATCTTACTGGTCTTCACTAAGCGCGTCCTGATACTGGGGTTGACGAGGCATGGCTCTGGAGTCTACGAACTCGTAGCGCGCCCGGGAGGCGCGATGAGACGTGCCCCATCGTGCCTTGAGCCGCACGGCCTGACGGGCGTGCGGCTCAAGGCGGATCTTGGTGCTAGGACCGATGACCGGCATCTCCTATGGCAGGACGGCGATCGCGGTGCCGCCCTTAGCGGAGGCGCCGCGCGAACGGAACCCGCCAATCCCCCAGCCCAGGTTGCGGGGCGGGGTCTCGTGAGTGAAGGTCTTGCCGTTCACGGTCACCTTAGCGATGGTGTAACCGGAGGTCGGCTCCAGGTCATCGATGGTCAGGTGCTGGCTGATGAAGGCTAGCGGGATCGACATGGAGATCGACTGGAAGGGCAACGGCGGTCCAATATAGGTCGACACGAACCGGTCGTAGACCCGCCCGCCCTTAGTTACGGTGCCGACCCGGGCCAGCGGCGACCAGCGGTTCGCCCTGTCGCCGATCGCGCTGGATGGATCTGGCTCGAAATGCACATCGTCTGAGACGTCGGAGAGCATGAGCTCGATGGTGGCGCCCTCAATGGTGTGGCTCGGCGTGAGGCCCGCCACGACCAGGCCGGTGTACGGGCTGCCAGGAGTGCCGCCGATGAAGGCTAACCGGTAGGTGTAGCCCTTGCCCTGGTACTCATGGCGAGCCAGGAAGGTCCGCAACTGGACCGATGGGTCGCACGATGCCGCGAATGCTGGCATGGCGGTCGCGGCCACCACCGCGGGGGTGGCCCAAGCCGCGCCTTTTACGACGGTTCTTCTGCTGATCTGTTGCTGTGTCATCTGTGTTTTGCCTCCCCGATTGCATGCTTCGCCCCGTTTCGGGCCAGCCTAGCCGAGCAGGAGGGCACCTCAGGGGCTTCGGGCGAAGGACTTCTCCAGCCGCGACTCATCCGCGGTCAAGGACCTCGTCATGGACGCGGGGGAGGGCGAAGGTGGAGGCCAGCCCGAGCGCCAGGAAGACGGCGGCGGCCCCCGTGGTGAGCCGCGCGGACGACAGCATCGCCTCTGAGGCGAGCTGGACGGCCTCCTCGGCCACGCCGGTTGGGGCATCCGCCAGATGCGGATGCTGCGGGAGGGTGGGGATGGTGGCCCCGACCGAGCCGCGCACGGCAGCCACGATGCTGGAGCGGGCCGGTTCGGGGATGGACGCATTCTGGAGCCGCTGCTCGGTGCCCTCGGCCAGGGAAGAGATCAGCAGCCCACCGAGGAGGGCCACTCCCAGGGCTGAGCCGAGCTGGCGGACGGTGGTCTGGAGACCGGAAGCCTCCCCCGATAGCTTGCGGGGTACCTCGGCGAGGACGACGCTGGTGAGCTGCGCGGTAGCCAAACCGACCCCCGCCCCGTAGCCGAACAGCAGGCTGGCCAGCAGCCAGGAAGCCCCCGGCAGGCTTAGGGACAAGCAGGCGACGGTGCCCAGCTCGAGAGCCAGGCCCAAACGCACGACACCTCGCTGGCCCAGCCTGCGGGTGAACGCGGGGACTAGCCCGGAGGCGACGAAGGTGCCCAGGGCCAGCGCCAGGATCAACCCTCCCGTGCCCAGCGGGCCGTATCCCATGGCTCCCTGGAGCACCAGCGGCAGGGTGAACAGGAGTCCGAACTCGCCGAGGTGGACGATGAACGCGGCTATCGCCCCGTAGCGAAAAGTCCTGAGCCGGAACAGTCCGAGGTGGGCCAGCACGGGCCGGTGGGCGCGGCCGCGCCGGGCCTCGACGACGGCGAAGGAGAGGAGTAGCCCCAGGCCGAGAGCGATCGCGAGCGGGATGGGCGACCAGGAGCCGTCCGCTTGGCGCCACCACCCGAAGGTGGTCGCCTCGACCAGCCCGAAGACCACACAGCCCAACCCGAGCGTGGCCAGTATCGTCCCTGGAATGTCGAGGCCGCGCCGTAGCTGGGGGTCGCGGGTCTCGGGCAGGGTGGACGCGGCCAGCGCGAGGGTGAGCAGGCCAAACGGCAAGTTGAGCCAGAACGCCCAGCGCCAGGAGACGCTGGCCGCGAGCCACCCTCCGATCAGGGGACCGAGGGCGGCCATCCCGCCGATGGTCGCGCCGTAGACGGCGAAGGCGACGGGGCGTTCTTGCCCGCGGAACAGCGCGTTGATGCTCGATAGGGTCGCTGGCAGGACCATCGCCGCGCTGATCCCCTGAGCGAGCCGGGCGGCGATGAGGATGCCCGGATCGGGGGCGAATCCGACCGCCAGCGAGGAGAGCGTGAACCCTGAGATTCCGATGAGGAACATCGTCTTGCGGCCATAGAGATCCCCGAGCCGTCCCGAGGTCAGCATGAGGGAGGCGAATACCAGGGAGTAGACGGCGTTCATCCATTCCGCGTGGGTGGGGGTTAGCTCTAGGTCGGTGATGATGACCGGCAGGGCCACGTTGGCGATGGTCGCGTCCATGATGACCAGCGACGTGCCGAGCGCGACGGCGGTCAGCGCGACCCAGCGTC
>JAUMYR010000151.1 GCA_030528545.1 Propionibacteriaceae bacterium
GATGGTCGACCACGACCTGGACCGGCAGAAGAAGCTCGCGGGGGTGTGAGATGAGAGCGTTGATCACCGGGATCAGCGGTCAGGACGGCAGTTACCTCGCCGAGTCCCTCAGCGCCGACGGGATCGAGGTATTCGGCACCTACTTCGGCGATGAGCCCACCTGCCTGCCCGCTGGTGTGCAGCTGAGCCCCCTCGACCTCAGCGACCGGCAGCGGCTGGCGACACTCGTCCAGGAGGTCCGGCCAGATCAGGTATTTCACCTGGCCGCTGCGAGTTCGGTCGCGGCGTCCTGGGAGAACCCGGTCGGCACCTGTGAGATCAACGGCACGGCCAGCGTCGCCCTGCTGGAGGCCTGCTGGCAGTCGCAGCGCTCCAGCGGGCAGCCGGTCAGGTTCGTGCAGGCCGCCACCGCGGAGGTCTTCGGGGAGGCCGCACCGCCGCAGACCGAGGAGACCCCGCTGCGTCCGGCCAACCCCTACGGGGCCGCGAAAGCCCTGGCTCATCTGGCCGTCGGGGTCTACCGCGGACGCGGCCTCGGTGCATCCAGCCTCCTGCTGTACAACCACGAGTCGCCCAGGCGTCCCGAGACCTTCGTGAGCCGCAAGATCACCTCGACCGTGGCCCGGATCGCCCGCGGCGAGGCCCGCCAGCTGCGGCTGGGCAACCTGGAGGCGCGTCGCGACTGGGGCTGGGCACCCGACTATGTTCGGGCCATGCGGTTGGCGGCCGGCGCCGAGCCGGGCGATTTCGTCATCGCGACCGGGGTCTCGCACAGCGTCCGCGATTTCGTCTCGGCCGCTTTCGCCCACGTCGGGATCACCGATTGGGAGCCATATGTCGTTGTCGACCCGGCTTTGTACCGGCCCGTTGATCCGGGCGAACAGGTGGGAGACGCCAGCCGGGCCAGGGAGGTGCTGGGGTGGCGGCCCAGCCTCACCTTCCCCGAACTGGTCGCCGCGATGGTGGAGGCGGACCTGAGATGAACACCCCCACGATCGCTATCGCCCATGATTACCTGACCCAGCGCGGCGGTGCGGAACGTGTCGTCCTGGCCATGTCACGGGCTTTCCCCGAGGCCGTGATCTATACCACGCTGTACGACCCCGAGGGCACCTACCCCGACTTCGCGTCCGCGACGATCCGCACCTCCTGGCTCAACCGCTTCGGCGTGTTTCGGAGGGATCACCGCAAGGCGCTACCGCTGCTCGCGCTGGCCTCCGACACCCTGCGCGTGGACGCCGACATCGTGGTGGTCTCCACCAGCGGTTGGGCACACGCCTTCCCGACCCGGGGGCGGCGCTTCGTCTACTGCCACTCCCCCGCCCGCTGGCTGTATCTGACGAAGACCTATCTAGGTGGGTCGGCTCTGCGCTCGGTCAAGGGAGTCGTGCTGCTGGCACTGCGGCCTCTCCTACGCCGCTGGGACCTGAAGCGGGCCCGAGCCGCGGGGACATACGTGGCGAACTCACGAGTGATACGGACCCGGATCCGGGAGTGTTACGGCATCGAGGCCGAGGTCTTTCCCGCTCCGCACAGCTTCGACCCGTCGTTACCGGCCGAACCCATCGCGGAACTAGCCGGACGCGAGGGCTATTACCTCGTGGTGTCGCGCCTGCTGCCCTATAAGAACGTCACCGAAGTGGTGCGAGCTTTCCGCGGGATACCACAGCACCGCCTAGTCATCATCGGAGATGGTCCCCTCCGCGATGAGCTGCTGGCCGGCTGCCCACCGAACGTGACCATGCTGCGCGGGTTGTCCGACGGACAGATGCGCTACGCCTACCGGAACTGCCGGGCGCTGATCGCCCCCAGTATCGAGGACTACGGCCTGACTCCGATCGAGGCCGGGGCCTTCGGCAAACCGACGCTGGCGCTAAGGGCGGGCGGCTACCTGGACACCGTCGCCGAGGGCGTGAGCGGAGCGTTCTTCGAGGCCCCCACCCCGGAGGCGATCGCCGAGGCGGTCGCGGCTGATCACCACGACTGGGACGCCACCGCGATCATTGACCACATCGATCAGTTCTCGGAGGCCAGGTTCATCCAGCGATTGCGCGACGAGGTGGCCAAGCTGGCGAATCGCTGACCGGGGCGGTGTCTTCCGGGGGTGTGGATGAAGGCCGGTGTCCGGGCTGTGCGGCGGGCATCGGCCGCGCGACCGGCGTCGCCGGGATGGGCTGGACTGCTGGGGCCTGCGGCAGCGCCTCCTTCTCGGGCTCGCTCTCGTAGGAAGAATAAGACTGACCGTAGTTGCCGTTGCCGTAGCCGTAGACGACCGCTCCGAGTCCCCTCTTGGGGACCAGGTTGAGCACCGAGCCGAGCAGGTGCCCGTTGATCTGTCCCAACAACTTGGTGGCGAGCCGCAGCTGCTCCTTGAAGGTCTTGCCGACCGCCACGACGAGCAGGGCGCCGTCGCTGGCCTTCGTCAACAGCCCGGCGTCGGTCACCGGGAGCAGCGGTGGCGCGTCGATGATGACCGTGTAGTCGACCGCCAGCGCTTCGATCAGCCGCTGCATCCGATGGCTGCCCACCAGCTCGCTGGGGTTGGGCGGGATACGCCCCGAGGGCATCAGCAGCAGGTCGCGGATGTCGGTCATCTGCACCGCATCGGCCACCGTGGCGTCCCCGGCCAACACCTGGGTCAGGCCGACGACGTTGTCGATCTGGAACGCCCGATGCAGCTGGGGGCGACGCAGGTCGGCGTCGATGAGGATGGTGCGCTGCCCGGCCTCGGCCAGCAGCCGCGCAAGATTGGCCGAGACCGTCGATTTGCCCTCACCCGGGTTGCAGCTGGTGACGACGATCGACTTGGGACGACGGTCCACGTCGACGAACCGCAGGTTGGTGCGCAACTGGCGCAGCGCCTCCGCGGCAGTACCGGTCTCGGAGCCACCATTGGTTCGCTGACGGCGCAGCGCATCGACCTTCGGGATTACGCCAAGCGCACTGCGTCCCGTCAGCGACTCGACATCGGCGACGTGGCGGATCCGACCGTCGAGCGACCGGCGGACGAAAGCGAATCCATAACCCACAGCGAGTCCGGCGCCAGCCCCGATGCCGAGGTTCATCAACCAATCCGGCGAAAATGGCGTCTCGGCCGGTTTCGCATCGTACAGCGGATATAGCGTCACATGGGAACGAGCGTTCTCGTCTAATCCGAGGGTCTCTAATTTGATAATCTCCTCCGCGGTCGCTTTCATCGCAGCATTGGCGAGGTCAGCGGTCTGCCGCGGGTCGCTGCCGATCGCTGTGATGACAAGCGATCGGGTGTTCGGCACCACGTGGGCCGAGACGCTTCCCGGCACGGAACCGAGTTCGGCCTGAATCCGCGCCGTAACCCCTTCGCTACCGACGAACGGCACATACGATGCGGCTTTCCGCTCCGCGGCGGCCTGAGCTGAGAATGGGTCAGCCCCGGCGATCACGACGTAGCCAGTAGATTTCGCGGAATACTTCACAGGAACCGTCAGCGTATAAGCAGCAGCAGCGCCGGTGCCCAGCATAATGAACAACAGCAACCATAACAGGTTCGCTCGCGTCATGCGCGCAAAGTCCAGCAAGGTCACAAAGGATACCTCCCCACCGAATCTAGCGCGAGTGTATCCAAGCGGCGGACTAGATCGGCTCCACTAGTATACTCGCCATGATGACTGCCTGGTCTCCTCATTCAGCTGCTGCGACAGCCCGACCGCCTTTCAGTGACCCCGCCCCGTCGCTAAAGGAGGACGCCGCCACGCTGGATCTCTACGCTCTGGACACCCCCGTACAGCTCCATCTCACCGGTGAGCGGGTTGGGGAGTTCGCATCGCAGCTCCGTGCTCTGTGGGCCCGGTGCATTCCCGGCGGCACTCCGTCGCTGGAGCCTTCCGCGATCCACTGGGACACCGGCGAGGACACCCGCCCTGTCGGCGAGCAGCCCGAGCTGACTAGGCAAATCACGCTCGCTCTCATCAAGACCCAGGTGGGGAAGCTGTTGATGCTGCACGCTGGTGCGGTGTGCCATCCAGACACCGGCGAGGCGATCGCTTATGCCGCTGCCGGGGGTACGGGTAAGACCACCCTCACCCGCCTGCTCGCCAGCCGCATGGGTTATCTCACCGACGAGACGGTCGGGCTGCGCGCCGATGGCTCGATCGCGGCGTACCCGAAACCACTGTCGGTGCGCACTGGCCCACACGACAAGAGGGAATACAGCCCGGACGAACTGGGCCTGATCGGCGCCCACCCTAAACCCCGGCTGCACCGTCTCGCGCTGCTGTGCCGCGACGGCGGCCCGCTGCGCGTCGAACGGGTCAGCCTGACCGAGGCCGTCCTCGCGCTTGCCCCCGAGACCTCTTCGATGGACCGGCTGCCCCGTCCCTTGCACTGGCTTGCCCGGCTCTACGACGACCTGGGCGGCGTCGTCCGCTACCGCTACGGCGAAGCTTCCGACGTGGCCTCACATATCTGGGAGGAGTTCGGATGCTGAGTCTGCACCCCGATGTGGTCGACGTCCTCCTCACCGACGAGGGCGGCCTCGTCATGCGTCCCAGAGAGTTGCTGCAACTCGGCCCGATCGCGGCCCTAATCGTTTCTTCGTGCGCCACTCCCACGACGCCTAGCGACCTCGCCGCGACGTGTGAGGAGGAGTTCGGCGCCCCACCGGGCGGCGACACACTCACCACCGTGACCGCCCTGATCGAAGAACTGACGGCGTCCGGCATCCTCGCTGTTATTGACTGAGCTGCTCGCCCTCATCTCGCCCCACCCGGTCCTAGGCTGGAGGGGTGAACGAATCAGGGATGTCGGCGTGGCCTCGGGTTCAGCTGGCTCATGCGACCGCGCAGGTGATCGCTGAGGACATCGGCTCCCGTGTGCTGCACATTAAAGGACCGGCTCTCGACCCGTCCCTGCTGCATCGTCTGGACGGCGATGTGAAGCCCCGCGGCAGCTCAGATGCCGACCTCCTCGTCGAGCCCGGCCGGGTCGGCGACCTGGTAGAGGCCCTGACACGGCACCGTTTCCGGCTGGTCACGCATTTCGAAACTGGCTCCGCGTTCGAGCACGCGGCCAGCCTGTGGCACGAGAAGCTGGGCTGGGTCGATGTGCACCGCCGGTTCCCCGGGATTGGGATGCCTGCCGCCGAAGCCTTCGACCGCCTCTGGGCCCACCGGCAGCAGATCCGCATCGCTGGATACCCCTGTGCAGCCCCGTCCCGCCTGGCCCAACGCCTAATGCTGCTACTACACGCGGCCCGCGGCGGTGGCGTCCACACCGCCGATGTGGCACGGGCCTGGGGGGACGCCACCACCGACGAGAGGCGGGCAGTCTCGGTGCTGGCGAGGGAACTAGCCGCCGAGGTTGGTCTGGCGGCCGCGACCGGCGGCTTGGACGCCTATGCCGACCACCCTGAGTACGAGCTGTGGCGTCACTTCTCCACCGGGGAGCGCAGCCGGATCGGCGAGTGGCGGGCGCGGCTGAAGGCCGCCCCGGACGCCAGGACGGCGCTCAAGCTGGCGTCCCGGGCGGTGCGGGTGAACACCGACGCGCTGGCGATGAAGCTACACCGCCGCCCCACGAGATCCGAAGTAGTCCGGGAGTTCGGCCACCGGCTGTGGACTAGCGTCAACGAAATCGCCCACCGAGCTCGCCGGGGGCGGCCATGACCTATTCTGTGCCACCGCACCTAGGCCACGTCATCGATGAAGAGGCCGACAGGGTCTACCTCATGGTCCTGCCCGATGGCGATCCGCAGGTGCTCCAGGGCACCGCATACGCCATCTGGTGTGCTGCGATCTCGGGAACCGATCCCGTCGCAGCCGTGACAGAAGCGTTCCCGGACGAGCCGTACGACCTCGTCAGCACACAAACCATCGAGTTCATCGACCAGCTGATCGCGGCGGGTTACCTGACGGAGAGACCATGAGCGAACCATTCCACCTGTTATTCGTATGCACCGCGAACATCTGCCGGTCCCTCTATGCCGAGGGGCGCGCGCGCCAGCTTCTGCCCACCGGTAGCCCGGTGACGGTCAGCAGCGCCGGCACCCACGGTTTCGTCGGCCATTCCCTGGATGCCGACATGGCGGCCTGCCTGCTCGCCCACGGCCCACAGGCCCCTTTGCGCAGCCGCAGGCTGGATTCGGGAATCCTGAGCGAAGCCGACCTAGTGCTCACCGCAGAATCGGCACACCGCAATTTCATCGTTGAGGAGTGGCCGACCG
>JAUMYR010000152.1:0-1967 GCA_030528545.1 Propionibacteriaceae bacterium
GAAAGTGATGCAAGTAACTCAAGAGAATGCGATGTGGTTCGCCGACACCTTCGGCAAGATCGTCGATAACGTCGGGAGGGCCCTGCTGGGTAAGCAGGGGGTGATCCGGCTCGCCCTCACCTGCATGTTCGCCGAGGGGCACCTGCTGCTGGAGGACGCCCCGGGCACCGGCAAGACGGCCCTGGCCAGGGCGCTGGCCGCGACGGTGCAGGGGACGCACAGCCGGATCCAGTTCACCCCCGACCTGTTGCCCTCCGACATCACCGGGGTCACGATCTTCGACCAGTCCACCGGGCGGTGGGACTTCCACAAGGGTCCGGTGTTCGCCTCGATCGTGTTGGCCGATGAGATCAACCGGGCGTCGCCGAAGACTCAGTCGGCGTTGCTGGAGGTGATGGAGGAGTCGAAGGCGACGGTGGATGGGGTGCGTCATGAGGTGGGGCGTCCGTTCATGGTGATCGCGACGCAGAATCCGATTGAGCAGGCGGGTACTTATCGGTTGCCGGAGGCTCAGTTGGACCGGTTCTTGATGAAGACCTCCATCGGCTACCCCGAGCGGGCCGCCGGGATCGAGATCCTCGCCGGTTCGGCCGCCCCGGACCGCACCCGCAGCCTGCCCGCGGTGATCTCGACCAAGGCCGTGGCCGACATGGCCGACCTGGCCGCCGCCAACCACACCGACCACGCGATCCTCGACTACGTGCAGGCGCTGGCCGAGTTCACCCGCGCCGACGCCGAGACCCGGCTGGGCGTGTCCACCCGTGGGGCCATCGCTATGACGCGGGCCGCCCGGGTGTGGGCCGCCGCGCAGGGGCGCAACTTCGTCATTCCCGATGACATCAGCAACCTGGCGACCAGGGTCTGGGCCCATCGCATCGTCTTGGACCCAGACGCCGAATTCGCTGGGACCAAGCCGGAAGACATCATTGAGCGCGCCCTGACGACCGTGGCCCCACCGGTCGGCAGAAAGTAGCCTTGAGTTGACACAGCTTCTCCCAGGAACCCAGGAACCGAGATTGGGCGCGCCCCGAGCACCGTGGCGAGCGGCCGCCGCGCGCATCCGCGGCTGGGCCTCCCGAAGTGCCGAGGCCGTCCATGGGCTGTTGCGGTTCCGCCAGGTCGCGGCGGTCTGGTCCTATCTGAGCGGGGTGACGCCGCTGGGCTGGGGCGGATTCATCGTCGCGGTGCTCGCGGGCCTGGCGTGGCTGAGGCATCAGTGGGCCGAGGCTCAGGTCGTCGCCGTCACGCTGGCGGTGTTGTGCCTGGCCGGCCTGGTCTGGTCCATCGGACGCACCGACTATCGGGTCTCGGTGAAGCTGGCTAGCATCCGGGTCAGCGTCGGGGACCGGGCGCTGGGTGAGGTCACCGTCGCCAACGCCGCGAACCGGCCACTGAAAGCGTCGGTGATCGAGATGCCGGTGGGCAGCGCCCTGGCGGCCTTCAGGGTTCCGCGCCTGGGCCCAGCGGAGGTCCACGAGGAGGCCTTCACGATTCCCACCCATCGCCGTGGCGTGATCGTCGTCGGCCCGGTGACCTCGGTGCGAGGCGACGCTCTGGGTTTCGTGCGCCGGGTGCAGAAATGGAGCGAACCCGTCGACCTCTTCGTCCACCCCAGGACTATTGGGCTGGACTCGGCCACCGTCGGTTTCATCCGTGACGTCGAGGGGGCCACGACCCAGGAACTGTCCAGCTCGGACGTGTCCTTCCACGCGCTGCGCGACTATATTCCCGGCGACGATCGCCGCAACGTGCACTGGAAGACCACGGCCCGGACCGGGCGTTTGATGGTCCGTCAGTTCGAGGAAACCCGCCGGGCCCATCTGCTGATCCTGCTGGACCTGAGGTCTTCGTCCTGGGACAGCGACGAGGCCTTCGAGACCGGGGTCAGCACCGCTGCCTCGCTGGCCCTGGCGGCGATGCGGGACCACCGGGAGCTTTCCGTGCTCACCCAGCGTCACCTGTTCAGC
>JAUMYR010000152.1:2067-5982 GCA_030528545.1 Propionibacteriaceae bacterium
CAGCTCCCGCTGGCGTTGCGGAGGGCGCTGGGATGAAGGGGACGTGGATCAACATCCTGGTGGTGACGGTGCTGCTGCTCGTCGCCGGTGCGACTCATGGCCCGGTGTTCGGAGACGCCAGCGGCTACCTCGCGGTGCTGGGCGGGGTCCTGATCGGTGGCGGTGTCGCCGTCGTCGCGGCGCTGCGGCGCTGGGGCTGGGCACTGACCGCCATGGTCGCGGCGCTGGCCTATCTGCTGATCGGAGGGGCTTTCGCCGCCCCAGGGCTCAACATCGCGATGGTGATACCGAGCGTCTCGACCCTTCAGGTGCTCGTCTTGCAAGTCGTGTTCGGGTGGCGGGACAACCTCACGATCGCGCCCCCGTTGCGCTCCTTCCCGGGAGCGGCGGTACTTCCGCTGTTCAGCGCCCTGGTGTGTGCCCTCATCGCGATCACGCTGGTGATGCGCACCCGCAAGAGGCAAGCCAGCGCGCTGATCCCGGTGGGGGTCCTCGGCCTGAGCGGGGTGCTGTGGGGCAGCCAGGTGGCGCCCTATTCGGTGGCCATCGGGGCCGTGGCAGTCCTATCCGCCGTGCTGTGGGTGTCCTGGCTCGGCTCCCAGCGGCGCAGGCAGAGCGCGGCTGGGATCCTGGCCGTCGAGACCCATCGGGCCGGTCCACGCCGGGTGATGGCCACCACGAGCGCGCTGGTCGCCCTCGGGCTGGCCTTGGGCGTGGCCTGGCTGCTGCCGACGGGGCAGCGCGATGTGCTGCGCGACCACGTCACCCCCCCGCTGGAGGTGGAGGAGTACCACTCCCCGCTGTCCTACTTCCGCCACTATGTGGTGGACAAGAAGTCCGAGAAACTCTTCACCGTCGACAATCTGGCGCGCGGATACCGGGTGCGGCTGGCCGCGCTCGACAGCTACGACGGCACCGTGTTCCGGGTCGCCTCCACCACGGCCGAGGAGGGATTCCGCCGCATCGGCGAGGTGACCACGGAGGACCCATCGCTGCCGCAGGACGCCATCCGGCTGGGGATCGCGATCGACAAATACACCGGCCACTGGGTGCCCGGCGGGGGCGCGGTGCGGCGGATCGATTTCACCTCCGCGCGGGCCGCGGAACTGAGGGCGCAGCAGTTCTATTCCGACAGCCACCGCTCGCTGTTCAACAAGACCACGCTGGCCGAAGGGGACGCCTACGAAGTGACGGTCCTTCCCGATGGCACCTGGTCGGACGAGGAGCTGGCTTCCCAGCCTTTCGCACCGATCTCCATGCCACGCGATGAGTTCGTCCCCGAGGTGGTGGCTCAGCTCGCCGGCGAACTGACCGCCGAGGCCGACACCCCCATCGCCCAGATCCGCGCGATCGAACAGCACCTGCACACCACCGGCTTCTTCTCCAACGGTGAGGACAACCTGTCCCGGGCCGGCCACCGCGCGGAACGGATCAGGACCCTGCTGGATTCTGGGCAGATGATCGGCGACGACGAACAGTATGCCGTCGCAATGGCGCTGATGCTGCGCCAGCTCGGCATCCCGGCGCGGGTGGTGCTTGGTTTCTACCCCGAGGAGCCGGAGTCTGGCCAGGTCACCTTGACCGGTAACGACGTGCATGCCTGGGTGGAGGTGGCTTTCAGCCAGGCCGGGTGGGTCGCCTTCAACCCCACCCCGCCGCGGGACCAGAAACCACAGACTCAGGTGCCCAAGCCCCGCGTCCAGCCTCGCCCCCAGGTGTTGCAGCCGCCACCGCCCCCGGTGGAACCGGCCGAATTGCCACCGGATTTCCTGGACGAGGACGCCGAGTCCGACGAACAGTCCGATCCGGTGTGGCTCAGGTACCTGCTGTTCGCGGCCCAGATCACCGGCGGAATCCTGGTGCTGTTGTCGCCATTCCTGCTGATCCTGCTCGCCAAGGTGCTCAGGCGGCGCCGTCGGCGCAACCGGGGTGACGAACTGGCCAAGGTCGCCGGGGCCTGGCAGGAGGTCGTCGACCAGGCCCGGGATCTGCGCACCGACCTTCCGCTGCGGGCCGCCACCAGGCGGCAGCAGGCGGCGGCTCTGGATCGGGCGCTGAGCCACGGCCAGGACTCCCCAGCCCAGGACTTCGGCTTCCAGCGGGCGCTCCCAGGCAGCGCTACCGCGCTGGCCCAAGCGGTCGACCGGTCGATCTTCAGCGCCGCCGAGCCGACGCCCGACAGCGCCGATCAGGCCTGGGCGGGCTCTGATGAGATCCGTAGACAGCTGAGGGGTTCCACGAGCCGATTCCGCAGGCTCGCTGCTCTGGCCTCGGTCCGGTCGCTGGGCCGCCCCGGCAAGGCAGCCAAGGCCCCCATCGGAAGCGGAAGCAGAAAGGGAGGAGCCGATGACTAACCTGCCGCTCACGGGTGGACAGATGCCCGCACACCTGGTGGGGGTGGTGCCGGTCAGCATCGGCCGCCGGATCCTGGCCCGGATCGTGGACATGGTCGCGATCATGCTGGCGCAGGCGATTCCTTGGGGAGTCCTGTTCGCCGCGGGATTCCCCCAAGCGATCCCGGTCTGGGCTTTCCTCCTGGCCTTGGTGCTGATGTTCGCCGTCTTCCTGGCGCCACTGATCCTGGTCATCACCACGGGCTGGATGCCAGGCGCTTATTTCGTCGGGGTCCGCCAGATCAAGATGAGCACGGGGTCTAGGCCGGGGGCCTCGGCCCTGGCTAAATACCTGGTCTTTCAGGTGATTTCGGTGGCCACGCTGAACATCGGTGCCCTGGTGATCTGGTTCAAAACCCGCGACGAGATGGGAAGGTGCTGGCACGACCGTTTCGCCGACATCATGGTGATCGATACCCGGCAGGGACGCGACCCGATCCAGGAGCCAACCCCACCGTCGGCACCACCGCGGATGGTGCCGGGGCTGATCGGCCCGGGGGTGCCGGCCTTCACCGGGCCCGTCGGGGCACCTCAGCCTCAGGGGGCAACACCCTATGGACACGGGGCGGCGAACCTGGAGTTCGTGGTCGATGCCAGGAACTACGAGCCGGTGCCGGGGGAGGCAGCACCGGTTCCTTTCGGGCCGTCCCCGGCCTCGCCCTGGGCGGGGCAACCGGCGCCGGGCCCGCAACCGGTGCTGACTCCCCAGGCCCCGCACGGCGGACCGGCGCCTGCGGCTCAGGCTTTCCCCGAGCCCAGCTGGGCCCCGGAGGCGGGGTTCGGCCCGCCGCAATCCCCAGCCTCCTATCACTCTGCAGCCCAGGCGGCGCCATCGGGCGTTCTGGCCGGGCTGGGGGACCACGGCGGCGAGCAGGCCGGTGAGGACGCCACGATCTCGAAGATCCCGCCGGGTAGCGTCAAGCTCACCTTCGACGACGGAACGGTCCACCACGTCCGCACCAGCGTGGTGCTCGGACGCGACCCGGTCCCCGACGCCGAGCACCCGGGCGCCCAGCGCATCCCGGTGCGTGACCCGGACCGCACGATCTCGAAGACCCACGCGGTGCTCACGGTCCATGGCGATTCGGTGGTCGTCGAGGACCTCAACTCCACCAACGGGACCGTTGTCGTGGCACCCAACGGGGAGCGTTCCTCCGCTCTGCCGGGTACCCCGATCTGGGCCGGTGCCGGTTCGACGGTCGAGTTCGGCGAACGGAGCGTGCGGATTGGTGGCTGAGGATAACCGCGACACGGTCCGGCTGCGGGCCCGTTGGGGTGCCGCGACCGACGTCGGTAAGAGACGCCAGGTCAACGAAGATTCCCTGCTCGCCGCGGCACCGGTCTTCCTGGTCGCCGACGGAATGGGCGGACACGAGGCCGGTGAGGTTGCCTCGGCCCTGGTGGTCGAGGCCTTCCGTCCGCTCGTCGGGCGAGAGTTTGTCGGGCTCGGCGACCTCGAGGACGCGACCGCCCTGGCCGCCCGGAGCGTGCACGGCCTAGCCAGCGGGGAACAGGCGCCGGG
>JAUMYR010000153.1 GCA_030528545.1 Propionibacteriaceae bacterium
AAGGTTATATCACCCAACCGCACACCAGCGCGGGACGGATCCCCACCGACAAGGGTTACCGGCTCTTCGTCGACCGGCTAGCGACCATCAAGCCGCTGTCGGCCAGCGAGCGGCGTGCCATCGCCACCTTCATGGATGGCGCGATCGATCTTGACGACCTCGTCACGAGAACGGTCCGCCTGCTCGCCCAGATCACCCATCAGGTGGCGATCGTGCAGTATCCGGTGGCCCAATCGGCTCTGATCCGCCACGTCGAACTGGTGCGGCTGAGCCCCGAGCGGGTCATGGTCATGGTCATTAACTCCACCGGCCATATCGAGCAGCGCACGCTGGAACTCCCGGACGCAGACGAGGACGCTCTGACCGATCTGCGCGGTCGCCTGAACGCCGCCGCCGTCGGCAAGACCGCCTCGGCGGCGACGGCCGAAGTGGCCACCCTGGCCGAGAGCCTTGCCCCAGAGGCGAGGACGAGCGCTACCCCGATCCTGACCAGCGTCATCGAGGCCCTCGCCGCGGACCCCGCCACCCGGGTGGTGGTCGGCGGGGTCCCCAACCTGGCTGCCTTCGGTGACCAGTTCGAGGCCAAGTTGCGTCCGGTGCTTGAGGCGCTGGAGGAGCAGATGGTGCTGTTGCATCTGCTGGGGGAGGCGGCGACATCGACCGATGTCACCGTGCGGATCGGCCACGAGAACCCTTACTCGCGTCTCCAGTCCACGTCCGTGGTCGCGAGCCCCTACGGTTCGCCGACCGAGGTCGGGGCGACGCTCGGCGTCGTCGGGCCGACCCGAATGGACTACCCCTCGACCATCGCGTCCGTGCGCGCGGTGGCCCGCTATGTGTCACGGTTCCTGCAAGAAGGATAGACAACCCGCAAGATGACTGATTATTACCAAGTGCTTGGCGTGCCTCGCGACGCTACCCCCGAGCAGATCAAGAAGGCCTATCGTCGCATGGCCATGAAGGTGCACCCCGATGTCGCCACGGGCGAGGACGCGGCCGAGCAGTTTAAGGCCGTGAACGAGGCCTATGAGGTGCTGAGCGACCCGAATAAACGCTCGATCTATGACCGGGGCGGCGACCCGATGGGGCGCGGCCCCTCCGGCGGCGGATTCAGTGACTTCGGTGGCTTCGGCGGTTTCGGCGGGGGATTCGACTTCACCAACCTGGTGGACGCCATGTTCGGCGCCCAGTCCTCGCGGGG
This sequence comes from Propionibacteriaceae bacterium, assembly GCA_030528545.1. The sequence continues at coordinate 1,202 of JAUMYR010000153.1, forward strand.
GCCGCGCTCCCGGACGCGGGCGGGACAGGACGCGCTGGTCCGGCTGACGCTGACTCTGGCTGAGGCCGCCTTCGGCATCACCAAGTCCATCCGCGTCGACACCGCGGTGGTATGCCCCCGCTGTACCGGGAAGGGAGCAGAAGACGGCGTCGAACCGGTGACCTGCACTACCTGCGGCGGTCAGGGCGAGGTCATGCAGATCCAGCGCAGCTTCATCGGCGACATCCGGATGAGCCAGCCCTGCCCGTCCTGTCGCGGCTATGGCACGATCATCCCGCGTCCCTGCGGCGAGTGTTCCGGGGAGGGCCGGGTCAGGAGCACGCGCACCATCAGCGTGCGGATCCCGGCGGGGGTGTCCACCGGTATCCGGATCCACCTGGAGGGCCAGGGCGAGATCGGCCCCGGTGGCGGCCCGGCGGGAGACCTCTACGTCGAGATCACCGTCGCTGCCCACGAGGTCTTCACCCGCGATGGGGACAACCTGGAGATGGTGGTCAAGGTGCCGATGACGGCCGCCGCGCTGGGCTCTCAGGTGCCGATCGCCACCCTAGAGGCCGAAAGGGAGGACTCCGAGGAAGCCGATCGCCTGGTCACCTTGGACATCCCGGCCGGGACCCAGTCCGGCACCAGGATCGCGCTCAAGGGCCGGGGGGTGCCGCGGTTGCGCGGTGGCGGGCGCGGTGATCTCGGGGTGACGCTGCTCGTCCAGACCCCGACCAAGCTGGACGAGCACCAGCGCGACCTGCTGCGCCAGCTGGCCGAGGCGCGCGACGAGACCCGGGTCGAGGGCGCCGTCGACAAGTCCAAGGGCGGGTTCTTCGACCGGCTCAGGGAGGCGTTTACCGGGTGAGCCACCCACTGTTCCTCGGCGGCTTCGGCGACGTCGTCCCTGGACAGGTGGTGAACCTGGCCGGGGACGAGGGCCGCCACGCCGCGGTGGTCCGCCGGATCCGGCGGGGAGAAACGATCTTGGTCGCCGACGGGGCCGGGCGGGCGGTAGCGGGCGCGGTCGTCGCCGTCGAGCGGGACCGGCTCGGCATCGAGGTCGAAAGAGTCTTGGCGGAGCCGCGCCGGCCTTACAGGCTGGTCGCGGTGCAGGCCCTAGCCAAGGGCGAGCGGTCCGATTTAGCGGTGGAACTGCTGACCGAGACCGGGGCGGACGAGATCATCGCCTGGCAGGCGGAACGCTCCATCGTCCAGTGGTCGGGGCAGCGGGGCGAGAAGTCCCTGGCGAAATGGGAGGCCACGGCCCGCGCCGCGACCAAACAGTCCCGCCGCTTCACGGTGCCCGCGGTGAGCCAGGCCACCACCAGGCAGCTCCTGGAGCGCATCCGCGGGACGGCGGCCTTCGTCCTGCACGAATCCGCCACCGAACGCCTGACCGATGCGGTCGCGGGTTTCAGCGGGCCCGAGATCGTCGTGATCACCGGCCCCGAGGGCGGCGTCAGCCCGCGAGAACTGGAACTGTTCGCCGGGGCGGGGGCCCGTCCGGTGCTGCTCACCTGGCACGTGTTGCGCACCTCGAGCGCCGGGGGCATCGCGCTGGCCCAGGTGCAGGCCGTGCTGGGCTGAGCTCAGCGGGCCCGCTTGGCCAGCTCGTCGGTATAGGCCTTGATCCGGCGCTGCAATTCCTCGGTGCTGAGCGTGGCCGCGTCCTCACCGGCCTCGGGCGGCGGGGCCCCCTCGGGTGCGTTACCCGCCTTGTCGAGCACCTGCAGCGAACCATCGGCGGTGACCAGGACGCGGTAGGTGACCACCTGGTTCTGGCCGATGGAGGCCACATAGGTGTCCCCGGCGGCCGGGGTGATCTCCATGACCTTCATCCCGGACGCCCAGCCGGGCAGGTCGCTGAAGTCCGACCGGATGCGGTTCTCGGTGGTGGACAGCGCGGGACGCGGTTGCGGGTAGCGGTACAGCTCGACCGGGTTACGGCCGGGTCCGTTCTGGCGGGCATCCACCTGGGCGAGGGCGACCAGCGACTCGGATGAACCGACCGGGGTCAGCGGGGTGACGAAGCGCGGCTCGCCCTGGGTTGTCAGCAAGGTGAAGTCTGCGGCGTTGTCCGCGTTAGGGTCGGATTCCCGCTCTCCGGCGGTGTCATACCCGGCGCGGGAGAACCAGTAGTCCCAGAATCCCTCAGCGGCGACGCTCGACTCACGCTGGGTAGCCGCCAGGGAGCGCGGGTAGGTCGGCCCGGGGATGTGGGCGGGCACGGCCTCGGCCGGGTAGACCGTGACCTCGCCCTTGGTGTAGACCGCGACGCCGTCGGGCCGCTGGGTCACCACCGGCCAGAACCCGTCCAGGGTGGTCAGCGGGACCACGACCACCGGGGTCTCCCCGTCGCAGTAACCGTAGGAATCGCTCTTGTGCCACAGTGACCAGGGCCGCTGGAAGCTGATCGCGCGGCTGAGGTCGTTCCACGGCGCGTTGCCACCGAGGCGCAGCGTGTGCCCCGCGTCCATGGCGCAGGCCGTGGAGGTGGATGACTGGGAGCCGACCAGCGGTGGGCGGATCACCTGCACCGCCTCATAGCCCTGCAGGAAACCGCGCCTCAACACCAGGGAGGTGTACTGGTTGGGCTGATCGGGGGTCTGCATCGCATGAGCCCCGACCCGGTCGCCGACCACCTGGTCCAGGTCGCGGTTGGCGAGCTGCTCGGCCACCACGAAGGGCGCCCGGTAGTGGTAATCCTGCCTGGCCGTCGACTCGGCGATGGAACGGGAGTAGGTGTGCTCCTGCCAGTAAGGCGCGATCAGGATCATCGCGATGGCGCTCAGCGTGGCTCCGGCCGCGACGATGCCGGTAGCCAGACCGAGCGGCGAACGCGGGGCATCTGGGGTCTCGCCGGTCTTGGCCTCGCTGGCCTTGGCGGCGGCGGTGGGCCTGGGCTGGCGGGCCAGCAAGACCGCGACGGAGGCGAGTGCGATGATCGCGGGCAGCACCCAGGCGGTGCTGACCAGGGACATGAGGGGCCGGGTGAGGAATCGCCAGCCGAACCAGGCGACCCCCATGGCCCCGAGGATCAGGACCGGCAATCCGATTCGGAGAACGAGGGGGGTGGGCTTGGCTGATCGTGTCGTCATGATGCTCCTCACCGGTTGGCTTTTCCTCCAGTGTAGGGAAGCATCGGTTAACCTGACGCGGTGGAAAAGGGCAGGTTCGGTTTCGAGATCACCTCAAGCATCGGCGATGGGCTAGGACGCACCGGGGTCATCCGCACCCCGCATGGCGATATCGAGACCCCGGCATTCGTTGTCGTGGGGACCAAGGCGAGCGTCAAGGCGGTGCTGCCGGAGTCCATCGCGGCTCTGGGCGCCCAGGCGGTGCTGGCCAACGCCTACCACCTCTACCTGCAGCCGGGCTCCGGGCTCATCGACGAAGCTGGCGGGCTTGGCGTCTTCATGAACTGGCCGGGACCGACGTTCACCGACTCCGGCGGGTTCCAGGTGATGAGCCTGGGGGCGGGATTCAAGAAGGTCATCGAGATGACCTCTCCGCCCGAGGCCAACGACAACGTCATCGCCCCCGGACGCGAGCGGCTGGCCCATGTCGACGATGATGGGGTCACCTTCATCTCACACCTCAACGGAGACCGGCACCGGTTCACCCCCGAGGTGTCCATGCGGATTCAGCACGAGCTGGGAGCCGACATCATGTTCGCCTTCGACGAACTGACCACGCTGATGAACACCAGGGGTTACCAGGAGGCCTCGGTCGAGAGGACCCACCGCTGGGCGATCCGCTGCCTGGCCGAGCACTCCCGGCTGACCAGGCAGCGCGCCGCTAAGCCCTACCAGGCGTTGTTCGGTGTGGTGCAGGGGGCCCAATATGAAGACCTACGCCGCCACGCCGCCCGGGGGCTGGCGGGCCTTGAGGTAGACGGGCAGCGCTTCGACGGGTTCGGCATCGGTGGTGCGCTGGAGAAGTCGCGGCTCGGTGAGATCGTGGGCTGGGTGAGCCAGGAGCTCCCAGAGGACCGGCCACGCCACCTGCTGGGGATCTCCGAGCCCGATGACCTGTTTGCCGGGATCGCCGCCGGGGCCGACACCTTCGACTGTGTGAACCCGTCCAGGGTGGCCCGCAACGCGGCGATCTATACCGCGGACGGCCGCTACAACGTCACGACCGCGCGCAATCGCCGGGCCTTCGTCCCGCTGGAGGAGGGCTGCGACTGCTACACCTGCGCCCACTACACCCGTGCCTACCTGCATCACCTGTTCAAGGCCAAGGAGATCCTGGCCGCGACGCTCGCCACGATCCACAACGAGCGGTTCACGATCCGGCTGGTCGATAACATCCGGGCCGCGATGCGGGCGGGGGATTTCGATGCCTACCGGCAGGAGTTCCTCGGCCGTTTCTACTCATAGCGCTGGGACAGGAGGCGGAACACCACGATGCCGGCGAGATACATGAATAAGGCCAGGGCTCCCAGGTAGACCAGCAGCATCCGGGCCTCCACGACCCCGAGGGAGGACAGCAGCGAGAAGACCAGGATCGAGCCGACCACCACGGCGAGGGTGAGCAGGTAGGTGATCCAGCCCGCACGCTGCCGCAGGAACTGTTTGAGTTCATCGCGGCGTTCGATCCGCAGCCGCTCCAGACGCCTTTCGTGGTCGTCGCGACGGGCCGGGCGGGACCAGTAGAGATGTCTGACGATGACCGCCCCGGAACCGCTGATGAGGCCCGATCCGAGCCCGACGAGGATCGCCGGGGAGGACGGTAGCAGGAGCCCGGTCACGATCAGCGCGACACCGGTGAGCGCGACCAAGGCGATTG
>JAUMYR010000006.1:0-3162 GCA_030528545.1 Propionibacteriaceae bacterium
TGCGAACCAGTTCCATGGAACTGGTCGGTTCCCTCACCGAGAACACGTTCAAACACATCAACGTGGCAACCGCGATCGTGGGAACCGACGGCATCAGCGTGGGAGGAGGCGTGACCACTCACGACGACATCGAAGCCCGCACCAACCACACCATGATCGAGCGGGCTCAGCGGGTGATCGTGGTCGCCGATTCCTCCAAGGTGGGACGGGTCACCCTCGCCAAACTGGCCACGCTGTCCGAGGTGGATCTACTCATCACCGACGACGGAGCCGATCCCGACGAGGTCGCCCGCATCCGGCGTTCTGGGGTCCAGGTCGAGATGGTCCCCGCCACCTGATCAGGCCGCGGCCCGCAATTCCGGGCGCTCCTCACGCATCGCCTTCCTGGCTGCCTCCGTCAGCAGCGCCGATTGGCTGAGCCCAACGGCGGCACTGATCGAAGCGAGCAGCTCAGAGGACGCTTCTTTGCGTCCGCGCTCCACCTCGGAGAGGTACCCGAGGCTGGTCAGTCCGCGATCAGCCACCTCCCGCAGCGTCAGGCCGGCGGAGAGGCGAGCCTCACGCAGCGTCTCGCCGATCAGGTGGCGCAACAGAATGGTGTTCATGGTGGACTCAACCACACAGGATGTGGGATTATTCCCCGCCCCGGGGGTTCCCTCCAGTACCGAGCCCACCCAGCACCGCTGCCAGCGCCGAGCGGATCGTCCGTTCCCGCACCTCGGCACGGTCTCCGGCAAACACGTGCCGCGCGGACGTAGCACCCCGTGGTCCGGCCACGGCAACGAACACCGTGCCCGGCGGCTGGCCGTCCTGCCACTGCGGCCCGGCGACCCCGGTCACCGCGACCGACCAGTCGCTGCCGCACCTGGCCCTAGAGGCCTCCGCCATCGCGCACGCGACCTCCCCAGACACCACTCCATGGCGTTCGACGAGGGAGGTGCCGAGGCCAAGCAGGTTCACTTTCAGATCCGTCGCGTAGGTGATGAGACCTCCCCGGAACACCGCGGAGGAGCCGGGAACCGCTGTGATCGCCTGCCCGATGCCACCTCCGGTCAGCGACTCACACACCGCCAGTGTCTTACCCCCAGCCGCTAGCGCCGAGACCACCTCGGCAGCGAGCTCACTCGCCATAGGCTCGTCTCCCCGGACCGCCCCGACCGATCGCGTCGCGGCGCATTCTCGCCGCCTCGCGCAGGTAGTCGAGCCCGGTCACCACCGTGAGCAGCAGCGCCGCGATCATGATCGCCCAGGCGATCCAGGCCACCACCGAAGGCAGCTGCGGCAGCCACAGCAGGAACAGCACGAGTGCCACCGACTGGGTCACCGTCTTGAGCTTGCCGCCCCGGTTCGCCGCCATGACCCCATACTTGACGATGGCCGCCCGCAGCGCGGTGATGCCCCATTCCCGGGCCAGGATCACGATAGTGATCCACCACGGCAATTCGCCAAGGATGCTGAGCCCGACGAAGGCCATACCGGTCAGGGCCTTGTCCGCGATGGGATCCCACAGCTTGCCAAAGTCCGTGACGAGGTTGTACTTGCGTGCGATCCTGCCGTCGACGAGGTCGGTCAGAATCGCCACCACGAATACCACAGTGGTGAGGATTCGCCAGCCTGGCTGGTGTGGATAGGCGAGCAGCAGATAGGCGAATAGCGGGACGATGAGGATCCGCAATACCGTCAGCACGTTGGCAACATTCCAGTTGCTCGCTGGCTCGCTCATAACACCTCCGCGATGAGATCGACCCCGTCCGAATCGATGACCACTGCGGAAACAATCGTCCCCACCGTGGGTGGAACACCTACGAGACTAGTACATCCATCGACTTCGGGGGCCTGATGCGCGGCGCGTCCCACACCTTGGGGCGACTCGACCAACACCTCGACCCGCTCGGTGACCCGGTCGGCGGCCCGCTGGTCACAGATCTCCGCCGCCAGGTCCGCCAGGCGGGCACGCCGCTGCTCCACTTCCTCGGATGGGATGTGCCCGTCGAGTCCGGCGGCCTCGGTCCCCTCCTCATCGGAATAGCCGAAGACACCCAGCGCGTCCAGCCGGGCCGTCTCGATGAAGGACGCGAGGGTGTCCACGTCCCGTTCGGTTTCGCCAGGGAACCCGGTAATCACGTTGGAACGGATCCCCGCCTCGGGCGCCAGCGAACGGATGTTCTCGATCAGGGAGAGGAAACTGTCCGCGCCGCCGAAACGCCGCATCCGGCGCAAGACCGCCGGGCTCGCGTGCTGGAAACTCAGGTCGAAGTAGGGCACGACCTTGTCCGTGCCGACCATGGCCTCGATCAGCCCGGGCCGCACCTCCGCCGGCTGGAGGTAGGAGACCCGGATCCAATCCAGCCCGTCGACGCCGGACAACTCCTTCAGCAGCGTCTCCAGCGCCCTGGCCTGGCCGAAATCCTTACCGTAGGAGGAGGTGTTCTCGCTGACCAGGAAGATTTCCCGGACCCCCTCCTGCACCAGCCAGCGTGCCTCAGCGACCAGGTCGGCCACCGGCCGGGACAGATAGGCGCCGCGAAACGACGGGATCGCGCAAAAGGCGCACCGCCGGTCACAGCCGGAGGCGATCTTCAGCGGGGCGCTCGGCCCGCCGTCTAGCCGGCGCCGCATCACCCGCGGCCCGCTCCGGGGCGCGTGCCCGGGAACCGCCAGCTTCTCGGCCTGGGCCGGACGAGCGACCGGAGTCAGCGGCAACAGAGCACGCCGGTCTTTGGGCACGTGGGACTCAAGACGCGCGCCGCCAAGGATCGCGCGCAGCCGGTCGGCCAGGTCGGGATAGGAATCAAATCCCAGCACGGCGTCGGCCTCGGGCAGCGCCCGCTGGAGTTCGGCGCCGTAGCGTTCGGCTAGGCACCCGACCGCCACCACGGAGCGCACCCGGCCGTGATCCTTGAGGTTCGCCGCCTCCAGCAGCGTGTCGATGGAATCCTTCTTGGCTTGCTCGATGAAGCCGCAGGTATTGACCACGACGGTATCGGCCTCGGCGGGGTCGGCCACCAGCCGGAAACCGCCCGCTTCGAGGCGCCCGGCAAGTTCCTCCGAGTCGACCTCGTTCCGGGAACACCCCAGGGTCAGGATGTGGACGCCGGTTGGTTCGTTCATAGGCGTCCAGTATCCCAGCCCGGCGGCAAGGACGCGAATGGTGTCTCCGGG
>JAUMYR010000006.1:3262-7949 GCA_030528545.1 Propionibacteriaceae bacterium
ACCTGCTCGGAGATGTGGGTCACCACCGTGCGGATCTCGGATTCGTTGACCCAGGCCCCCTGCACGCGGATCGGTTTGGATTCCCCCATGGGCAGGAACAGCCCGTCTCCCTTGCCCACCAGTTTCTCGGCCCCTGGCTGGTCCAGGATGACCCGGGAATCGGTCATGGAGGAGGTCGCGAACGCCAGCCGCGAGGGCACATTCGCCTTGATGAGTCCGGTCACCACATCGGTCGAGGGCCGCTGCGTGGCCAGCACCAGGTGGATACCGGCGGCGCGAGCCAATTGCGTGATCCGCACGATGGAGGCCTCGACATCGCGGGGCGCGACCATCATGAGGTCGGCTAGCTCATCCACCACGACCAGCAGGTAGGGATAAGGCTCGAGCACCCGCTCCGAGCCCGGCAGTGGGCTCACCTGCTTGGCCCGGATCGCCTTGTTGAAATCGTCCACATGCCGAAAGCCGAAGGCGGCCAGGTCGTCGTAGCGAGTGTCCATCTCGCGGCACACCCAGTCGAGCGCTTCGGCGGCCTTCTTCGGGTTGGTGATGATCGGCGTGACCAGGTGCGGGATGCCCTCGTAGTGGTTCAGTTCGACCCTCTTGGGGTCGACCAGCAGCATGCGGACCTCGTCCGGGGTGGCTCTCATCATCACCGAGGTGATCATGGCGTTGACGAAGCTCGACTTGCCAGAACCCGTCGCCCCCGCCACCAGCAGGTGCGGCATCTTGGCGAGGTTGGCGAGGACGAAACCGCCCTCCACATCCTTGCCCAGTCCGACGGTGAGCGGGTGGTGATCGTTGCGTGCCTTGGTCGAGCGCAGCACGTCGCCGAGGGAGACCACCTCTTTGTCGGTATTGGGGATCTCGATACCGATCGCTGACTTGCCTGGGATCGGCGACAAGATGCGCACATCAGGGGACGCCACGGCGTAGGCGATGTTCTTGCTGAGGGCCGTGACCTTCTCGACCTTGACCGCGGTGCCCAGCTCGACCTCGTAACGGGTGACCGTCGGGCCCCGGGTGTAACCGGTGACCGTCGCGTCGATCTCGAACTGTTTGAGCACCTCGGCCAGCTTCGCCACGATCCGGTCCGATCCCTCGGTGCGGGCCTTCGGAGCGGTTCCCGGGGTCAGGATGTTCGGGTCGGGAAGCACGTAGGCGACATCCCCGGAGAGCTGCAGCTGCTCCACCCGCGGTGGCGGGGCCGAATGGGCCGGGGGCGGTAGCGGGTCAGCCGCCGGGGCCGAGCGTCCCTTCTTAGGCGGCGGAATCATGGTCTGTTCGGCTGCGGCCTCCGGTTCCAGAGGGGAGGCCAGTCCGGCACCCTCGTCCGGTGGGTCTTCGTCGGCAATCAGCGGGGTATCGTAGGGCACGTCCACGCCGAGGGTGATCTCCTCCCCCGCTTCTTCCCGCTGGGCGAACCCAGCGATCAGGTCGCGGCCCTCAGCGATCAGCGACTGGATAGGCCGGCCCAGGATCACGACGACTCCGAACAGGGTCAGCAATACCAGCAGCGGCCAGGCCAGGTACACCGTGACGAGCTGGGCGAGCGCGCTCGATGACAAGAACCCGATGGCTCCACCTGCCGCCTGCACCCCTTCGAGATCGCTGAACGGTGGGATACCGACCCCCAGGTGCACCATGCCGAGTACCCCGAGGAGCACCATCAGCCAGCCCAGCGCCCGCCGCCAGGGCGCCTCGGAATCGGATGGGGCGCGGAACAGCCGCCACGCCCACCACAGCAGAACCACCGGGATGAGGTAGCTGAGCACCCCAAACACGGTGGAGACCAGGTATCCGATGGCGTTGCCGAGGAATCCGCCGAGACCGAACCAGAACCGGGTCGCCACGATGAGCGCCAAGGCGATGAGAGCCAGTCCCCAGCCGTCTCGCCGGACGGCCGGTTCGATGTCGCGAGCCCCCTGGCCAATGCCCCTGGCTCCGGCCCCGATCCCTCGGGCTAGGGCACCGAGAGCCTTGGCCGTTCCCCGGCCGGTCGCCGAGAAGGCCCGGCCCGCGACGCTCGGTTCGGGGGGACGCGACGCTGGTCGTCGGCTCGATCGGGCCGACGAGGAGGACGATTTGCTGCTCCCAGCGCGCGAACCAGACCGGCCACTTCCCGATCTCGAGTTCCGCGAGGGGGAAGTCCCGCGGGTTGCCATGCGTCGGAGCCTAACCGAAACCGGTCCCAACACCGAAGCTCCACGCCGCTAACGCGTGATCTGGCCCATCGGCTCGGGTGCTAGCCGCCGAAGTGGTCCCAGCCCTCGCTGCCTTCCCATTCCGCTCCGTCGACGAGGACGCCCGCGCCCTCCCGCACGGACCCAATGACCCGCCATCCCTCCGGGACCCGGCCCGCGTCGAAACAGCCCGCCAGGGCGTGATCCTCTCCACCGGTCAGCATGAGACGCAGCGGGTTGGCCCCGGTAGCCGCGGCGAGACGCTGCAACGGTTCGGGTGTTTCGAAGGCTGCGCTGGTCACGTCGATGCACACTCCTGAAGCCTCTGCGATGTGCCTCAGATCTGCCAGCAGCCCATCGGAGACGTCAATGAGCGCGCTGGCCCCGGCCCTCGCCGCCACGACGCCCTGGCCATAGGGCGGGGTGGGTACCTGATGCGCGGCCACGAGGTCTCGGGGCGCGCTAAACCCTCGCTGCAAGACGGTGAGCCCGCCAGCGGCCCAGCCGACTCTCCCGGCCAGCGCGACCACCTGCCCGGGCCGGGCACCACCGCGCTTCACCGGCTCGCCGGCAGCGGCACCGAGAACCGTCACCGCGATCGTGATGTCCCGTGACGAGGTGGTGTCACCGCCCACGATCACGGCCCCGCACCGCGAGGCCTCCTCTGACATGCCCGCCAGGCAGTCCGCCGCCCAGGAGGCTGGCAGCTCCCCCGGGGCCGAGAAGCACACGACAAGAGCCTTCGCCCGCGCCCCCATCGCCTCGATATCGGCCACGTTCACCGCGACTGCCTTGCGCCCAACCTGACGCGGGCTGGACCAGTCTCGCCTGAAGTGCACCCCCTCGACCAGAACATCTGTCGAAATCAGCACCGGTGTGGCGAACCGCACCGCGGCGGCGTCGTCTCCAGGGCCGATCAGGACATCGTCATCGCTGGGCAACGTGGCGGTCACCTCAGCGATCAGCCCGAACTCGCCCAGTTCGGTCAAAGTCGCATCTTTGTTCAGCATTGGCCTGTCGCGGTTCATGTATTCACGCTAGCGTGACCATCACCACTGGAGGAACCAGTGACGCAGGCGAGGAGTTGACATGGTTTCGGCATACATCCTGATTCAGACCAACGTTGGCAAGGCCGTCGAAGTGGTCAAGGCCATCAGCGAGATTCCCGGGGTCAGGTCGGCCGACGACGTGACCGGCCCCTACGACGTCATCGTCCTAGCGGAGGCCGACACCATGGATGAGCTGGGCGGCCTCGTGGTGGCGAAGGTTCAGCAGGTCGCCGGGATCACCCGCACGGTCACCTGCCCCGTGGTGCGCATCGGGCACTGACCCACACCGCTGGCGGCTGGACGGCCCACGGGCTGGCCAGCCAGCTTTGAGGTGCTCGAGGCAGTGCCCCGCTCAGCGGTCTCGCTGCCAGAGCCGGTGCACGACGCTTTCGATGCCGGGCTCCTCAATCGTCAGGTCGCGCACCTCGGCCCGGTCCTGGATCGCGGCCAGCAGAGCCGCCGCGGTGGTCTCGTCCGGGTCGAAGGCGAGCCGCTGCCTCATCCCGCCCGCTTCGCAGGAGACCAGCCGGGCCCCCGCAAGCCCCGACATCTCACCGGTGGCAGCCGCGAAATCAATCACCAGCACGCGCTCGGCGCCGCCGAAACGGGCGAGGTCACCCAAGGGCCCGTCGAAGATCTGGCGACCGCGGTCGATGACCACGACACGGTCACACAGTTTCTCGACATCGCCCATGTCGTGGGTCGTCAGCAACAGCGTGGTACCGTGCTCGCTGCGTTCGTCGATCAGGAAGTCGCGCAGGCGCTGTTTGCTCACCACGTCGAGACCGATCGTCGGCTCGTCCAGAATCACCAGGCTGGGCGAGTGCAGCAATGCGGCCGCCAGTTCGGCCCTCATCCGTTGCCCCAGCGACAGCTGACGCACCGGAACCGCCATGGTCGCGGCGAGTTCCAGCCTTTCGGACAGTTCCCCCAGCCGCCGCGCGGCCTGCTGCGAGTCGAGGCTGTGGATCGCGGCGAGGATCGCGAAGGAATCCCGCAGCGGCAGGTCCCACCACAGCTGGCTGCGCTGGCCAAACACCACCCCGATCCGGCGGGCCAGTTGCCGCCTGTGGCGCACCGGATCCAGGCCACAGGTGCGCACGCTGCCCGCCGTCTGGACCAGGATCCCCACCAGCAGCTTGATGGTGGTGGATTTCCCCGCCCCGTTGGCCCCGATGTAGCCCACGGCCGATCCCTTCTCGATGCGAAGGTTCATCCCGTCGAGGGCGCGGACCACCTCGACCCGGCGGCGCAGCCCCGATCCGATGCGCCTCCGGTACTCCTTGGTGAGCCCTATGGTCTCGACAATCATCAGCCGCCCCCGCTCTGGTAGTGCCGCACCCCGAGACGCCACAGTAACGCCGCCACCGCCCAGCATGCCCCGGCAGCGACCGGCAGGCCCCACGCGAGCCCGGAAGGCAGGTAGTCAGGTCCGGGCTGACCGAGGATGACCAGAGT
>JAUMYR010000006.1:8049-11539 GCA_030528545.1 Propionibacteriaceae bacterium
CCGAACAGCACCATCCCACCGGGGAGGCTGAGCCCGCCCAGCACCTTCGCAGCCGAGAACACGATCCACACTTCGGCGAGTTCGATCCCGGCGACCAGCAGCGAGGAGAGCACATCCACGGCGAAACTTCCCCGATAGGCGGTCTGGCTGCGCAGCCGCGACATCAGCACCGCCCGGTAGGGGCCCCAGTGACTCGCCGTTTTCCTAGCCACCCTGCACCTGCAGGTGCCGCCGTCCCAAGCGGGCCAGCCCTGAGACAGCGCCGGTGGCGAGCCCGAACCACAGCACCTGGGTTGCGCAGGCAGCCACGGCGTCCACACCGGTGAGGCGCCCCGACAGGATGTCGAGTGGCGACTGGAGCATGCTCGGCCACGGGGTGAGGTGGGCCACGGCCCGCAGCCACTCGGGCATGAGCCACACCGGCACCACCAGTCCCGCGAAAAAGCTCGACATCGTCGCATAGGCCGCGATGAAACCCCTGGTCTCGACGGTCCAGAAACCGAGCAAGGCCACCAGGTAGACCACCAGTTGCGCGGTGAGGATCCCCAGCAGCAGGCTCAGCGGGGCCAGAGCCCAGTTCAGAGGGTCCGCGGCGAAGGACAGCCCGAACACCGCCCAGCCGATAGTCAGCGCCGGGACCCCGCGGGGAACCAGGACATAGAGCGCGGCGCCGAGATCGCTAGCGAGATAGGAGCCCACCACCGAGCAGGGACGGGCATAGTCGACGGCGATGTCTCCGCTGCGGACCCGTTCGGTCAAGTCGGTGCGTCCCCACAGGTTGACCGATCCCAATAGGGCCTGCCCGAGCCACACATAGGTCATCATCTCGCCGAAACCGTACCCGGCGAGTTCTCCTCCGGCGCTCATCACCGCCGCTCCCAGCACGGATGCCCGGATCAGCCCAAAAACGGCATTGGTGACCAGGCCCGCGAACATCGCCAGCCGATAGCGTGACTGCCTCTTGAACCCTGCCTTTAGCAGTTGCGAATAGGGCCGCCAGGCCATCACCGCAATCCGAGCGGCCGGGCCAGGGCAAGCTCGACCAGTCGTCCCACCAGATCGGGATAGGAGACCCCGCTCGCCTGCCACAGCGCCGGATACATCGAGATCCTGGTGAAACCGGGCATGGTGTTGATCTCGTTGAGCCAGACCTCACCATCTGGGGTCACGAAGGTGTCCACCCGGGCCAGGCCCTCCGCCCCCATCGCCCGGAAGGCTTGCCTGGCGAGTTCCCGCACCTTGCTGGAGATCTCATCGGGCAGGTCGGCTGGGACATCGAGTTCGGCCTGATCCTCGGCGATGTACTTGGCTTCGAAGTCGTAGAAGCCACCGTCCTTGACCACCCGGATCTCGCCGGTGAGGGAGGCCCGGCACCCACCGGGGACGTCCGGGTCGCCGAGCACGGCGCATTCGATCTCACGGGCGCCGGTGAATCCCTGTTCCACGATCACCTTGGGATCGAAGTGCTGGGCATGAGCGATCGCCTCGATCAGGCCGTCCTGGCCGGTGACCCGGCTGATACCGAGCGAGGAACCACCCCGGGAGGGCTTGACGTAGAGGGGGTAGCTGAGCGCGCCGATCTCGGCGAGCACCTGGTCGCGCTCGTCTCGCCAGCGCAGCGCGTCGAAGGCCACATAAGGCCACACCGGCAGGCCGACGGATTCGAACATGACCTTCATGAGGTGTTTGTCCATGCCGTTCGCGCTAGCGGCTACGCCCGATCCGACATAGCGCACACCCGCCATCTCGAACAGGCCCTGGATGGTGCCGTCCTCCCCGAAGGGGCCGTGCAGCAGAGCGAATGCGACGTCGATACGGCGGATGTCACGCAGCGTGTCGCCGTCTCGTGTGGCGACCTCGCATTCCGATCCGTTCCACAGCCAGACCGCCTCCGGTGTGTCCTCGGCGACCCTGGGCACCTGCGCGTCGACGATGCGATAGCCGGCGATCTGCTCGTGACTGACCTGGGTCCAGCGTCCGCTCTGGGTGATGCCGATCCCGATCACCTCGTAGCGGTCCTTGTCGATAGCTGCCAAGACGCTGGCCGCGGTGAGGCAGGACACGCCGTGTTCTGGCGAATCACCACCGAAGATCAGCGCTACGCGGACCCGATCGCTCACTGTCTCTCCTTGTCGGTTGGGTGCCCGGAAAGTCTAACGCTGCCGGGGGACGCGTTGACCCACCCGGATGTCGTAACGCAGTTCCGGCGCCTGACGGCCGCGGATCTTCTCCACCAGCGCCGTGATCTCGTCCATGATGAGCTCACTCACTTCCTCCAGCACCTCCTTGGTCGGTTCGACGCCACGGTAGGCGCTGAGGTCGATTGGGTCCCCGCAGATCACCGACATGGTCTTCTTCGGCCACAGCCTGGGCCAGGTGAGCCGCTTCTGCCCCAGCACCAGCTGGGCGCCCATCTGGCCCAGTGGAACCACCGGATAGCCGGTTTGCAGGGCCAGCCGGGCCGCACCGGTGCGCGCCCTCATCGGCCATACCTCGGGGTCTCCGGTGATGGTGCCCTCCGGGTACAGCACGACCGCCTTGCCCTCGTCCAAGGCCCTGGCCGCGTGGACCAGGGCATCCTTCGCCCGCGCCGTCCTGCGCTCGACCCGGATCTGCCCGCAAGCCCGGGCGAGGTGTCCGAGCAGCGGCAGTTTGAAGATGTCGCTCTTGCCGAGGAATCGCGGCCACCTGCCTGACCAGATGAGGTATTCGCCGAGCGCGAGCACATCGAAATTACCGATGTGGTTGGCGACGAAGATGACCCCACCGGTGCGCGGCACCTTGTGCTGGTCGCGCCAGTCACGGATCGTGATCTTGTTGAGGATCGCATGGGCCACCAGACCCAGTCTTCGGAACGTGGGCTCCACCGGCTCCTGGTTGACCTGGTCGAGTGGCATGAGCTGCATGGCCTCAGAGGCTATCGCCTAGGCTGGCCCCGTGACGAGCAGAAACCTCACCATCGCCGAAGTCACCCCGGATGGATGGCAGGCCGTGACCGACGACGGGGTGCGGATCTTCCTTCCTCGCGCCGCGACCACCCTGCGGCTACGCCCCGGGCAGCGGGTCCTGGCCCGCGCCGATCTCAGCCGCGCGTGGATCGGGGTTCCCGACCCGCGACCAGCAGCGGAAACACCAGATCCGTGTTGAGCGGGGCCTGATCGGGGCCGGGATCGGCCGGGTCTACCCAGCGCAACTCTTCCAGTTCGGCGCACACCCGCGGTTCGACCCGCTGGTCGCTGCGGAAGACGTGCGCCATCAGCGGAACGCCCTCGTTGGCCGCGGTGCTGGTGAAGGTACCGAGTTCCCGCAACCGGGTCCCGTCGAGGGAAACGCCCAGTTCCTCTTCTACCTCCCGCAGCGCGCAGTCGCGAGGTGTCTCACCGGGCTCAGGTTTGCCGCCCACCAGCATCCACTTCCTGGTGCCGCGTTTGCGGACTGTCAGGACGCGCCCGGCCTCGTCGAAGAGGCATACCGCCGAAACCTCAATCAC
>JAUMYR010000006.1:11639-14818 GCA_030528545.1 Propionibacteriaceae bacterium
TGCCCAAGGACCGTTGCCCGGGACTCTTGCGTCCCTATCTCGCCGACGACGGGGCGATCATGCGGTTACGCAAGCCTGGGGGACGCATCAGCACTGAGACCCTGGTCTCGCTGGCAGAGCTGGTCACCTCCTACGGGTCCTCGGCCCTGCACCTGACCTCCCGGGGCAATATTGAGGCCCGCACCCTCCCGGTGCCGCTTCCCGACCCGCTGGTGGAGGAGGTCGTGGCACTGGGGCTGTTGCCTTCGGCCAGCCACGAACGGGTCCGCAATATCTTCTCCAACCCGCTGAACCCCGGCCTGGGGTCTCTGGTGGCAGCGCTGGATACCGCGCTGTGCGCCGACCCGGTGTTCATCGACCTGCCCGGGCGGTTCTGGTTCGGGTTCACCGATTCCACCGGTCTGGGACTCAGCGAACCCCTCGACGTGGCCTACCAGCGTCTGACCACCGACGAGGGACGGCTCATCGTGGGCGGGCGGGCCAAGGCCGTGGCTCCCTGGGACGCGGTGTCGGCGATGACGGATATCGCCCGCGCTTTCCTCGCCGAACGCCCCGGGGTCGAGCGCTGGAACATCAAGGATCTGCCGGCCGGCTCCCCGGTATTCGCAGGGCTCAACCCCGTGGAGATCCCACCGGCTGAGCCCCTGGCTCCCGGCCCGATCGGCGAGGATCTGGTAGCAGGCATCCCGCTCGGCGACCTGACTCTAGAAGCCGCGAGGGCGCTGGCGGAACTCGTCGCGGAAGTGGTCGTCACACCGTGGCGGGCGCTGGTCATCGAGGGCGGGAGTAGGCACGCCGAGGCCCTGGCAGAGGCGGGCCTCGTGGTGAGCAGCGAGTCAGCCTGGGGCCGGGTTTCGGCCTGCGCCGGTGCCCCCTACTGCCGCAACACCACCAAACCTACGATGCGGATCGCGACGGAACTGGTCTCGGTGCTGAGCGCTCAGGGGCCGCACGTTCACCTCGCTGGCTGCGAGCGCCACTGCGGAGCCTCAGCCGACGAGCACATCATCTATCCTGACAATCTCGCCGATGCTCTGGCACAGTTGTCGCGATGACTGATTTCGACCCGGGGCGCCCTCCGACGCGCCGCTATGACTATCTGACCGATGGCGATGAGATCTACCGCCGTTCCTTCGGGATGATCCGCGACGGCGCCGATCTGGCCTGTTTCGGCCCACAGCTACGGACCGTGGTGACCCGGATCGTGCACGCCGCCGGGGACCTCGCGATCACGAAGGAGATCGCCGCGCACCCTGAGGTAGTGACCGCCGCGCGGTCGGCTCTGGAGGCTGGGGCACCCATCCTGACCGACTCGCTCATGCTGGCCTCCGGCGTCACCAGGACCCGGCTTCCCGCTAATAACGAGGTAGTCTGCACCTTGCGCGACCCACGTACCCCCGGGATGGCGAAGTCGTGGGGCACCACCCGGGCAGCCGCCGCGGTATCGCTGTGGCTCGATCGGCTGGAGGGTAGCGTCGTGGCCATCGGGAACGCACCGACCGCCCTGTTCCACCTGCTGGAGATCATGCTCGACGGCGGCCCGCGTCCGGCGGCGATCGTCGGGATGCCTGTCGGTTTCGTCGGCTCGGCCGAATCGAAGATAGCCCTGGCGGAGCACGATCTGCCCGGCGGTCCGGTGCCATGGATCACGGTGCACGGCCATCGTGGCGGTTCGGCGATGGCGGCGGCGAGCGTGAACGCGCTCGCCACGGCAAAAGAGATCCTGTGAGCAGGCTGGTTGCGGTCGGGCTCGGGCCCGGCGATCCCGGCCTCATCACCCGCCGGGGCGCCGCCGAGATCGCCGCCGCCGATGTGGTGGCCTATTTCTCTGGCGTCGGGAAGTCTTCCATAGCCCGCGGTATCGCGTCCGACCTGATCGATGGCCAGGAGGAACTGGATCTGCGTTTCCCGGTCACCACCGGAGCTGCCGAGGGCTACTACGAGGCGATCGAAGCGTTCTATGACGAGGCCGCAGCCAGGCTGCGGGAGCGGTTGAATGCCGGTCTGACGGTGGCTCTGCTGGCCGAGGGAGATGCTTTCTTCTACGGCTCCTTCATGTATCTGTTCGACCGGCTGCGTCACGACGCCGAGGTGTCGGTGATACCAGGGGTGACAAGTATCCAGGGGGCCTCAGCTGCGGTCGGGCCACTGACCCGCCACGAGGACGTGCTGACTGTCCTTCCCGGCACCTTGCCGGTCGCGGAACTGGCCAGGAGGCTGGCTGACACTCAGGCAGCGATCATCATGAAACTGGGCCGCACCTTCCCCGGGGTCGTGGAGGCGCTGCGCCAGGCGGGCCTGCTGGAGCGGGCGGTCTACGTCGAACGCGCGACCTCGCAGAGCCAGCGGGTGCTGCCCGTCGGCGACGTCGACCCCACGACCGTGCCCTATATGTCGATCATCGTGGTGCCTGGCCAGGATCTGCGAGCCGACCGGGCCGGACGCGCTCGTCCCGCACCGGCCCCGGCCGTGGACCGGGCCCCCGCCGTGGTGCATGTCGTGGGACTCGGACCGGGCCCGCAGCACTGGCTCACCCCGGAGGCTTCCCAGGTGCTGGCCGAGGTGGATCACGTGGTCGGCTATGCGCCCTATGTCAGCCGGGTGCCTCAGCGCGAAGGGCTGGTGCGTCACGCCTCAGGCAACACCGTTGAGGTGGACCGGGCGCGGGCTGCCCTCGACCTCGCCCTCGCCGGTGAACGGGTGGCGGTAGTCTCGGGCGGGGACGCGGGCATCTTCGGCATGGCCTCGGCGGTCTTCGAGGCCGCCCAGGACCAGCGCTACGCGGGGGTCGAGATCGAGGTGCATCCGGGGCTGACCGCGGCTCAGGCCGCCGCAGCAAAGGCCGGGGCCGCGCTCGGTGCCGACTGGGCGATGGTCTCGCTGTCGGATCGCCTCAAACCGTGGGAGGTCATCGAGAACCGGCTCACCCGGATCGCCCAGGCCGACCTGGTATTGGCCATCTACAATCCCCGTTCGGTGTCCCGGCCGGATCTTCTGGGACGCGCCCAGCAGGTGTTACTCAGGGTGCATTCTCCAGAGACGGTGGTCGTGGTCGCCCGCGACATCGGGCGCAGCGAGGAATCCTTGCAGGTGACCACTCTGGGTGCCCTGGATGCCTCGACCGTGGACATGAAATGCCTCGTCATTGTGGGCTCTAGCCACACTCGGGTCACGGCTGG
>JAUMYR010000006.1:14918-23853 GCA_030528545.1 Propionibacteriaceae bacterium
CATCGGCGATGTGTGGACCCGGCACCTGGGCGCCGCAGCCGCCTAGTCTTCGTGGTTCGGCCCCGGGATCGCGGCGAGTCCAGATCTCCCCGCGGACAGGCCTGCGCCGACGGCGGTCGTGGGTATAGGGGGCGCGGGAGTCTCAGCAGGGGCGGGTGGCTGCGGGGGGCTGTGCATCCCTCCGGCGCGCCCTGATGACGGCCCACTGGGTGTTCCCGGCCCCAGAAAGCACGAAGCCCCCGGGCGAGCCGGGGGCCTTCCGCTCCCCCGCCTGGACTCGAACCAGGAACCTGCGGATTAACAGTCCGACGCTCTGCCAATTGAGCTACAGGGGATCAGCGTTTTCTTTCGATCACGCGAGAAGGAACATTAGCAGATATTCAGCCGATCCCGTAATCGGCCCCCAATCGTTCGATGCCCTCGGCAACCAGAGCTTGATAGCCGGGCTGGGCGGGATCGGTCCCAGGCAGCGCGAAGGCCTGCCAGATCACCTCGCCCGGCCCCTCCGTGAGAGCGCGGCGAGCCACGATCCTCGCCCGGCAGGTTCCGCTGCCTACGGTCCGGTCGAGGAGAATCGTGGCGGTGACCCGCTCCCGGAAAAGTTCTGGGAACCGGCCAGGGTCACTCAGAGCCAGTTCGTGGCGTTCACCGGCCAGGTCCTCCCACCAGAACACGCCGTCACCGACGCTCCAGCCGCCACGGTTCAGCTCGTGGTATCCCACCAGCCGCCATCCGGCCTCCTCCCGGTAGGCGAAGGCGTGCGCGAGCCCCACCAGCACCGTGCCAGGGCCCTGGGCGGTCGCCAGCGGACGCGCGCGTCTTCCGAGCACGCGGTCAAGGTCGTCCAGACCGGGCTGGCCCGTCTTGTGCCGAAATCGCATGTCTCCATTGTGCCGGGCTGTGGAAAAGAAGTGTTGTCCGTTCCCGCCGTCCACAGCTTCGCCGAATCTGGTTCGCCGCCGCGCCTTCTCGGTGAGGCTGTCACCATGGCTCATCTACCTGTATTCAGCGATGCGCTCCTCGACCGGGCGCAAGAGGCCCAGTTGGCGCAGCAGATTGAGGCCGGTGTCCTCGCGCGAGAACGCCTCGCGAACGCGCGGGCAGAGCTGGCCGATGACCTCACGGCACTGGTCAGGATCGGCGAGGCCGCCTGGGAGCGATTCTGGTGCGCCAATCTGAGGCTGGCCATGAGCATCGCCCACGCCGAGGCGAGCCACACCCGTGCCAGCCTCGACGACGTCTTCCAGGAGGCCTGTCTCGGCCTGGCCGAGGCCATCATGCGATTCGATCACACCCGCAACATTAGGTTCGCGACCTTCGCCTACCCCTGGATCCGGCACCGCGCCTATCTGGCGGCGCTCACCAGGGGCGGGCGTCGCGACCTGCCGCTGTCACGCCAGCGCACCCTGCGTCGGCTCGGAGTACCCGATTCGGCCTGTGACGTCATCCCGGTTGCTCCGGCCACGCTGGAGTCCCTGACTCACGGGGTCGAATCGGACGCACTGGCCGGTGAACCGCCCTGGTGGTTCCTCCACCTCAGCGAGAGGGAGCGCACGATTCTGGGGTTGCGTTACGGGATCGGTTCCCGGACCCACACCCAGGCCGAGACCGCACGGAGGCTGGGGCTGTCACTGGGGCAGGTGCGGCGCGCCGAGCACGCCGCGCTGGCGCGGGTGCGGGCGCTGCTGGGCTGTCATGCGGCATGAACCCCGCCTAGCCCCGAGCCGAAGCAGGGGCACCGGATCGTCCGCGGCGCTGGGACCCACGGTCACCGGCTCCCGGTCAGCCAGTGAGACCACCGTGAGTGATACGGCGCACAGAGACGGCCGGCCCGAGGATCTGGGCCGGATGTGCTCACCTGGCTGCGGGTGCGCGCCGCGCGGTGAGGGCTGCCGGTTCGGGTCCCCGGTCCGGGGTCCGCCCAGAGCCTCTGCCCGCCCCTGCCCTTCCCGAACCCTGGCCTGCACCAGAGGCTCCCGAATCCGTCACGGCGTGATCGAGCAGCGGTGACCGTCCACCTGCGAGGCCGCCCTGGTGAGGCTGGGCCCATCGCCGCCGGAGACTCAGCCACCGCGGCCCGGGGATGGCCGCGGCTGGGCATCGGTCCTGCTCCGATGCGGGATCAGTTCGGGCTGCTGAGGCTCAGGGCCTGCAGTTCCTTCTTCGCCAGTTCCAGCGCGAGCAATTCCTCGAAGGTTTGCCGGTATCCGGAGGCGTCGGCGATCGGGTCTGTCCGCTGCAACCTGGAGCGGACCTGTTCCACCTCTGCCATGACCCGCACCAGCTGGAGGCGAGCGCTGTAGGCCCGCGCGTAGAGCTGGTCGGGCTCATCGCGCCACACCGGCTCGACCGTCAGCGCGACAACCAGTTGCCGCTCGATGTCGCTGGCGGCAGCGGCCCGGACGCCATCCAGCCATCCCTCGCGGTAACCCACGGCCTGAATGGTCGTGAACACCTGCCGGTAGGCCGGGTGGCGGAAGTCCGCCGCGCTCACGCCGTTCCACGTGTCGTCGAACAGCGTCGGATACTGCAGCATCAGTTTCAAGGTGTCCCGTTCGATGACCAGGCTCCGCTCCCCCGGGTCCGGCCAGGGCAGCTCACCGTCTGGGCGAGCGCGCACGGGCTCACTCACCGGGGCGCTTCCGCGGGATCGGGAGCGTTCACGTCCCACCTCCCGGCGGGCCTGTTCGATGTCCATCCCGACCATGCCCGCCAGCTCTCGCAAATACTCCGAGACCAGGGACGAGTCACGGATGCTGGACAGCAGCTCGGACGCCTCACGCAATGCCGCCAGCCGCCCGTCGGCCCGATCGAGATCGTATTTGGACAAGACGTTGTTCATGACGAAGCGATACAGCGGAATGCGCCGGGCCACCAGCTCCCGCACTGCGGCGTCCCCGGACTGGAGGCGCAGGTCGCAGGGGTCAAGCCCGGTCGGTTCGATCGCGACATAGGTCTGGGAGATGAAGTTGCGGTCTCCCTTGAAGACCTTGAGCGCGGCTGCCTGCCCGGCCTGATCCCCGTCGAAAGTGAAGATCACCTCTCCGTGAAACACGTCATGGTTACCCATGAGACGCTGCAACAGCCGGGCGTGTTCGTCACCGAAGGCCGTGCCACAGCTCGCGACCGCCGTGTCCACGCCGGCCAGGTGGGCGGCCATGACGTCGGTATAGCCCTCGACCACGACGGCTTGGGACTTCTTGCCGATGGGCTGGCGGGCCAGGTCGAGGCCGTAAAGCACCTGTGACTTCTTATACACCGGGGTCTCCGGTGTGTTGAGGTATTTCGCCGGTAGGCGGTCGTCTTCGTACAGCCGCCGCGCGCCGAATCCCAGCACCGACTTACCCGAGTCCCGGATCGGCCACAGCGCCCGGCCGACGAAGAAATCGCGCCCGCCGTCACGGATCAGCCCGGCGGCCTTGAGAACCGGGTCTCCGAATCCACGTCCCCTCAGATGCTGGTAAAGGGCGCGACCCCCACGCGGGGCGTAACCGACGCGGAAATGCTCCGCCGCGGCCCGGTCGAAACCGCGACCGTCGAGGAACTGCCGGGCCGCCAGAGCCTCGGGCGAGGCCAGTTGTTCCATGAAGAACTCCTCGGCGGCGGCGTTGGCCTGAAGGATCTGGATCCGCTGGCCCGCCGGCGGTGAGGGCTTGCCCTCATCGCTGATCCGCAGTTGCACCCCCACCTGGTCTGCCAGGTGCTGTACCGCTTCGGCGAAGCCGAGGTTGAGGTGGCGCTGCATGAAGGTGATGACGTCACCTCCCTCACCGCAGCCGAAGCAGTAGTAAAACCCGCGCGCTGGCGAGACCGTGAAACTGGGGGTCTTCTCGTCGTGGAACGGGCACAGGCCCTTCCAGGTGCCGCCACCGGCGTGTTTCAGCATCACATAGCTGCCGATGATGTCCTCGATGCGGGCACGTTGCCGGACGACTGCGATGTCTTCCTCGTTGATCCGGCCCGTCACGCCGCCGAGTCTACCCACACCAGCGAGGCTGGTGGGCGCCGATCCTGCCGGGCGTCCTCAGAAGCCGAGTTTCCGCGCCGCGGACCTGATCGAATCGGCGCTGGCGCTCAGCAGCCGGTGCTCGTCCTCAGACAACGGGACCGGCAAGCGCTCATCGGCCCCAGCCCGGTCGACG
Organism: Propionibacteriaceae bacterium; assembly: GCA_030528545.1. Next base: position 19,061 of record JAUMYR010000006.1, read on the forward strand.
ACCGTGGGCACCGACATGCACACATCGCTGATGCCGTGCCAGTCCTCCAGCATCGTCGAGACCGGCAGCACCCGCCGCTCGTCGCGCAGCACCGACTCGATGATCCGGGAAGCCGCGAGTCCGATCGCGTAGTTGGTAGCGCCCTTGCCCTCGATGATCTCGTAGGCGGCGTTCACTACCTGGCCAGCGATGGTCTTCCGGAGGTCTGGCCCAAGGCCTGGCCATTCCAGCAACGGAACGCCCCCGACGCTAGCCGTGCTCCATAGCGGGATCTCGGAGTCGCCGTGCTCGCCACCGATGTAGGCGTGGACGTTCTGGACGGCGACTCCGCACTGTTCAGCGATGAGGAAACGCAGCCTTGACGAATCGAGTACCGTGCCCGAACCGAACAACTGACGCGAGCCCAGACCCGAGATCTTCAGAGCCGCATAGGTCACCACATCGACGGGATTCGTCACCATGAGGAAGATCGCGTTCGGGGAGCGTTCAACCAGGTTCGGGATGATCACCTTCATCAGCGACACCGTCGCCTCGGCCAGTTCGAGACGGGACTGGCCGGGCCGCTGCTTCGCCCCCGCCGTCACCACCACGAGGTCTGAGCCGCGGGTGATCTCGACGTCGTCGGATCCCTCCACCTCGGCCATGGGCATGAACTGCACCCCGTGCGACATATCCAGCGCCTCAGCCCTTACCTTCGCGGCGTTGATGTCGTGCAGGACCACGTGCCGTGCCACGCCGCGGACCAGGCAGGCATAGGCGAGGGTCGAACCGACCGCCCCTGCTCCGACGATGGCAACCTTGTTGACTCCGCGTGCTGTCATTGCTGCTCCTTATGTTGTACTGGCTCAAATCTAGTCCTGGTCCTCCCTCGACTTCTGCCCAGGTCCGAGGTTTCGGCCACCCGTGACGGCGCGGGTTCGCACTACACTCGCTGGGGTGAGTGTGGAGCTCTCCTGGGGTTTGGCGGTGGCACTGGCCGCCTTGGTCGCTGTCGCCGTCGCGGCCAGCTGGGCCGGGGGGCTCAGCGTCGGCCGCGACGTGGTCTGGGCCGCGGCGCGGGCGATCGTTCAGCTGTCCGCGGTATCGCTCATCCTGGTCGCGGCGCTCACCACCACGCTCTATGCGCTCATCTTCGTCACGGTGATGTTCGCCATCGGGGTCTACACCACGGCTACCAGAACCGGGGTGCTCGCGTCCCGGGCGTGGCCGTGGACGGCGGTGGCGATGGCGATGGGCACGCTGCCGGTGCTCCTCATCATTTACGGCCTAGGCGTGGCCCCGTTCAATGGGCCAGGCATCGTGCCGATCGTGAGCATCATGGTGGGCAACATGATGACCGCCCACACCCTTGCCGCGCGGCGCGCCTTCGCCGACCTGCGTTCGGGCATCCCCACCTATGAGGCCGCCCTGTCCATCGGTCTACCCCGATCCGAGGCGATCGCCGAGGTCACCTCCCCTGCGCTCCGTGAAGCCATGGTGCCCGCGCTGGACCAGACCCGCACGGTTGGTCTCGTGACATTGCCTGGTGCCTTCATCGGCGTGCTGATGGGTGGCGGCAGCCCGCTTCAGGCGGGTGCCGCCCAGGTGCTGGTCCTGGTCGGGGTGCTCGCTGGGCAGGCCACCACCGTGACCCTCGCCCACCTGTTCATGCAGCGTGCGCTGTTGTTACCGCCCGATCTCATGGCCCGGCTAAGGCCATGAGCCGCCCAGGAGAGAAGGCACCGAATGGACCAGGTTGACCTGCCCCGGACCCGTTCGTGGGCTTCGACGATGCGCGGGCATGCCCACGGCGGCACCGTCAGCGCGCATTCCAGCCCAGGGGCCTCCTTTGGGCCGCTTCCGCTCCACGACCGGCGCGCCCGCGAAGCTGCCGAGACCCGCACGCTGCGCCCCGGGGCCACGCTATCCAGCGGGGCCGGGAACCGCGCGGTCGAAGAGGAACCCGACCCCATGCGCACCTGCTTCGAGCGGGACCGGGACCGGATCGTCCACTCCACCGCCTTTCGCCGCCTCGCCGGCAAGACCCAGGTCGTGGTGTTTCCCCGCGACCACCAACGCACCCGGCTGACGCACGCCTTGGAGGTCGCCCAGTGTGCGGTCTCGATCGCCCGCGGCCTGCGGGTCAACGTCACCCTCGCCGAGGCGATCGCGCTCGGCCACGATTGCGGGCACGGTCCCGGCGGACACGCTTCAGAGGACGCTTTCGACGCCTTCATCCCCGAAGGCTATGACCACGGCCCGTGGGGAGCCGATGTTGTGCTGACCGGCCTCAACCTGTGCGCCGAGACCCTCGACGGCATCCGCAACCATTCCTGGTCACGCCCCGCCCCGCTCACGATCGAGGGCGAGATCGTGTCCTGGGCGGACCGGATCGCCTACTGTGCCCATGACCTTGAGGACGCGATCTGCGCTGGCATCGTCACCGCCTCCGAACTGCCGCCGATCGTCCGCGAGGTCGCTGGCACGACGCGGCGCGATCAGTTGCGCACCTTCATCACGGCGCTGGTTACCACCTCGAACGAGTCCGGACATGTCGCCATGGACGCCACCACCGCGGAAGCGCTGGCCGCCCTGCGCAGATTCAATTACGAACGCATTTACACTAGGCCCGATTCGGTGGCCCAGTCGGTCGCGGTGGTCCGCGTCCTGCGTTCCCTCGTGGAGTATTACCTGGCCAATCCGCACCACCTACCCAGCGAATATCTCACTCCCGATGCCGTGCGGGGCGCGGTGACCTATGTCGGCGGCATGACCGATCGGTTTGCTTTCGAGCAAGCGGTGGAGCTTCTGTCGTGGGATTTGAGTAGACTTCCGCAAAGCGTTGGGCGGGGAGCGTGAGCCTACCGTCCTCGTTCATTACTGTGGGGTACAACACCAGCAGCAAACATCACCAGAGGGGGAACTCCGTGTCACAGTATCAGTCCGGGTCATACCAGGATCCATATGGCCAGCAGAGCCAGTACGGCCAGCAAGGTCAGTACGGCCAGCAGAACCAGTACGGTCAGCAGCCATATGGCCAGTCCCCGTATGCCCAGCCCTATGACTACGGTCAGCAGGCGGCTCAGCCCTACGACTACGGCACCCCCGTCGTGGAGAAGAAGCCCAGCACCTTCGGCATCGCCTCGTTCGCCGTCGTGATGATCGGCAGCCTGCTCTTCGGCTGGCCCTTCCAGAGCATCAACCTGCCAGCGGTCGTCGATAACCCCAATGCCGCCAACGAACCATCCCTGGAGAGCGCCAGCCTGCTCATCGTGTTTGGCGCCCTCGTGATCTTCGTCGGTTTCGTGCTCTCGATCGTCGCGATCGCCATCGCGCGAGGCCGGGTGTGGGCCATCGTCGGCCTGATCCTGAGCTTCATCATGCCCTGGATCTTCGCGATCGTGTTCATGTTCTTGAACCCGACGCTGCAATCAGTCCTTCAACGCTAGCCGGGACGCCTAACCGCCCGAGGCGTCGAGTTCGGCCCCGCTGAGGTCGAGCTCGATGCCATCGGCATCGTCCAGCCAGCCGTGAGGCATGGTCACCTTTGCCCGCGGCGAGCCCTGGCGGCCACGCGGTTGTCCCAGCTCGGTCACCGGGAACGGCGCGTGGGGATCCAGCTGGCCCAATAACCCGGCCAGTTCGCTGAGGCTGGAAACCATCGCCAGGCTACGCCGGAGTTCGCCCCCGGCCGGGAAACCCTTGAGATACCACGCGATGTGCTTGCGCAGATCGGTCAGCCCATGCCTTTCCCCCATATGGGCGGCCAGCAGTTCGCCATGCCGGTACATCATCGCCGCCACCTCGCCAAGGGTCGGCAGGCCCGGGCGGGTTTGCCCAGTAAAGGCTGCGTCCAGATCGCGGAACAGCCACGGGCGCCCCAGACAGCCACGCCCGATCACCACACCGGCACAGCCCGTGAGCCTCACCATCTCAAGGGCATCGGCGGCCTCCCAGATGTCACCGTTGCCGAGCACCGGGATCGACACGGCCTCGACCAGACTGGCGATGAACTCCCAGCGAGCCTGACCTGCATAGGCCTCCTGCACGGTTCGGGCGTGCAACGCGATCGCGGCGCAGCCGGTCTCCTCGGCGATCCTTCCCGCGTCGAGATAGGTCTGGTGGTCCTCGTCGATCCCGATCCGGGTCTTCATCGTGACCGGGACGCCGAACTCGTCGGCTGCCCGGACCGTCGCGTCCAGGATCGCCCGCAACCGGTCGCGTTTCCACGGCAGGACCCCGCCCCCGCCCTTGCGGGTCACCTTCGGGACCGGGCAGCCGAAGTTCAGGTCGATGTGATGGACGCCGTAGTCGCGGCACAGGATGCGGGCCGCGTCCGCCATGGCCTTTGGGTCGACGCCATACAGTTGCACGGAGCGGACCTTCTCGGTCTCATCGAAGGCGAGCATGGCGGCGGTCTTGCGGTCGCCGATGACCAGCCCCCGTGAGGTGATCATCTCGCACACATACAGCCCAGCCCCTTGCTCGCGGCAGAGTTGCCGGTAGGCGACATTGGTGACACCGGCCATGGGCGCGAGGACGACGGGGACATCGACCACCACGGCGTCAGGGCGGCTGGGGGCATGGAGGCGCAGCGGTTGCATGGTTCCTTTCGGCTTTCGGCCGTCCAGTATCGCCGATGATCCCCGGAGGTTCCAACCGGGGCCGGGCACCGGAATCGCCTGGTGGACCGCCGCGGTTTGGCCCCGAAGGTGCCAACCGGGCCGGTACCGGAATCGCTGCCCGGCTCCGGACACGGCCTATTCCTTTGCGTTAGGCGTTGTCCACCGCAAACCTCTCCCCTATCAATTCTG
>JAUMYR010000006.1:23953-34457 GCA_030528545.1 Propionibacteriaceae bacterium
CCTATTCCTTTGCGTTAGGCGTTGTCCACCGCAAACCTCTCCCCTATCAATTCTGTTGCACGCTCCAGCGGCCCAGAGTTTGTTCTTTGCTAAGCTTCAAAAGCTCATCCGATCCAAGGAACACGATGACCCATCCTCCGTCCCAACCCAATGGCGCTCCCGGACAGCAACCACCGCGACCGTCCACGTTCTATCCCCCGCCCGCCCAGGGCTATCCGGGCCAGCCGCGGCACCCGATGCCCCCGGCTGGACCCTTCCCTCCCAGCGCTCCCGGCTGGGGACAGGTCCCACCACCCAAACCCGTCCATCGGCAGTGGTGGTTCTGGCTGGTGATCGTCCTTGGCGTGTTCTTCGCCGCCGGTGTGTTCCAGTTCCTTTCCAGCCTGGGCGGACAGACCCCATCGCGGCCCAGGCCCCCAGCGAGCACGTCCCAGGCCGAGCGAGGGCCCGCACCCACCAGAGCCACCGAGACCAAGGACCCCGCGACGCCGCCCCCAGCGTCCGAGAAGCCCCCGGCACCGGCTCCCCAGGTCGGCGTCCCAGTGAGCGCATCCGGCATCGACTTCACCGTCACCGAGGTATCGGAGACGACGGTGCTCAAGAATGCCCTGTTCGGTAACAAAGAAGGACACTGGACGGTCGTCAAGGTGACCATCGCGAACAACACCAAAGAAGCAGCTATCTTCGACGATAGTCTTTTCACCCTCGTTGAAGCCGACGGCAGCAAATACGAGACCGACAGCGACTCGTTGCTCTACCTCAACGATGACGAAGAGCTCTTTCTGGAGAAAATCAACCCTAAACAAGAACGCTCGGGGACGCTCCTGTTCGCCACACCCGAGGGGATACAGCCCGACAGACTCATCGCCGAGACGAAGCTCTTCGGCGGAAACCGGGTGACGATCCGGCTCCGTTAGGGTTCACCGGCCCCGGTGGACCCGGGAGCGGGTCTCAGGCCTTCCCCAGGAACTCCCGCACCCGCCGGGTCCTCGGCGCCGTGAAGAAATCCGCCGGCGTCCCGGTCTCGACGATGCGTCCGGCGTCGAGGAACACGATCCGGTGGGCGACGCGCCGGGCGAAAGCGAGTTCGTGGGTGACGATCATCATGGTCATGCCGCCCGCGGCCAGATCGGCCATAACCTCGAGCACCCCGGCCACCATCTCCGGGTCCAGAGCCGAGGTGGGTTCGTCGAACAGCAGAATGGCCGGGCCCATAGCCAGGGCGCGGGCGATGGCCACCCGCTGTTGTTGCCCTCCCGACAGCTGCGCCGGTAGCTTGTCCGCCTGCTCGGCCACCCCCACCCGTTCCAGCACGAGGCCCGCTCGCTCCCGCGCCGCCGCTGCGGAAAGCCCGCGGGCCCGGATCGGGCCGAGCATGACGTTCTCTAGCACCGTGCGGCGGGCGAACAGGTTGAATGACTGGAATACCATGCCGACCTCGGCCCGCAGCGCCGCGAGGCCTTTAGGATCGTGGGGCATCGACTGCCCGTTCACCACGATCTCGCCCGAGTCGATGCTCTCCAGGCCATTGACGGTGCGACACAGAGTCGATTTTCCCGATCCGGAGGGGCCGAGCACCACTACGACTTCGCCCCACTCGATCCTCAGGTCGATGTCGCTCAACACGAGTCTGTCGCCGAAGCGCTTGTTGACCCCGCGCAGCGCCACGGCGGGGCCCAGAACACCAGCGTCCATGCGAACAGGCTAGCGAGAGCCCACTCCCGGGGGCCCAGCAGGATTGCCTAACCTAGCCGGGAAAGCGTGGTGCCCGGGGTCTAGCACACCGCCGGGCACCACCGCAGCGTCAGCTCAAACGCCGAGAAGGCGGCTGTGCAGATAGGACTTCACCTGGTCCAGCACGACCCTCTCCTGACGCATTGAGTCGCGTTCCCGGATCGTCACCGCCTGGTCCTCCAGGGTGTCGAAGTCGACCGTGATGCAGAACGGAGTTCCGATCTCGTCCTGCCGCCGGTAACGGCGTCCGATCGCCTGGGCATCGTCAAAATCGACATTCCAGTATTTGCGCAACTCGGCGGCGAGTTCGCGGGCCTTCGGCGACAGCGACTCGTTGCGAGACAGCGGCAGCACCGCCGCCTTCACCGGGGCAAGGCGGTGGTCGAGGCGCAGCACGGTCCGCTGGTCCACCCCACCCTTGGTGTTCGGCGCCTCATCGGTGACATAGGCCTCGACCAGGAAGGCCATGAGCGAGCGGGTCAGGCCAGCCGCCGGTTCGATGACATAGGGGACGTAGCGCTTGTCCTGGGCCTGATCGTAGTAGCTGAGATCCACACCGGAATGTTCGATATGGGTGCCCAGATCGAAATCGGTGCGGTTGGCCACGCCCTCCAGTTCGCCCCACTCCGAACCCTGGAAGCCGAAGCGGTACTCGATGTCGACGGTCCGCTTCGAATAGTGGGAGAGTTTCTCCTTCGGGTGCTCATAGTGGCGCAGGTTTTCCCGCGCGATGCCCAGATCGACATACCAGTCGGTGCGAGCGTCGATCCAGTGCTGGTGCCATTCCTCGTCGGTTCCCGGTTCGACGAAGAACTCCATCTCCATCTGTTCGAACTCGCGGGTGCGGAAGATGAAGTTGCCGGGGGTGATCTCGTTGCGGAAGCTCTTGCCGACCTGGCCGATGCCGAAGGGGACCTTCATCCGCGAGGTGCCCTGCACGTTCTTGAAGTTCACGAAGATGCCCTGGGCCGTCTCGGGTCGCAGATAGTGCAGACCGGACTCGTCCTCAATGACGCCGAGGTAGGTCTTGAGCATCATGTTGAAGTCACGCGGCTCGGTCCAGCGGCCCGTGGTGCCGCAGTTCTTGCAGACCACCTCGGTCAGGGAGGCGGGCAGGCGGCCATGTTTGGCTTCGAAATCCTCCTCCAGGTGATCGGCGCGGTAACGCTTGTGGCATTGCATGCACTCGGTCAGCGGGTCGCTGAACACCCCGACGTGGCCGGAGGCCACCCAGACCTGGCGTGGCAGGATGACCGATGAATCGAGGCCGACGACGTCGTCGCGGCCCTGCACCACCGAACGCCACCACTGCCGCTTGATGTTCTCTTTCAGCTCGACGCCCAACGGCCCATAGTCCCAGGCGGCCCTGGTACCTCCATAGATGTCACCGCTGGGGTAGACAAAACCCCGCCGTTTGCAGAGGTTGATGACGTCGTCGAGTTTGGTTGCCATGTGATCTCCAAGTCCTCATTGGAACAGCCACCTGGCTGGTGGCTGCTGGCGCGTTGAGCGCTCGTCCTAGGGTAGTGGCCTGGGGCCTATTCCTCGACTTCACCACGCCATAGCGCCACCGAGGGTTCGTCTGGGCTCAGATAGGCGTTCGGCTCGTCCATCGCCTGTCCGAACAGGGGCAGCAGTAGCAGTTTCGCGTCGAAACCGCTGAATGAGCGTCGATAGCTGCCGACGTTGCGCCACCTGCCGAGGATCGCCCACAGCCGCGGCTCGTCGAGGTTGCGGACCAGTTCGGTCTCCAGACAGCCTTCGCAACCGCGCCAGTAGGCGACGACGGCCTCGGCAGCAGGGCGGAAGGAGACTGGATCGTCGACCTCGAAACGGATCACCACCCGTAGTTCCGGCGTTCCCATCCGGCCAGCCTAGCGGCCTGTCAAGGGGGTTTGACAGGCGAAAAAAGATCTACTGATAATCGTTTTCATGAAAATTGCCCGCACTATCGCCGCCGCCGCGGCGACTACCCTGTTCATCACCGGCTGTTCGGCCTCTGGCGCTCCAGCTGGCGGTGACGCATCCCCGGGGACGAGCGCGAGCACCACCCAGGCCGGGACGCCGAAACTCAACGTCGTCGTCGCGTTCTACCCGCTGCAATACGTTAGTGAGCAGATCGCTGGAGATACCGCGACCGTCACCAGCCTGACCGCGCCGGGAACCGAGGCCCACGACCTCGAACTCACCCCGCAACAGATCGCCTCCCTCAGCAAGGCCGACCTGGTCATCTACCAGAAGGGCTTCCAGGCCCAGGTCGATGCCGCCGTCGAACAGGAGAAACCGAAGAACCTGCTCGACGTCGCCTCGGTGGTAGAGCTCAAGAAGGTGGAAGAGCACCACGACCATGCCGGCGAACACGGTCACGACCACGGAGACAAACACGGTCACGACCACGGCCACGGCGGGGTGGACCCACACGTCTGGCTCGATCCGCTGAACATGGTCAAGATCGCTGAAGCTGTGGGACAGAAACTGGCCACCGCACAGGGGGCCGACAAGGCCGCGGTGGAGACCGCGACCAAGGCCGTGATCGGCAAACTGACCGCCTTGGACGAGGAATATAAAACCGGTCTGGCCTCGTGCGAACGCCACGACATCATCGTGTCCCATGAGGCCTTCGGCTACCTGACTTCACGTTACAAGCTGCACCAGATCGGGATCAGCGGTCTCAGCCCCGACGCCGAGCCCTCCCCGGCTCGCATCGCCGAGGTGCACAAGCAGGCCAAGAAGTACAACGTGACCACGATCTTCTACGAAACCCTCACCTCCCCCGAGGTGGCGAAGTCCATCGCTGGGGACCTCGGGCTCACCACCGACGTCCTCGATCCGCTGGAGGGCCTCACCAAGGAGTCCCGGGGCAAGGATTACATTGAGGTCATGAAGTCGAATCTCACCGCGCTCAAGAAAGCCAATGGCTGTAAGTGATACCGCGCTGCGTGCCGCCGGGGTCTACGTGTCCCTCGGCGGCATGCCCGTGTTGCGGGACGTGGCCATCGAGGTGTGCCCGGCCCAGCTCGTCGCTCTGCTCGGCAGCAACGGCTCGGGCAAGAGCACCTTCGTGCGCGCCCTACTCGGTCTCATCGGGCACACCGCCGGTGAAATCTCCTGGTTCGGCACCCCGCTGTCATCCTTCCGCGACTGGTCACGCATCGGGTATGTGCCCCAGCGCAGTTCCCTACAGGGAGTCAACGCGACCGTCACCGAGGTGGTGGCCTCCGGCCTGCTACCAAAGCGCAAACCATTCCGGCCCCTCGGCAAGGAAGGCAAGAAAGCGATCGAGGACGCCCTGTGCCGGGTCGAGCTGGCCGATCGCGCATCATGGCCGATGACCAAGCTGTCCGGGGGCCAGCAGCAGCGGGCGCTCATCGCCAGGGCCCTGGTGGGCGGCCCTGACATCGTGGTGCTGGACGAACCGATGGCCGGGATCGACCTGAAGACCCAAGACCGGCTCGCGGGACTCTTCGCCGAGCTGAAGTCCGACGGCCTGGCGATGCTGGTCGTCCTGCATGAGCAGGGCGCCCTGGCCCGGCTCGTCGATCACCGGGTCACCCTGCACGACGGACGTGTGGCCGTGGCCTTGCCAGAGGCCCACGACGCCGAGGCCTGCCCTGGGACCCACCCCGGCGAGGCCGGTATTGGCCTCCTCGATCCGATGCCGGAGGCACGGTAATGGAACTCCTTAGCCACGCTTTCATGCAGCGGGCACTCATCGCCGCCCTGCTCAGCGGGCTCATCGCACCCGCGATCGGCACCTATATCGTCCAACGGCGGCTGAGCCTGCTCGGCGACGGCCTCGGCCATGTCGCGATCATGGGCGTCGGCCTGGCCTTCATGACCAATACTGCCCCGCTCCCGGCGGCCATCGCCGTGTGTGTGGCCGGGGCGGTCGCGGTCGAGTTGCTCCGGCAGCAAGGCAAAGCCACCGGCGATGTCGGTCTCGCGATCCTGTTCTACGGAGGGCTCGCCTCGGGAGTCATGATGGCTGGAGTCGCGGGTCAGGGAGCCGGTGCGCTGTCGCAGTTCCTCTTCGGCGCGCTGACCACCGTCTCGACCCAGGATCTGTGGATCATCGCGGGCCTAGCCGCGGCCTGTCTCCTCATCACTATCGGCTTGTCGCCCTACCTGTTCGCCGTGACCGTGGACGAGGACTATGCCCGCGTCCTGGGTCTGGCGACCCGGACCCTCAACCTGCTGATCGTGGTGCTGGCCGCCGTGGCGGTCACGGTTTCCATGCGCACCGTGGGCCTGCTGCTAGTCAGCGCGATGATGGTGATCCCGGTCGCCACAGCACAGAACCTCCTGGCCGGGTTCCGGGCGGTTCTCATCGGTTCCATGGTGATCGGTTCGCTGACCGCGGTCGCTGGGACCGGCGCGTCCTATTACCTGAACTCGGCCTCGGGGGCGACGATCGTGGTGCTCAGCATCCTCGTATTCATCGTGAGCTGGCCGCTGACCTCCCTGGTCAAGGAGCGCAGATTCGTCGCCTTCATCGAGGACCCCTACCCGGAACAGCGTCCCCATATCATCGCCGAAGGACAAGACCCGCATCAGGTCCATAGGAGGCCAGTCCGAATCCTGCACGGTGACCATTACGATTATGTAGAGGATGGACACCGCCACGCCCGACATGGAGACCACTTCGATGAGCACTGAGCGACGCACCACTCGTCAACGTTCGGCTATCCGCGCTCTACTGAACCACACATCAGAGTTCAAGACCGCTCAGCAGCTACATGAGATGCTGCGCCGCGATGGCGAGACCATTGGCATGGCGACGGTCTACCGCGCGCTACAAGCGATGGCCGAGTCCGGTGAGGTGGACATGTTGCGCACTGCCGAGGGCGAAGCGACCTACCGGCAATGTTCGACCGGGCACCACCACCACTTGGTCTGCCGCCGTTGCGGGATGACCGTCGAGATCGCGGCCGAACAGGTAGAGGCCTGGGCCGAGACCGTTGCCCAGCGTCACGGATTCACCCAGGTCGACCACAGCCTTGAGCTGTTCGGGCTCTGCTCGGACTGTTCCTGAACCAGCTCAGGGACGCTCCAGGAAGGGCAGCGATTTCAGCGCGCGATCCAGTTGCCACTGGGCGAAGGTCGCGATGACCCCGCTGCCCCTGCGCTTGATCGTGGCCTCCACATCGGTGGCTGGCCAATCGCCCGATGACAAGGCGTTCAGATAGCTCAATAGGGCGGTGTCGACTCTTGAGGCCGCCGCGGGACGGCACCGGTCGCACAGTACCCCGCCCAGTCCGGCGGCGAACCACCCCTGCTCCTGGGCGGCGCCGCAGGAGGCGCACGAGGTGATCGCCATGGCATAGCCCGAGGTGGCCAGCGCCCGCAGCAGATAGGAGTCCACGATCACCTGCCCAGCCAGCTCGGCTCGGTCGAGGGCCAGCAAAGCGCCCAGTAACAGCCGATAGTGGCCGGGCATGGGGGTCCGGTCCTCGGAGGCCAGCCTGTCGGCGGTCTCCAGCAGCACCTGGGAGGCCGTGAACCGCGGATAATCGGAGGCGAAGCTGAACACATGGAGCCCATCGGACTGGGTCACCACGTCGAGGCTGCCGCGTCCGGTCGCGAGTTGTACGTCGACGTGGTTGCCGGGTTCGAGGCGTCCACCGATCTTGCTCGAAGTACGCCTCACCCCCTTCGCCACGGCCCGCAGCTTGCCGTGGGCGCGGGTCAGCAGCACCACGATGCGGTCGGCCTCACCGAGCGGGTAGGTGCGCAGCACCACGGCTTCATCTCGGTAGGTCGGCATGCCCTCACCCTATGCCCTTGACCCGCCGGTCCGGGGGCCCCGATAGCCTTTCCCTACGGCCCCAGACCACCGGTCACCGGAAGTCCCTGCTCGCTGGGGTCTTCAGCCCCAGCTCCAAGACCTCCAAACGGTCGGCATACAGATTCACCACCGACTCGCTACGCTCGATGATGCCGCGCACGACCAGAGCCGGCGATGTCCGCGCGACCATGCGGTAACGCTGCCAGGCCCCGGGGGACACGATGACATTGAGCAGGCCCGTCTCATCTTCCAGGTTGAGGAAAGTCACCCCTCCAGCGGTGACCGGACGCTGCCGGTGGGTGACCAGGCCGCCCACCTCGACCCGGCGCCCCGGTTCGCAGCTCGCGAGCCGGTCGATTGGCAGCGCCCCACGCCGGGACAGCCGTTCCCGGGCATGCCGCATTGGATGGTCCGCGGCGCTGATCCCCGTCGCGCGCAGATCGTGTTCCAGCAACTCCAGCGGAGTCGGTTCCGGCAACAGCGGTGGCTGAGTGCACACCTCGATCCCCAGCTGACCCGGCCCGATGCGGGCAAGATCCGCGCTCTGCCACAACGCGGCCCTCCGCGATCCCGCCAGGCAGTCCAATGCCCCAGACAGCGACAACGCCTCCCATTGGCTGGCCTCCAATTCGACCCGGTGGGCCATATCGGCCACGCTGGTGAATGGTGTTCGCGTCCGCTCCTCGACGATGCGCCGTGCGGCCTCCACCGGGATGCACGAGATGTCGGCCAAGCCGAGGCGGACCGCGTGTCCGCCATCGCGGCGATGCCTGGCCGAGTCATCCGCGGCGGCGGGATCGAACTCCCCGATCTCCTCTTCGGCGTAGTCACGCAGGCACTCCGGGGCGGGCCTGGCCTGTTCTCCGGTCGGTTCCAGTCCCGGCCATACCCCCGAGCGGGTGACATCCGGCGAACGCACCTCGACACCGTGGCGCCGGGCGTCGGCGGTGAGGGTGGCCCCAGAGTAGAAACCCATCGGCTGAGCGCGGAGCAAAGCCGCCAGGAAGGCCGCCGGATAGTGCAGCTTGAGCCAGGAACTGGCATAGACCAGCACCGCGAAACTCAGTGCGTGGGATTCGGCGAATCCGAAATTGGCGAAGGATTCGATCCGGTTATAGATATCAGAGGCGGCCTCACCCGTGATCCCGTTGGCGGCCATCCCCTCGAACAGCTTGTCACGCAGGCTCTCGATGCGTTCCACCCCGCGCTTTGAGCCCATCGCCCGGCGCAGCAGATCCGCGTCGGCGGCGGTGCAATTACCGACGGTGGTGGCCATCTGCATGAGCTGCTCCTGGAACAGCGGGACGCCCAGCGTCCGTTTCAGCACCGGCTCCAGCAGCGGGTGGGGATAGGTGAGCGGTTCGGCCCCGGTGCGGCGCCGGATGTAGGGATGCACCGCCCCGCCCTGAATCGGCCCGGGCCGGATGAGGCCGATCTCGACCGCGAGGTCGTAGAAGCTCCTGGGACGCAGCCTGGGCAGGGTACCGATCTGTGCCCGGCTCTCTACCTGAAACACCCCGATGGTGTCGGCGCGGCACAGCATGTCATAGACGCCAGGTTCGTTGCGGGGCAGCGTGTCCATAGTCCAGCGCTCACCAGTGTGCTGGGCCACTAGATCGAAGGTGTGCTGGATCGCCGACAGCATGCCCAAGCCGAGCAGGTCGAACTTCACCAGCCCCATCCAGGCGCAATCGTCCTTGTCCCACTGCAAGACCGTGCGATCGTCCATGCGGGCGGGTTCGATCGGGCAGACCTCCCCCACTGGCTGACGGGTCAGCACCATTCCGCCCGGGTGAATGCCCAGGTGCCGGGGGAAACCCAGCACCCGGGTGGCTAACCCGGAGACCTGGGCCGGGATCTCGTCGCCCTCACCACGGATCTCACCGTCTCGGTAGTGGGCCTGCTTGCTCCATGCGTCCTGCTGCCCCTGGCTGTAGCCGAGGGCCCTGGCCATATCCCGGACGGCGTTGCGGGGGCGGTAACTCACCACATTGCACACCTGCGCGGCCTGGCGGCGGCCATAGCGGGCGTAAACGTACTGGATCACCTCCTCCCGCCGCCCGGAATCGAAGTCGATGTCGATGTCTGGCTCTTCCTCCCGCAGCGCCGAAAGGAAACGCTCAAACGGCAGTCCGTAGAACACCGGATCGACCACGGTGATACCCAGCACGTAACACACCGCCGAAGCCGCGGCGGAGCCTCGCCCCTGGTAGAGGATGGAGTTGGCCCGGGCGAACCGCGTGATGTCGTAGACGATGAGGAAATAGCCCGCGAACCCCTTGTCCTCGATGACGCGTAATTCCTCGGCGATCCGCTGCCGCGCCGCCGGGTCGTCCCCATAACGCTGGACCCGGCCTTCCTCGACCAGCACCCGAAGCCAGCTCATCGGGGTGTGCCCATCGGGGACCTCCTGGTCGGGAAGGTCCGGTTTGGCCGCACGCAGACAGAACTGGGTGCGCTGGGCGATCTCAACGCTATAGGCCACCGCCCCCGGGTAGCGGGCGAAGCGGATCGCCATCTCCCTGCCGCTCATGAGCCGTGCGCTCGGCCCCGGCGGCAGCCAGCCATCCATCTCGTCTAGGCTGCGCCTAGCCCTTACCGCCGCCAGGGCGCAGGCCAGGTCGAACTGTTCCGCCGTCGCGTAGTGCACCGCGTTGGTCGCGACCAAAGGCAACCCCAGACGGGCCGCCAATCCCGCCAAGCGATCGTTGGTCGCGTCATCGGTGGGCAGGCGGTGGTTGGTCAACTCGACGACCACATCGCCGAAGAGGTCCCGCAAGCGGACCAGCTCGGCCACGGCCCGCTCGGGATCTGCCTGGGCCAGGGCCTGACGGACCGCCCCCTTGCGGCAGCCGGTCAGCACGACCCAGTGCCCATCGGCCTGCCCCGCGAGCCCCTCCAGATCATAGACGGGACGCCCCTTCTCGGCCTCGGGATGGAAATATGCCTCTGTTATGGCCCTGGCCAGCCTCCGATACCCCTCCG
>JAUMYR010000006.1:34557-43876 GCA_030528545.1 Propionibacteriaceae bacterium
CGGCATGAGCGGCCAGAAGATGGGCTGAGCCTCCCTTCCCGGATGACCCACCCACCGGCTGGGGCGCGTGCTGACCGCCCACGGCTCCCACACCGGGGCCGTCCCGGGGCCCACACCCCCTGGGGCACATGCGGGAGTTCTGAGGGAACCCGGCACGGCCGTCGCTAGCTGCCTCACCCGCTGGGGTCCGCGGGCCAGGAGCCCGGCGAGATCCACCGCACCCGGTTCAGTCATAACGCGCCTCCGCCCACCAGGCCCCCTGCGCGGCCACCACCAGCCACGCCTGCTGCGTGGAGGTGATGAGCTGCATCCTCTCCAGCATCACCGCCTGCTCGGCCCACCAGCGCTGCCGCACCGGCCACGGCCCCGCCCACGCCGTCACCTTCTGGCGTCCCGACGGAGTCGCGAGCCATGCCGGTTCGGCACCCAGTTCGCCGTCGGCCACCGAGAGCACCGCCCCCGATGAGTCCTGCACTTCGATCCGGCGCGGCCGGGGGAACACGGTGCCCGGTGCGGGCCCCACCGGCCGTCCCGGCCAGGGCTGTTCGCAGCGGCGGCTGTGCGGGCTGGGCTGGGCAACGCCGAAGGGAGTCAGCAGGCACCTCTTCCGGGAGAGCCGGTCTCCCCTCAGCGCGGGCATGAGCACCGATTCGGGCCCATCCCGTCCCTGCAACCGGGTCAGCACCCGCATGAGGTGTTCGCTCGGACGATCCCCGAACAGGCCCTCGGCGTGCTCGGCTGCCGGGTGGACGACGGGCAGGAACTGCACCGCCAGGACTCCGTCACTCTCTTGGCTTGCGGCCGAGGCCATATCGGCCAGCTGCCATTCGAGACGGGTCAGCAACTCTTGGACGCTGAACTGCCAGGGATGGCGCCAGGTACGCTCGGTGACCCCGAGCCCCGTGCGCACCATGATGCAGACCTCGACACAGGTTCCCCCGGTGGCACCGATCGTGGCGATCATCTCTGCCACCACCGGACGCGAGCGCTCTACCACCTGGGTCACCAGCCACAGCGGTTCGTCAAAACTCACCCCGGCGGAGTGCCCCCGCGGCCCGGGGCGAGGTTCTGGGGCCGAGGTGTCCTGGCCGCGAGCCCGCAGGTGCGCGATCTGGCCCGGCTCGGCGAAACGCGCCCTGATCTGCCGTGCCGGGACAGCCGCAAACTGTCCCAGGGTGTGCAGCCCGAGAAGGTGTAGCGTCCGCGCCAGCTTCTCGTCTCCCAGCAGGTCCACGTCCTTGTCCACAAGGTATTCCCGGCTGCGGCCTGCCGGGATGACCGATACCGGGGAGGCCTCGCGTGCCGCCTGTTCGGCGGTGAAGATTCCATCGGCCACGCCGATCCGGGCCTCCGGGAATCCCCCATCCCGCAGCCCCTCCCAGACCGCCCGCGCGGCGGCCAGCTCGCCACCATAGAACCGGGCTGGCCCGCGCACCCGGACCGCGGCGAGCCCCGGTCGGGGAATGTGCACCTCGGGCACCACCTGTTCCAGGATGTCGGCGACCGCTTCGAAAGCCTCCGCCTCGACCCGTTCGTCGCGCTCGGCGAGGATCGCCTCCGGGCAGCGCAGCTGTGCGTCCCGGATCCGCAACCCGGCCACGACGCCCTCGGCGGCGGCCTCGGCGCAGCAGGCCACCACCCTTGCCTGCGAGACCACCAGGAGGGGTCCGGGGCCGGCCTGCGTCCTTGCCGCTCGCACCACCCAGCCGGGCAGGTAGACCACCAGGACCCGGGGAACCTCAGCCCAGAGCGACGCCATCGCTGCCCCTGACCACGGTGACCCGCCGCTGGGCATGCCCAGCCGATACGTTCACCTCAATGAGTTGCCCCGCGATATGGCCGTGTCCCTTGCCCAGCCCATACCAGGCGAGGGTCCGGGAGCGGATCGCCGCCTGGGGGCGGGGCCAGTCTCCCAGCACGACCAGCGTCGCCGACCGGGAGCGCAGCCTCGCGGCCAGGCGCTGTGCCGCGGCCGGAGCGATCTGGGCCGGGGCCGGAGCCAGCACCACGTCCAGCCCCTCGATCAGCGCGGCCACCGTCTCAAGCCACGCCCCTGCTCGCGGAACAAGCACCAGCCTGCCCAGGTCCACACCCCACTCGTGGGCCGCCTCTACTCCCAGTTCGGGCATGCCCACGACCCCACACCAGCCGTCCACCAGTAACCCAAAAGCCACCGAGGTGACCCCCGTCACCGAATACACCCCCGGTTTGAGCCCGCCAGGCAACACCGGGCGGAGCACGGGGTGTACCTCGCGCCCGGGCCTCGGGGTTCCCCAGGACCCGGAGACCGCCGGAATCTGCACATCGACACCCATACCTCAAGTATCGAACACATGACCGACAATTTCCCAAAGTTGCGCAGATTATGAAACTAAAGATCGATAAAAGGGTCTTCGTCTCCGCCCTGACGGCGGTAGGCTCTCCCCGTGGTGAAAACTCCTCGACCGCCCGTCCCGCACCCCTCCGGTGCCCGCCCGCCAGAGATCCCGGCGAAGCTACTCCCCAGGCATGTCGCCATCGTCATGGACGGCAATGGCCGCTGGGCCAAGGAACGCGGGCTGCCCCGCACCGACGGACACGCCCGCGGTGAGGACGCCCTGTTCGACGTCATCGAGGGGGCCATCGAAGCCGGCATCCCCTACCTGAGCGCCTATGCCTTCTCCACCGAGAACTGGAAACGCTCTCCAGAAGAGGTGCGCTGGCTCATGGGTTTCAACCGGGACGTCATCCACCGCCGCCGCGACCAGCTCGACGACATGGGAGTCCGCATCCGCTGGGCCGGGCGGCGTCCCCGGCTCTGGGGATCGGTGATCCGGGAGCTGGAGGAGGCCGAGGAGCAGTCGAAGCACAACCGCGTCCTGACCTTGCAGTTCTGCGTCAACTACGGCGGGCGAGCCGAGATCGTGGACGCCGTGCGCCAGGTCGCCCGCCTGGCGGCCCAGGGCAGGATCAACCCCGACAAGATCACCGAGAAGTCCTTCCGGGCCTACCTAGACGAGCCGGAGATCCCCGACGTCGACCTGTTCGTGCGTTCCTCGGGCGAACAGCGCACCTCCAACTTCCTGCTGTGGCAGTCCGCCTATGCCGAGTTCGTTTTCCTGGACCGGCTCTGGCCCGATTTCGACCGCAGGGACCTGTGGCGGGCCATCGAGCTATACGCCAGCCGGGACCGCCGTTTCGGCGGAGCGATCCCCAACCAGGTCACGAACTGACAAGGCCGCTGGCCCGGCCGGACACACCCCGGGCCAGCGGCGGGCTGGCTACCTCCTGGCCCGGTTGACCGCGCTCAGCACCGCCTTCAGCGAGGCTTTGGAGATATCGGGATCGATGCCGACCCCCCAGAACACCTGGGCCTCGTCGCCCTCGCCGACCTCGCACTCCACGTAGGCCGCCGCTTTCGCGTCCCGGCCCCCGCTCATCGCGTGCTCGGCATAGTCCAGCACCCTGACGTGGACGCCGAAACGCACCAGCGCGTCGACGAAGGCGCTGACCGGGCCGTTGCCCTCGCCCTCGATCGTCCGCTCGCCATGCGGGCAGCGCACCACAGAGGAGATGTAATGTGTTCCGTTCGAGGTGGATGCGGCTTTCACCAGGGCATAGGGCTCGATCACATCCAGGTACTCGGCCGCGAAGATGTCCCACAGCTGCTGGACGCTGACCTCTCCGCCCTCGGCATCGGTGCGGGACTGGACCACGCGGCTGAACTCCATCTGCAACCGCCTCGGCAGGTCCATCTTGTGGTCGGCCTTCATGATGTAGGCCATGCCTCCCTTGCCCGACTGGCTGTTGACGCGGATGACGGCCTCGTAGGTGCGGCCCACGTCGTGGGGGTCGATCGGCAGGTAGGGGGCCTCCCAGGCCACGGTATGAATGGTCTTGCCCTCGGCCTCTGCCTGCTTCTCCAACGCCTCCAGGCCCTTCTTGATGGCGTCCTGGTGGGAACCGGAGAAAGCCGTGTAGACCAGGTCACCGGCATAAGGATGGCGCGGATGCACCGGCAGGCCGGTGCAATACTCGACCGTCCGGCGCACCTCGTCGATGTTGGAAAAATCCACCTGAGGGTCGATGCCCTGGGTGTACAGGTTCATGGCCAGCGTGACCAGGTCGACGTTGCCGGTGCGCTCACCATGGCCGAAGAGGCACCCTTCCACCCGATCAGCACCGGCCATCTGGCCCAGCTCGGCGGCCGCCACAGCAGTACCCCGGTCGTTGTGGGGATGCAGCGAGACGGCCACATATTGGCGATTCTTCACGTTGCGGACGAAGTACTCGATCTGGTCGGCGTAGGTATTGGGCGTCGAACGCTCCACCGTCGCGGGCAGGTTGAAGATGATCTCCCGCCCCTCGCCGGGCTGCCAGACCCCGGCTACCGCGTCGCACACCTCGATGGCGAAATCGGTCGGGGTCTGAGTGAAGATCTCAGGCGAGTACTGATAGCCGAACTCGACATCGGCCAGGTACTTCTCGGCATAGCGGCGCACCAGTTCGGTCCCGCGGACCGCCAACTGGACGCATTCGTCCTCGCTGATCCGGAACACGACCCGGCGGAACAGCTCGGCCGTGGCGTTGTACAGGTGGATGGTGGCCCGGCGGGCACCGATCAGCGATTGGGCCGTGCGTTCGATCAAGTCCTCACGGGCCTGGGTCAGCACCGAGATCGTAACGTCGCCGGGGATCGCGTCCTCTTCGATCAGTTGCCTGACGAAGTCGAAGTCCGTCTGGGAGGCCGAGGGGAAACCGATCTCGATCTCCTTGTATCCGATGCCAACCAGCAGGTCGAACATGCGGCGCTTGCGGGCGGGGGTCATGGGATCAATCAGGGCCTGGTTGCCGTCGCGCAGGTCCGTGGACAGCCAGCGTGGCGCCCTGGTGATCCGGTTGGTTGGCCAGGTGCGGTCGGGCACATCCACCGGGACGAAGGCGGTATAGCGTCCGAATGGCATCGGGGATGGCTGCTGCACGGGTTTGGGCTGGGGGCGGGTGCCGAAGTCAGTCATTGGGGGTCCTTGCTGGTAGGTATGCCAGGCACGCACAGACTCCGCAGCGAGGTGAGCTGGCCGACTAGGATCGGGCCTCGCTGCGGCAGGAAAGGAGAAGATTCACCCAAGCCACGGCCCGAGGCTAGCACACGATGCCTCATCCCGCGGGGTCCATCTCACGATGAGGAGTCCCCGGGTCCGCTCCCCTGGCGAAGACGGAACTCAGCCTTGGCCCTGGTCAGAACCCGAGCCGGTTGAGATATTTCGGCTCCCGCTGCCAGTCCTTGAGGACCTTGACCTTGATGTCGAGGTGTACCGGGGTGCCGAGCAGCCTGACGATCTGGTGGCGGGCAGCGGTCCCGATCTCCTTGAGCCTGGACCCTCGATGGCCGATGACGATGCCCTTCTGAGAGTCCCGTTCGACCACCATGGTGGCGAAAATGTCGAGCAGCGGCTTGTCCTGCGGGCGGCCCTCGCGCAGCATCATCTCATCGATCACCACCATGATCGAGTGCGGCAACTCGTCACGCACCCCCTCCAGCGCGGCCTCGCGGATCAGCTCCGCGATCAGGGTCTCCTCCGGCTCGTCGGTGATCTCGCCGTCGGGATAGAAGGCGGGACCCTCGGGCAGCAAGTTGAGCAATTCCCGGCACACGACGTCCACCTGGTCCCCGGTCAGCGCCGAACAGGGGATCACACAGGCCCACTCGATGCCGAGCTTGCGCCCGAGCTCATCGATATCGGAGAGGTGGCTGAGCAGGCGCTCCTTGCTCACCAGATCGATCTTGGTCGCCAGCGCCACGATCTTCGGGCGGTCGGGCAAGGCCGCGATCTCGCTCACCAGGTAGGTGTCCCCCGGCCCGATTCGCTGGTCGCTCGGCAGGCACACGCCTACCACGTCCACCTCGCTCCAGGTCTCCCGGACCAGGTCGTTGAGCCTCTCCCCCAGCAGCGTCCGCGGCCGGTGCAGACCGGGGGTATCGATGAGGACCAGCTGTCCCTCGGGCCGGGTGATGATGCCCCGCACCGCATGCCGTGTGGTCTGGGGTTTGCTGGAGGCGATCGCGATCTTCTGGCCCACCAGCGCGTTCGTCAGCGACGATTTCCCGGCATTCGGGCGTCCCACGAAACACGCGAACCCGGAGCGGAATCCCTGCTCACTCATCTATTACCTCCTCGGCTTCGAGTTCTTCTGGGGTGAGCCTGCGTACCAGCACCGTACCGATCTGGTGGCGCCGCCCGACGGCCCTATCAGCGATCATCTCGATGCCCTCCCAGACCGCACGAGATCCGGGGATCGGCACCAGATTGAGCTGTTTGGCCATCAGCCCACCGACCGTTTCGACATCCTCGTCGTCGACATCGAGGCCGAACAGCTCGCCCATCTCGTCGACCGGCAGACGCGCCGACACCCGGTAGTGGCCCTCGTCCAGTTCGGTGATCTCGATCGGTTCGGGGTCATACTCGTCGGTGATCTCGCCGACGATCTCCTCCAGGATGTCCTCGATGGTGGCCAGGCCCGCCATACCGCCGAACTCGTCGATCACGATGACGAGGTGGCTACGGCTCCGCTGCATCTCATGCAGCAACTCGTCAATGGGTTTGGAGTCGGGGCAGAAACTCGCCGGACGCATCAGCTCCGCGACCGTTTCGGTCTTTTGCACATCGGGGCGGTCGTAGACCCGGCGGCTGACGTCTTTGAGGTTGATGACCCCGCGCACATCGTCTAGGCCGTCGCCGATGACGGGGATCCGGGAGAAGCCGGAGCGCAGCGCGAGCGACTGGAACTGCCGAAGCGTCGCGTCCTGGGCGATGAAGACCACATCGGGGCGAGGCACCATGACCTCCTTGACGATGGTGTCGCCGAGTTCGAAGACCGAGTGGATCATCTTGCGTTCCCCGGCCTCGATCAGCTCGCTGGCCTCGGCCATGTCCACCAGTTCGCGCAGTTCGGCCTCGGTGGAGAAGGGGCCGTCGGTGAACCCCTTGCCAGGGGTGAGGGCGTTGCCGATGAGGATCATGAGCTGCGCGACGGGGCCGAACAGCGTGGTCAGCAGGCTCACCAGCGGACCGGCGAAGCGGACCACCGCCTCGGCGCGCTGGCGGCCGATCGTGCGGGGGCCGACCCCCCACAGCAGGAAGGACACCACGACCATGATCGCCACGGTGACGCCGACCTGCTGCCAGTCGTCGGAGAAGGCGTCAAACAGCAGCACCGCGGCCAGCACCACGCAGGTGATCTCCAGCATGGTCCGGACGAAGATCGTCGCGTTGACATAGGGCGCCGGGTCTTGGGCGATCAGCTGGATGCGGCGCGCGCCGGGACGCCCGTCCTCGACCAGCTGGTCGGCGCGCGAGCGCGAGATAGAGGCGATGGCCGCCTCCGCGGCGGTCAGCCACGCCGCGACGATGGCACAGCCGAGCGCGAGGCTCAGTTCAATCCACTGGGATTGGGTCACGTGGGGGATCAACTCCAAGCTAGGCAACTGGGCAGAGTCTACCGGCCCGGGAGCGATACGGGCAGGACCCGCCGGGGCGGGCCTCGCCCGGCGGGGCACAGGCGCAACCACTCCGGGCGAGCAGAGCCATTTCGCGGCGGTTGGCAGGGGTGCCCCGGCTCACGGAGGCGCCCCTGCCGGGCCGTGCCGGGACTATTTCACCGCACCCGCGGTGAGCCCCCCGATCAGCCTCTTCTCGATGAAGGCGAAGAGCACGATCACCGGAACGATGGCGACCATCGCTGTGGTGAACAGGTATTGCCAGTCCCGGATATACATCCCGAGGAAGCGGGGCATGGCCACGGTCAGGGGCTGTAGTTCGTTGTCTTGGACCAGGACGAAGGCCGCCGCATATTCGTTCCAGGTGTTGACGAAAACGAACACGATGGCGGTGACGATGCCCGGCCACACTAGCGGCAGGGAGATCTTGAACATGGTCTGGATCCGCCCGGCGCCGTCGATGAGCGCCGCCTCGTCCACTTCCTTCGGTACCGAGGCGAAGAAGGCCTGCATGATCCAGATCGCGAAGGCGAGGTTGAATGCACCGTTGACCAGGATCAGTGCCACCCAGGACAGGTATCCCTGCCAGGCGGAGAACTCCTGGTAGAGACCGATCGCGAGCACTGTCGGCTGCAACATCTGGGTGATGAGCACCAGAAAGAGGAAGACCATGCGCCCGGGAAAGCGGAACCGCGCGACGTAGTAGGCCGCGGGCGTGGCCACCAGCAGCACCAGAAGAGTCGCCCCGAAGGAGATCACCATGGTGGCCAGCAGGGCATTGCCCGGCTCCACATTGGACGACCACACATCGAGGTAGTTGCCGAACCGGGGGCTGGCGGGCAGGTAGTCCGGCGGAATCTTGGTGATCTCGGCCCTGGTCTTCAGCGAGCTGATGAACATCACGATGTAGGGGAAGGCGAAGAAAGCCACGATCAGGATCGCCCCGATCGCGGTGGCATAGGGATTGGGACGCTGGCTGACGCCAGCCCCGCGAGAACGCCGAGCCATGTCAGTCCTCCTTCGTGGGCCGGACGAAGGCCAGGTAGATCGCGATGATTACCAGGCAGAACAAGAAGTTGACCACCGACAGGGCGCTGGCCACGCCGGGGCCGAGGTTCGTCTTGTACTCAAAGATGAGCGTGGTGGTGGTGTGTCCCGTGTTATACCCGGGGGTCTCGTTGAGGATCTTGAGGATCGGCAGCGAGTTGAACACGTTGATGATGTTCACCAGGGCGGCCACCGCCACCGCCGGGCGCAGGATGGGAAAGACGATCTGCCAGTAACGCTGCACCGCTGAGGCACCGTCCACCTGCGCGGCCTCCAGCACATCGTGGGGTACCGCCTGCAACCCAGCCAGGATCGTATAGGTGGTGAACGGCAGGGATACGTAGACCGCGACGAAGACTGCCACCCAGAAGGCGCTCTCGGGGGTCTTGGTGAAGGCATAGGCCTGGTCCAGCAACCCGAGGTCGACCAGCAGACGGTTCATGAGCCCGACGTCTCGCTGCAGGCCATAGTTGAACACCGTCGTGGTCATGACCACCGAACAGGCCCACGGGATGATGATGACGAGGCGAACGAACTTGCGGCCGAAGAACTCCTTGTTGAGGAACTGGGCGAGCCCGATGGACAACACCAGGGTGACCAGCACCACGACCACGACCCACACCACGGTGTTGATAAGGATCCGCTCGATCGGCACCCCGGGGAAGGTGAAGGCACCTCCTGGCCCGAAGTAGTTGTCGAGCCCCGCGGGGCCTCGATCGACGCCGATGCGGCTGAACTTGCGGAAGGAGTTGTAGATCATCAGCCCCGCCGGGTAGAGCACGACGCCGAAGATCA
>JAUMYR010000154.1:0-3306 GCA_030528545.1 Propionibacteriaceae bacterium
ACCGCCGCCGATGACAGCCTGTCCAAGGCAGGTTTCAAGGTGGAACTCAAGCGGGCCAACAACGCCGCTCCCAAGGACCAGGTGATCGACCAGTCACCCAAGGGCGGGGAGTCCGCGCCCAAGAACAGTTCCGTGACGATCACGGTCAGCGATGGCCCTGCGGAAAAGAGCGTCCCCCCGCTGGCTGGGATGACCAGGGAAGAGGCCACCAAGGCCCTCAAGGACTCCGGCTTCAAGGTGGACCCGGTATTCAAGGACGCCGATCCCAAGACCGAACCGGTCACGGCGAAGGCCAATACCGTGATCTCTTCGGATCCGGCCGCGGGCTCTCCCGTCGACCCCGAGACCGCGAGGGTCACGGTGACGATGGCGACCGGCAAGTCGATCGTGCCGAACCTGTCGGGCAAGGACCCGGCGGCTGCTGCCGCGCTGGCCAAGGAAGCGGGATTCAACATCTTGCCCAAGCAGATCGAGACCGCCGAGTACCCGGACGGACTCATCTTCGAGCAGAGCATCAAGGACGGCACGCTCGCCCTGCGCACCGAGATCATCAACGTCAGCGTCGCCAAGAAACCCGCCCCGACCCCTCCGCCTCCGGCCCCGTCGACCGCACCGGCCGACCAGTCGGTCAGTCCGACCGCGACACCGCCGAAGGAACCCGACAGGTAGCACCCCGTCGAAGGCCCCCGGATCCGGGGGCCTTCCCTTTGGCGCCCACTCAGGAGAGCTGAGCGTTTGGCCCTCCGCCACGGAAGCGACCAGGATCTTCCTCAGGACCACGGTTAGGATCTGGGGCCATGATCCTCCCTATACACCATGACAGGTCCACTTTGGGCGTAGAAGCCCGCAGCTGGTGGAAGAAAAAACGTCTCCTGGCCGCAGGCGGCGTCCTGGCCTCGATGGCGCTCACCGGCTGCCTCGGAGCCACCGAGGGACGTTCCCCGGCCGCATCCGCCTCCTTCCCCAGCGTCTCGGCCAGCCCCACCGCGGCGGTCTCGACGGCCCCAGCGACTCCCAGCCCGACGCCCCCGCCGAGCCCCTCTCCCACGCCCATTCAGACCCCAGAACCTGCCGGGGCCACCGAGCCTTCCGCCGGGGAAGACCAGGATCGGCTCGCCCCCGCAGAGCCGATCCGGCGGGCTTCGGCCGCCCAGAAACCGGCTCGCAAGGAAACGGCCCCGAGGGAGAAGGCCCGCAAGGAGGCACCCCCCGCCGAGCACCGGCCGAGGGCCGCGTCCGGCTCCCGGCCCGCACCCTCCGCCAAGCGCAGCGTCCGCGAAGCACCCGCCCCCGCCAAGAAGAAGGGGTGGTACAAGAACTGCTCCGAGGCCCGCGCCGCTGGCGTCACCCCGATCCGCCGGGGCCAGCCTGGATATAGCTCGAAGCTCGACCGGGACAACGACGGCGTAGCCTGCGAGTGAAGCCCCCGGGTGGGAGTCGACCCTCTCCCGAAGGTTTCGGCCCAGGTGGCGGCGCCGTCTGGGCCGAGCCGGGGCTATCCCTCCAGCGTCATGAGCGGAGCCAGCCCCTCCGCGCGGGCCGGGGCTTCGGCGTCCCCACACTCACACAGCCAGTTGGCTAGCATCTGATAGCCGCCTTGGGTCAAGACCGACTCGGGGTGGAATTGCACGGCCTCGATGGCCAGTTCCCGATGCCTCAGCGCCATGATGACGCCGTCCTCGGTGCGGGCCGAGACCTCAAAACAATCCGGCAGCGCCTCGGGGTCGGCGGCCAGGGAGTGATAGCGGGTGACGGTCAGCGGGGTGGGCAGCCCCGCGAATACCCCGCGTCCGTCGTGGCTGATGGGCGATGTCTTGCCGTGCAGCTGTTCTCCGGCGCGTCCTACCACCCCGCCGAAGGCCACGGTCATCGCCTGTAGACCTAGGCAGACACCAAAGATCGGGATCTGGCCCGCCAGCTGCCTGACGATGCGGACGCAATGGCCCGCGTCCTCGGGGGTGCCCGGGCCAGGCGACAGCACGATGCCGTCATAGTCCTGCGTCCAGGCGGACTCGGCTAGGCGTGGGTCGTCATTGCGCCACACTTCCACCTCGGCGCCGAGCTGGGCAAGATAGTGGACGATGTTGTAGACGAAGGAGTCGTAGTTGTCGACCACCAGCACGCGAACCATGCTGGGTAGCATACTGATGGAATCAGTCCCCCGGCCTGGCCCACTTCAGCTCGATCGAGCCCTCGAAGCCGGGCATCTCCACGTCCCCGAGGCGGTGCTGGCTGTAGCCGAGCTGGTAGGCGCGGACGTACTGGCGGTAGATCTTGATCTCCGGGGAGGATGCCAGAGCGGCCTCCAGCCGAGCCGGGTCTCCGATCGCGACGATGTCATAGGGCGGGGCATAGGGGACGCCCTTGAGGACGACCGAGTTGCCGACACACTTGATGCCGGTAGTGCTCGTCACCCGAACCCCCTGGATGGTCATGGCTTCGGCTCCCCCAGACCACAGCGCGTTGACGACGGCTTGGATGTCCTGCTGGTGCACCACCAGTAGATCCGCGGCGACACCTGGGGGTTTCACGTCCAGGGGTGCGTCATTCAGGCTGACTTGCACCCCGGGACCCCGGACGGTCGTCAGCGCCGCCTCAGCGCCAGCCTGGTCGAGCTGAGGCTGATAGTCCACCCCTCCCGATGCGGCCCCCGTCGCGAGCCGGTCCACCACGCCGCGCAACTCGCTGAGCTGACTGCTCATCTTCTTGTTGCGGTCCGCCTGGGCCCGGACGAGTTCGACTAGGTCCGTGGATCGGTTGGGGCGAAGATCGCTACCGGAGGAGAAGACAGCGCTCACCGTCATGATGAAACCGGCGATGGCGCACACCAGTACCGTTCCGATCCGGCCAGCTCCGGGCCGGTTGGCGAGGTCTTGGGCGCGGGCCCGTCGCAGGTTTGACCACACCTGTCCCAGCAGCGCCATACCGCCCTTCCCCCTGATCGTGTTAGCGCCAAGCTACCACGCACCACAATGTGTGGCTTCTGGATGCCCACCGTTAGGCTAGGAGGCGAAGAAAGCGAGGAACCGTGCCCGAGTCCAAGATCCGCAAGGAAGCAGCGGAGAAGAAGAAGACCAAGCGTGTCCAAGACGCCCACGAGGCCCAGGCGACCAAGGCCCGCCTCGCCCACGACCGCGCCTGGGTTCCTTGGGTCTTCATCCCGGTCGGGCTGCTCGGCGTGCTGTGGATCGTCGTCTACAACCTCGCGGGCAGCCGGATCGGCTTCATGAGCGCGCTCGGCGGCTGGAATGTCATCATCGGGCTCAGCCTGTTCATGGCCTCCTTCTTCCTGGCCACGCTCTGGAA
>JAUMYR010000154.1:3406-5891 GCA_030528545.1 Propionibacteriaceae bacterium
TCATCATCGGGCTCAGCCTGTTCATGGCCTCCTTCTTCCTGGCCACGCTCTGGAAGTAGCCTCCAGCGCACCCTGCTGCTGGCGTACTGAGCTGGCCCGGGTCACGCGGCGGTGGTTCTTGGCTGGCATCCCGACACCGCGGGATCGGGGAAATCCCCGGCCCCACGGTGTCGAGTCGAGCCGGGGTGGGGGCCTCCCCGATCAGGCGAGGGTCTCTTTGAGCACGGCCCGCGCCGCCTGGCTGAGCAGGCTGGCCGGGCCGTAACCGGTAGCCCGTGCGGCACGGACTCCGGCCGCGCGGTAGGACCGCTCGTCCAGCCCGACCTGACCGGCGACGACGGCGACGGGGACCTGCCCGGCCGCCGCGATCACCCCGGCGACGACCTTGCCGTTGAGGGACTGGGCGTCGAAGCGGCCCTCGCCGGTGATAACCAGGTTGGCTCCCCGGCAGGCCTCGGCGAGTCCGATGGTTTCGGCCACCAGTGAGGCACCCGGCTGCCAGGTCGCGCCGAGCAGGGCCAGCCCAGCCGGTACCCCGCCCGCCGCGCCGGCCCCAGAAAGAGCGGCGACGTCGTGTCCCTGCACCGCCAGGAGCCGTGCCCAGCGGGTCAGGGCGGCGTCCAGGAAGTCCACATCGTCGGGGCTGGCGCCCTTCTGCGGGCCATATACCGCGGCCGCGCCCGTGGGGCCGGTGAGGGGGTTGGTGACGTCGACGGCGATCCGCCAGCGCGCGTCCCGGGCGGCGGGGTGCAGCCCACCCAGGTCTATCCGTGTTACGTCTGCGAGGCCAGCGCCGCCGTCGGCCACCGGCAGTCCTCTGGCGTCCAGCAGCCGGACGCCCAGCTCAGTGAGGATGCCCGACCCGCCGTCGGTCGAGGCCGAACCCCCGACGCACAGCAGTACCTCGCGGGCACCGGCCTCCAGCGCGGCGCGCAGCACCTGCCCGGTGCCCCGGGTGGTCGCCGAGCGCGGCCGCAGGGCCACGTCGCTCACCCCCGGTAGCCCGTTGGCGCTGGCCAGTTCGACGACCGCGGTAGCCTCATGCATCGCGTAACAGCCGCGGGCGGGCCGCCCGATCGCGTCCACCGCCGCCACCTCGACGACCGGGACGCCCCAGGCCGCGGCCAGGGCCTCCAGCGTCCCTTCCCCGCCGTCGGCCATCGGGCGGATCAGCACCTCTGCGGTGGGTTCCGCCGCCAGCACTCCGGCGGCGATCGCCTCGCACGCCTGAGCGGCGCTGAACGTCCCCTTGAATGAGTCCGAGGCCACCACTACCCGCATGGAACCAAGTCAACCACGCCGTGGCCCGCCCGGCGCGGGGTATCGGCGAACCCGCGCCCGGACGCCTCACCGTCGGGCGCGGGGGTGAGGGCCTGGGCACTCAGGAGACCCCGAGGTATTCCTCCAGGGTGAGGGACTTGTCCGCGGCGAAGGCCTTGGCGGCCTCGGCCCCGACGTAGCGCAGGTGCCAGGGCTCGTCGGCGTAGCCGGTGATGTTTTCCTTGCCCTTCGGGTAACGGATGATGAAGCCGAAGGCATAAGCGTTCTCGGCCAGCCACTTGTCGGTCGGTGTGCCGCGGAAGGCATAGCCGCGGTTCTTGCCGTCCCACATGTCGGCCGCCAGCCCGGTCTGGTGCTCGGAGGCCCCCGGGGGCGCGTTGTAGCGCTTGGCCTCGGCCTCGCTGGAGTAGGTCCGCAGCGCCCTCTCATAGGTCGCCTTCTGGGTCTCGAAACTGCGGTAGCCGCTGCGCACCTGCATCTTCACACCGTCGGCGCGGGCGGCCTTGATGAGTTCCCTCATCGCGGCGTCGGCGTCTGCGGTGAGTCCCCAGGCTCCGGTCTGCTGGGGAACATAGGACGCGGGCAGCCGCCACCGCTTGCTCACCAGCGGGATCGGCGCACTCATGTCGGCTTCACCCCAGGAGTCCTCGGTGGGGGGTGCCGTGGTGGCCGGAGCGGACGCTGCTGCCGGTGTCGGCGAGGCCGCGACCGGATCAGCCGAAGGCGAGGCGGTCGCCTGTCCAGAGGCGGACACCGCCACGGTCGGCGTGGGCTCTCCCCCAGTGGGTTCGGCGTCCGGGACGCTGGCGCACCCAGCGCACGCGCAGACCAGGGCCACGATGACGGCTCGGCGCATATCTTCCCCTCACACTCCTTGGCCGGATCAGGAGTCTATGGTTCAGCGGCACCGGAATCCAGCCTCCGCTCAGCTTCCCCGCCCGGCCGCCACCGGCCGCGCCCCTGGTCAGGGCGATTTTTCCGAGCCCTTGGCCAGACCGCGAGATGCCGAAAGTTGCGCTGGGCCGAAACTGTGCTACGGTTAGTCGCCGGATCAAGTGATTCGCGCGCGAGTGGCGGAATGGCAGACGCGCTGGCTTCAGGTGCCAGTGCCCGCAAGGGCGTGGAGGTTCAACTCCTCTCTCGCGCACAATTGTGAAGTCCCGGGACATCGTTAACGGGTGTCCCGGGGCTTTGTTTACGTTGT
>JAUMYR010000007.1:0-4365 GCA_030528545.1 Propionibacteriaceae bacterium
TAGGCCGGGGGGCCTGCACGCTGGGCGGGGAGGCCGCACACCCGGCCATCGCCGCCGCCAGTGCCGCGGCCAAGAGTGCCCCCCTCACTGGAAGACCACCGGCTGGGCTGGGCCCAACCCGAGAGTGACCAGACGGACCAGCCTCGGTGATGCGTCCGCGGGAAGGGCCTGGGGACTGAACCATGCCACCTCGCTGGCCTCACCGTCGGCTGGCCAGGGATCGCCCTGGCACCACCTGGACAGGAAGGAATGTTCCAGGTACTGGCACCGGTCCTGGTTGGGGTAGACCATCTCGTCGCCGACGGATAGCTGGAGCATGCGCTCCACCTCGACGCTTACCCCGAACTCCTCTTGGGCCTCGCGCACGATGGTCTCGACCGGGTGTTCGCCAGGTTCGACGATCCCCGCGACGTGGTCCCACTGAGCGGTATCGGTTCGCCTGCCAAGCAGGACCTCCAACCGCGGTTGAGTGCGATAAATCACAGAACGGGCGCCTGAGAGCCACAACAGATCGTGTCCGACCCGTTCTCGGAGGCGAAGAACGAAATCTGGTGTTCCCACATTGACAGCATAGGCCAGCGCGTCAGCTCGATAACCCCTAAACTTTGGCGACATAGCCGTTCGAGGAGGAACTGTGGGACAAGCCACCATCAGCAAGGTCTTGATCGCCAACCGCGGTGAGATCGCCGTCCGAGTCATCCGCGCCGCCGCCGACGCCGGAATCGCCAGCGTCGCTATCTACGCCGACTCCGATTCGGAGGCACTGTTCGTCAAGCTCGCAGACGAGGCATTCGCGCTCAACGGGGCAACTCCGGCCGAGACATACCTGAACGTTGCCAAGGTCATCGCCATCGCCCACCGCGCAGGTGCCGACGCGATCCACCCCGGTTATGGGTTCCTGGCCGAGAACGCCGCCTTCGCCCAGGCCGTCATTGACGCTGGCCTCATCTGGATCGGCCCGCCGCCCGCCGCGATCGACGCCCTCGGCGACAAGGTCAAGGCCCGTCACATCGCCCAGAAGGTCGGTGCCCCGCTGGTTCCCGGCACGCCCGACCCGGTCGCCGATGCCGCCGAGGTCGTCGCCTTCGCCACCGAACACGGGCTGCCGATCGCCATCAAGGCCGCTTACGGCGGCGGTGGGCGCGGGCTCAAGGTCGCCCGGACCATGGAAGAGATTCCCGAGCTGTTCGAGTCCGCCACCCGGGAAGCCGTCACGGCGTTCGGGCGCGGCGAGTGCTTCGTCGAGCGCTACCTCGACAAGCCGCGCCACGTCGAGACCCAGTGCCTCGCCGACACCCACGGCAATGTCGTGGTCGTCTCCACCCGGGATTGCTCGCTGCAACGCCGCCACCAGAAACTGGTCGAGGAGGCCCCCGCCCCCTTCCTCAGCGAGGAGCAGGTGTCTCGTCTCTACGCCGCGAGCAAGGCGATCCTGCGGGAGGCCGGATACGTCGGGGCCGGGACCTGCGAGTTCTTAGTCGGGGTCGACGGCACGATCTCCTTCCTTGAGGTCAACACCCGGTTGCAAGTGGAACACCCAGTCTCCGAAGAAGTCACCCGCCTCGACCTAGTGCGTGAGATGTTCCGCATCGCTTCTGGCGAGGAACTCGGCTACGAGGACCCCCTCATCACCGGACACTCCATCGAGTTCCGGATCAACGCCGAGGACGCGGGACGAAACTTCATGCCAGCTCCGGGAACCTTAGTCAAGTGGCACGCGCCCACTGGGCCCGGTATCCGCGTCGACGAGGGTTACCACGCCGGGATGACGGTCCCTGGCGCCTTCGACTCGCTCGTCGCGAAGGTCATCGTCACCGGCGCGGATCGCGATCAGGCCATCTCCCGCGCCCGGCGCGCCATGACCGACATCACGCTTGAGGGCATGCCCACGGTCATCCCCTTCCACCAGGCGGTGCTCACCGACCCGGCGTTCACCGCCCCCGGTGGGCAGTTCAAGGTGCACACCCGCTGGATCGAAACCGAGTTCTCCGGCGAGATCCCGGCCTACAAGGGTGTGCTCGGCGAAAGCGAGGACGAGGACGAGCCTCAAGTGGTCGTGGTCGAGGTGAACGGCCGCCGGGTCGAAGTCAAACTGCCTGCTTCCCTGTCGGCCCCGAAGGCCACCGCGACGAAGATCGCCCCGCGTCCGAAGAAGCGCGACCGGGGTGACGCCAAGGTGCAGGAAGTCTCGGGCAATGCGCTCTCGGCCCCGATGCAGGGCACCATCGTGAAGAAGGCCGTCGCCGATGGCGATCAGGTCAGCGAGGGAGAACTGGTCATCGTCATGGAAGCTATGAAGATGGAGCAGCCGCTGAACGCCCATCGCTCCGGCATCGTCAAAGGACTGTCGGTCGAGGTCGGTGCCACGGTCACCTCCGGTACGGTCCTATGCGAGATCGTCGATCCCGGATAGGCAAACTGCTGGGTCTGGGGCGCGGCCCATCGCGGCGTCCCAGACCACCTTTCTCACAGGATCCTTCGGGGGCCGACCCCCATAGGTCTGCCATGGCTCGTGGGCATCGGCTAGGCAGGGCACAATGGAGACCATGATTAGTCCTGCGGTAGTGCTGGTGCTGTCCGTCGTGGTCGCCTTGGTCCTGGCGGTGTCACTGAGCCTCGGCTCGAGGCAGATCAGGGCTAAGAAAGCGCGTCAGCTGGCTAGCCCGCGGCAGGCATGGGCTCACCGCGGCCCGCCTCCTCCAGGGCACCAGCCCCGGTCCCCCCTGGAGGCAGCCCTGCGAGCCACCGACGAGGACATCACCACCTTCGGAGATGAACTCCGCAACCTCGATTTAGAGGTCGTGGGGCACACCTTGGACGAGGCGGCCAGCCAGGACTATCAGCGAGCCCTGGACGCTTATGAGCACGCCAAGGAGGCCCTGCCGCGGGTCCGTGCTCCCCAGGAGATCCGTCACGTAACCTCGATCCTCGAAGACGGCAGGTATGCCGTGGCCTGTGTGAAGGCCAGGGTCGCCGGAGCCCCGCTTCCGGTGAAACGCCCGCCGTGTTTCTTCAATCCGGCCCATGGGCCGTCCACCCAGACCGTATGGTGGGCCCCTCCGGGCGGCAGCGCCCGCGAGATCCCAGCTTGCGCCGCTGACGCTGAGCGGGTACTGGCCGGAGCCGAGCCCCATATCCGCACGGTCGCCCATGGTCCGGCCCGCCTGCCCTACTGGCAGGACGCCGCCTACGCTCCCTATGTCCAGGGCTATTACTCCAACTGGCAAGCCGACAAAGTGGTGCGTGGTTTGGCCGTGGGGACGGCGGTGCTCGCCGCGGGACTGTCCCTGCTTCCTCACATCGCGGAGGGGATCGGTGAGGTCGTGGAGGATATCCTCGACGAGTTTGACTGAGCAGCGCCTTAGCTGGTCAGGATCTCCGAGTAGTTATGTAGCCTGCGCGCCGCCTCCGCGATCGAGCCCGACAGCGATGGGTAGACCGTGAAGTCCTGGCTGAAGCTGTCTACGGTGATGCGCTCGGCGACCGCGACCGAGATCGCGTGGATCAGTTCCGAGGCATAGGGCGCCACCACCACACCGCCCACGATGATGCCGGTCGTAGGCAGGCAGAACAGCTTGACGAAGCCCCTCCGCAGTCCCTGCATCTTCGCCCGCGCATTGGAGGCCAGAGGCAGTAGCACCTGGGCCACCTTGATGTCGCCCGCGTCCACCTGCGCCTGTGTGACGCCGACCGTGGCGATCTCGGGGGCCGTGAACACATTGGACGCGACCCGGCGCAGATCGAGCGGGGCGACCGCGTCCCCGAGTGAATGCCACATGGCGATCCGGCCCTGCATGGCGGCGACCGAGGCGAGAGCGAACACCCCGGTGACATCACCGGCGGCGTAGACCCCGCGGGCCGATGTCCGCGAGACCCGGTCCACCGCGATGTGGCCTGAGGGGCTGAGCCGTACCCCTGCGTTCTCCAGCCCGATGCCTGCTGTGTTGGGGATGGCCCCGACCGCCATGAGGCAATGGGAGCCTTCGACGGTGCGCCCGTCCTCCAGTAGGACCCGCACCCCGGCACCGGTACGCTCGGCGGCGATCGCCCGGCTGCGGCTCATGACCTTCATGCCCCGCTCTTCGAATGCCTCCTCAAGCACTCTGGCGGCATCGTGATCTTGTCCGGGGAGAACATGCTCCCGGGAGCTGACCAGGACGACATCGACCCCGAGCGCATCGTATGCCGAGGCGAACTCCGCTCCGGTGACCCCAGAACCCACCACGACGAGCCGTTCGGGCAGTTCGGTGAGGCCGTAGAGCTGTTTCCAGCTCAAGATGCGTTCGCCATCGCAGCGGGCGGTCGGCAGTTCCCTCGGGGTGGTGCCAGTGGCGACCAGGATGATGTCAGCCTCTAGGCGTTGCC
>JAUMYR010000007.1:4465-23646 GCA_030528545.1 Propionibacteriaceae bacterium
TCCCTCGGGGTGGTGCCAGTGGCGACCAGGATGATGTCAGCCTCTAGGCGTTGCCTCCCATCCCCTGCCTCGACGATGACCGCCTCGGTCCCGTCGAGACGTCCGGTTCCTTTGAGGATCCTCACCCCCTCCGCGGTCAGTTTGGCCTGGATGTCGCCGGACTGGGCCCGGGCGAGTTCCAGTACCCTGCGGTTGACCGCTCCGAGATCGACCCGCACTGACGCCGAGACCGGCTCTGGCGCATCGGCACCGCCCACATGCAGCCCCAGCTCGGCCGCGTGCCGGATGGCGGTCATGGCCTCGGCGGTCGCGATGAGGGTCTTGCTGGGCACGCAGTCGGTCAATACGGCGGCGCCGCCGAGTCCGTCTCTCTCGATCAGCGTGACCTCGCCTCCCAGCTGCGCACCGACGAGAGCGGCCTCATAGCCGCCCGGCCCACCACCGAGGATCACAACTTTGGTCACGGGAGCATTCTGGCACAGGGCATAGTAGAGATATGACACTCGATCCGAAACAAGCCGCCAACGATGCCGCCGAGTACTTGAGGTCAACCCTTGATCTGGCCCAGATCGACATCGCCCTCGTCCTGGGCTCGGGATGGAGCAGTGGAGCCGACCAACTAGGCGAGACCATCGCCACCATTGAGCTGGGCAAGGTTCCTGGATTCGACAGACCCGTGGTCGCTGGCCACGGCGGTGAACTCCGGGCGATCCGCACCCCCAGCGGTAAGGTCGCCGCGGTGTTTACCGGCCGCACCCACTACTACGAAGGGCGCGGCGTCGAAAGGGTCGTCCACGGTGTTCGCACCGCGGCGGCCTGGGGAGCCAAGATCATGGTGCTGACGAACGGCTGTGGGGGCCTGGTGGCCGAGTGGGCGCCCGGCACCCCGGTCCTCATCCGCGATCAGATCAACCTGACCGCCGACACCCCGCTGCGGGGAGCGACCTTCATCGACATGACCGAGGCGTACTCGCCGAGGCTGCGCGGCCTCGCCCGCGAGGTCGACCCGAGTTTGCCGGAGGGCGTCTACGTACAGTTCCGCGGGCCTCAGTACGAAACCCCGGCGGAGGTGAAGATGGCGAAGGTACTGGGGGGCGACCTGGTCGGGATGTCCACGACACTGGAGACCCTCGCGGCCCGCGAAGCCGGTCTGGAGGTGCTGGGGATCTCCCTGGTCACGAACCTGGCCGCGGGCATCAGCCCCACTCCCCTGGACCACGCCGAGGTCATTGAGGCCGGTAAGGCGGCAGCCCCAAGGCTGGCCGCGCTGCTCGCAGGTATCGTCGCGAAACTTTAGAAGGAGGCTGCCATGTCCGATCTGATCCAGATGGCCGAAGCCTGGCGCGATCAGGACCCCGATCCAGCGACCCGTGACGCGCTCGACCAGTTGCTGGTCCAAGCCCAGGCCGAGGACCCGGCGGTCGCCGGAGTCGCGGTGGAGGAACTGCGCGATGCTTTCTCCGGCCCCCTGGAGTTCGGCACCGCCGGACTGCGCGGGGCCCTGGGTCCCGGTCCCGCCAGGATGAACCGGGTCGTGGTCTCCCAGGCGGCTGCCGGTTTCGCGGCCTGGCTCGCCAGTCGCGGCCATCGCGGCGGGAAAGTCATCGTGGGTTTCGACGCCCGCTACAACTCGGATGTCTTCGCCCGCGACACCGCAGAGATCATGACAGCCGCCGGGTTCGAGGTGCTACTCACCGCCCAGCCCACGCCAACTCCGGTGGTGGCCTTCGGCATCAGGCACTTCGGCTGCGTCGCCGGTGTCGTGGTCACCGCCTCACACAACCCGCCCGCGGACAACGGCTACAAGGTCTACCTCGGGGACGGCTCCCAGATCGTCAGCCCGACCGATGGGCAGATCGCGGCCGAGATCGCCGCGATCGCGAAGCGTCCAGCCGGTGAGGTCGCCCGGGCTCAGGGATGGAAGGTCATCGACCAGGAACTCGTGGACGCCTACACCGCGCGGGCGGCGTCCCTGGTCTCCCCCGAGGCACCGCGCTCGGTGTCGTGGGTTTATACCGCGATGCATGGTGTGGGTTCCCGCATCGTTAACCAGGTGGTCGCCGCGGCCGGGTTCCCGTCCGGTATCCCCGTCGCCGAACAGGACCAGCCCGATCCGGCATTCCCGACGGTAGCTTTCCCCAATCCCGAAGAGCCGGGTGCCATCGACCTGGCGATCGCGCTGGCGCAGCGCCAGGGAGCGGATCTGGTGGTGGCCAACGATCCCGACGCCGACCGCTGCGCGGTGGCTGCACCCATCGGTGGCACCTGGCGGATGCTGACCGGGGACGAACTCGGAGCGCTGCTCGGTGACGACGCGCTGCGCCGCGGGGTGGCGGGCACCTACGCCTGTTCGGTGGTGTCGTCCACGCTGCTCGGGAGAATGGCCGAAGAGCATGGGCGTGCCTTCACCTCCACGCTGACCGGTTTCAAGTGGATCGGCCGGGTGCCAGACCTCGCCTTCGGCTATGAGGAGGCGATCGGGTATTGCTGCGACTCCCATGCGGTACCCGACAAGGACGGCATCACCGCGCTGCTGATGGTGCTGCGCCTAGCCGCCGGACTCAAGGCCGAGGGGCTGAGCATCTCGGACCGCCTGGACGAGATCGCGCGCAACTACGGTGTCCATGCGACCAGTCAGCTTTCGGTGCGGGTCGCCGACCTGTCGATCATCGCCAACGCCATGTCCAGGCTGCGTTCTCAGCCGCCCGCCACACTGGCCGGTGCTCCGGTCACCGTGCGCGACCTGAGCGATGGCGGTCCGCTCCCACCCACCGACGCCGTAGAACTCACCGGTGAATGGGTACACGTGGTCGCCCGGCCTTCGGGCACCGAGCCGAAGCTGAAGTGTTACCTGGAGGCGCGGGTCCCGGTGCCGGAATCCCGGGCCAATCTGGCAGCGGCGAGGGACAAGGCCGCACAGTTGATACTGGAGCTGCGGGAAGAGATGTCGAAAGCCCTCGGCCTGTGAACTGGGGCGGGGCGCCCCCGGACCGGCGGCGCCCCGCCGGCCACAGATTCTGGCCCCAGCCATGCATCTTTCACTGGGTAAACCGCTGCTTGGCACAATAATTTTTTGCTTCATCTAAATTATGCAAAAAAACCATCGCGTAACTGCGACACTGTGAGGGTGAACACCTCGCCAGAGACCCGGTCCGGCCATCCCCGGGCCCGGGCGGTGCCCGGACACACCGCCCAACATCTTGACGCGGGCACCCAGGCATGGCCGGTGTCCCCCACGCAGGTTGCGATCGCGGCCGAGGAAGAGCACCTCGCTCGCAACTATCATCCCCTGCCCGTGGTGATCGCCTCAGCTTCTGGGGCGTGGGTCACAGACATTGAGGGGCGCCGCTACCTGGATGGGCTGGCGGCCTATTCCGCGCTCAACTTCGGTCACCGCCCACCCCGCCTGATCGAGGCCGCCAAACGCCAGCTCGATGCGCTGACCCTGTGCAGCCGGGCCTTCCATTCCGCCCCCCTCGGGCCGTTCGTCACCGAGTTGGCCGCTCTGGCTGGCAAGGACGCCGTCTTACCCATGAACACCGGGGTCGAGGCCGTCGAATCGGCGATCAAGATCGCCCGCCGCTGGGCCTATGAGGTCAAGGGGGTCGACTATGGCACCGCCGAGATCATCGTCGCCAACCGCAACTTCCATGGCAGGACCACCACCGTCGTCTCCTTCTCCGATGACGAGGCCGCCTACCAGGGCTATGCGCCTTTCATGCCGGGCTTCGTCCGGGTTCCCTATGGCGAGGCCGAGGCGATCGCGGAGGCCATCACCCCACACACCGCGGCGGTGCTCATCGAACCGATCCAAGGAGAGGCGGGCGTCTACGTGCCCGGACCTGACTATCTGCCGAAGGTGAGGGAACTGACGAGGGCGGCGAATGTGCTGTTCATCGCCGATGAGATCCAGTCCGGACTGGGACGCACCGGGGCGACCTTCGAATGCGACAACTCCGGCGTAGTGCCCGATGTGTACCTGCTGGGGAAGGCCCTCGGTGGTGGCGTGGTTCCGGTCAGCGCCGTGGTAGCTGACTGGGACGTCATGGGTGTCCTCACCCCCGGGTCCCACGGTTCCACCTTCGGAGGCAACCCGCTGGCGGCGGCCGTCGGCCTTGAGGTCGTGCGCATGGTGGGGACCGGTGAGTATCAGCGGCGCGCCCGCGAGCTCGGGGCCCGCCTGCATGAGGGTCTGCGCCGCCTGATCGGACGGGGCGTGACCGCGGTGCGCGGACGTGGGCTTTGGGCCGGTATCGACATTGATCCCCGGATCGGCACCGGCCGGGAGGTCTGCCTCCGGTTGCTGGCGGCTGGGGTGCTGGCTAAGGACGCCCACGGTCAGACCATCCGGGTGGCCCCACCGCTGGTCATTACTCAAGACGAGGTGGACTGGTTGCTAGAGCGTTTCGACGCGACGCTGGCGTGAGGCCGGCGGCTACACTGCCGGAGTGATTATTGCTGCGGCCGATGGGTCCTCTCTGTCCAACCCCGGACCGTCCGGCTGGGCATGGTATATCGACGACCAGCGCTGGGCACGGGGCGGCTGGGCCCACGGCACCAACAACATGGGAGAGCTCATGGCGGTGCTCGACCTGCTGCGTCAAAGCGCTGGTTGTCCCGAACCGCTGCACATCCTGTGCGACTCCCAGTACG
Source organism: Propionibacteriaceae bacterium (assembly GCA_030528545.1). The sequence goes on from JAUMYR010000007.1 coordinate 9,119, forward strand.
TCATCAACTCGCTCACGGTCTGGCTGCCCGGCTGGAAGCGCCGGGGGTGGAAGAAGGCCGACGGTAAGCCGGTGCTCAACGCCGAGCTGATACGGCAGTTGGACGCCGGGCTACAAGGCCGAGAGGTCAGCTTCGAGTGGGTGAAAGGCCATGCCGGGCATCCCCTCAACGAGGCCGCCGATTCGCTGGCCCGGGGTGCGGCCCATGCCCATGCCCGCGGGCAGAGCCCAACCCCCGGTCCCGGCTTCGGGGCGATCGCGGCGGTTCACCCCACCCCGCCCCAACCGGGTGAGCCCGAACAGGACTGCCTGTTTTGAGCCCGTCACCGCGTCGGGACGAGCGAGCCCAGGCGGTATCATGAATCGACCCACAGCGACCATCCGAAAGCGATCATGAACCAGCGTCAGATCTTTGTCACGACTGCCCTGCCCTATGCCAACGCCAAGTTCCATGTCGGCCACATGATGGAGTACATCCAGGCCGATATCTGGGTACGGGCACAGCGCATGCTCGGCCACCAGGTCGATTTCGTGTGTGCCGACGATACCCACGGCGCACCCATCATGCTGGCGGCGGCCAAGGCGGGAAAGAGCCCTCAGGAGTTCGTCGCGGAGATCGGAGCCGGGCGCCAGCCCTATCTTGAGGGTTTCCATATCAGCTTCGACAACTGGTCCAGCACCGATTCCCCGATCAATCACGAACTCGCCCGCGAGATCTACCGCGATCTGCGCTCTGCCGGGCTGATCGATGTCCGAGAGATCGAACAGTATTTCGACCCCGAAAAGGGGATGTTCCTCCCCGACCGCTACATCAAGGGTTCTTGTCCGTTCTGTTCGGCTCCGGATCAGTATGGTGACAACTGCGAGGTGTGTGGTCGGGTGTATTCCCCGACCGACCTGGTCAATCCTTATTCGACGGTTTCGGGGGCCACACCGGTCTTGAAGACTAGCGAGCACTTCTTCTTCAAACTCTCCGATCCGCGCTGTGTCGATTTCCTGAAGGCCTGGACTCAAGACGGCAGGCTCCAGCCCGAGGTCGCCAACAAGGTGCGGGAGTGGTTCACGCTGGAGGGCGGCCTGGCGGACTGGGACATCTCCCGGGACGCGCCATATTTCGGCATTGAGATCCCCGACGCGCCGGGCAAGTATTTCTATGTCTGGATGGATGCCCCCATCGGTTACCTCGCGTCCCTGCGGGAACTGCTCGACCGGCGCGGTGTCGATATGGCCGACTATTTCGCCAATCCCGAGCTACGCCAGTATCACTTCATCGGCAAGGACATCGTGACCTTCCACACCCTGTTCTGGCCAGCGATGCTGAAGTTCAGCGGCCGCAAGGTACCCGACAATGTCTTCGTCCACGGCTTCCTCACCGTGAAACAGGAGAAGATGAGCAAGTCGCGGGGCACCGGGCTGGATCCGATGACCTACCTGGAGCTGAAGATGAACCCCGACTGGCTGCGCTATTATCTCGCGGCTAAACTCAGCGCCCGCAATGAGGACATCGACTTCACGGCCGAGGACTTCGCGCTGCGCGTCAATTCCGACCTCATCGGCAAATACGTCAACATCGCCTCCCGGGCGGCGGGATTCATCACCAAACGCTTCGACGGCCGCCTCGGGGAGGTCTCGGCAGATTCGGCCGCGCTGCTCACCACGCTGTCGGAGGCCGTGCCCACGATCACGGTCCTCTACGACGAGCGCGAGTTCGGCAAGGCGATGCGTGAGATCATGCACCTCGCGGACCGCGTCAACGAGTATGTGGAGGCCAATAAGCCCTGGGAGCTGGCCAAGGCCGAGGGCGCCGAGGCCCGGCTGCACGAGGTGTGCACCACCTGTATCGAGGCCTTCCGGCTGCTGACCCTGGCGCTCAAGCCGGTCCTGCCCGGGCTGGCCGAGCAGGTGGAGGGCTGGCTGAAGATCGCGCCGCTGAGCTTCAACGATGCCGCCACCCGGCTGGGGGCCGGTCACGAAATCGGACGCTATTCCCACCTGATGCAGCGCGTAGACCCCAAGCAGCTGGACGCCCTGTTCGCCGTGCCCGAGCCGGAACCCGAGCCCGTCCCCGCTCCCGGCGGTGCCGAGATCGCACCAACCATCACCTTCGACGATTTCACCAAGGTTGATCTGCGGATCGCTCGTATCGTCGAGGCCGAGGCGGTGGAAGGATCGACCAAGCTGCTGCGCCTGAGCCTTGATGTCGGCGAACCCAGCCCCCGCACCGTGCTGAGCGGAATCGCATCTGACTACGCCCCCTCTGACCTGGTGGGCAAGCTCACGGTGATGGTGGCCAATCTCGCACCCCGCAAGATGAGATTCGGTGTCTCCGAGGGCATGGTGCTAGCCGCCGGACACGCCGACGAGAAGGCCAATCCGGGTATCTACCTGTTGGAACCCTTCCCCGGAGCCACACCCGGTCTGAGGGTCAGCTAAAACGAGTCCGGCTTCCCCGCGGATTGAGCCGCGGGGAAGCCGCCATCTCTAGTCCTGGTGTCCGGCCCCCTTCACTTAGGTGCGGAAACCGGACCAGTCTGCGTCCAGGGCGGCCAGCAGCGCTTTGGCCTGAGGCATCGATACCGGTTCGAACCCGGCCCGCAGCGCGGCGGCCCGCAGGCCCGGTTCGGCCTTGGCCAGCGCGAGCCCGCGCCGCACCAGCAACAGCGGCGGTTTGCGGCCTTCTTTGAGGTCTCTGAGTAGCCTGCGCAGAAAATTGAAGGGTCGGGGCCGGTCCAGCCAGATAGCACGCACCGGCAGCCCCCGCCGCTGGCAGGCGCGGAACACCTCGGCTGCGAAGATACCCTCGGCCAGGATCACGCGGGCCGCTCCGGCGTCCATGGTGCGGGTCCCGGTGCGGCGGCTGAGCGCGATGTCATAGCGGGGCACCTCGGCGCGGCCCCGCGTCAGCAGCTGCTCAATGACCGACACCGCATGGTCTAGGTCCCAGGAGGCGATGTCGTCCCAGTCGACGATGCCGAGGGTGCGCGGCAGTCCGGGGTGGTCTTCGTCCCGGTAGAACTCGTCGAGGCCGAGCCAGGCCACCGGATGTGCGGTGCTGCGCCTGCGGGCTAGGTGGGATTTCCCGCTGCCGGAGGGACCGGCCAGCAGCACCAGGGTGCGTTTACCAGCTTCCGCCGCCACCGCCGCCGAACCCGCCGCCGCCGCTGAATCCGGACGAACCCGAAGAGGACGCGCTCGCCGCCGAGATGGAACTCGACATCGCCGACGACATCGACGAGGTCAGGCCGCTCAGCCCAGAACCGAAGCCGGAACCGTAGAAGGCATAGACCGGGGCACCGCCATACCAGCGGGTGTCGGCCTGGTAGATCCCCTGCCGCTCCAGGTCGCTGAACACCTTCGCCCACCGCTCCGCGACCCCGAACACGATCGCATAGGGCAGGTAGCGACTGAACACATCGACGCCCTCTTCGAACTTGATCTGGTTCGCCTCGGCCGTGGACAGATAGAGCTCGAAGCCCTTGGTCTGGGCCAGCATGGCCGACCCCTCGGCGGTCCGCGCGCTGAACTTCTTCATGGACGCCAGCAGCACAATGCCGGTCACCACTCCGGCGATGCCGAGGAGGCCCCAGCCGACGAACGCGGCGGCGAAGCCCACCAGTCCGCCGAGCAGGATGCATCCGATGGCGATGCCCGCCACGCCGAGGCGCACCATCTGTGGATTGGACCGGAACCAGCGCAACTCAACGACCCGCTGATACAGCTTCGACTTGGTCTTGGTCGACAGGTCGGCGTAGTCGGCGTCGGCCAGGTCTTTGGTAGTCACCGTGGGCTGGGACCGGAACATCGTCGACAGCACATGGCGCTCGTAGTCGGACAGGTCGTGCCACGGGCGCTTAGTGCGCTGGAAAACGTGCTGGTTGTCCTGTTTCGGCGTGATGACCAGGTAGCCGCGCACCGCCAGGTCGACGATGGTGGCAGTCACGTCCACCGAATCTGCGCTGGCGTCGAGGAGGGTGCCGAGCTCCCCCGGCCGGGCTCCCCGGGGCGGCTGGAACTGGACCGCGACCGGTGCGTCCTTGGCCTCCCCCACGGCCGCTTGCTGCCCGGCCAGCGGGGTCGTCCCCGGCGCGAAACCGAGATAGGCCTCGTCGCGCAGGTGTCTCTTGACCCGGGAGCGCACGAGATAGGCGCCAGCGACGGACAGGCCCAGCGTCACCGCGCCGGTGGCGGGGGTCAGTGGGAACATATTGCCGATCCGGTAGCGCTTGGAGAAGGTCTGGGTAGTCCCGACGAAGGTCCCGGCCGGGTAGCCCGCGACCACCTGTATGGGTGTCTGCGGTGCCAGGCGTCCGACCTCGTAGACAGCCGCGGCGCCGTCGGTCGTCGCCGTGCACGGCCGGTCATAGCCCGGTCCCCAGAAGCAGGCGGCCTTGGTCACCGCCGCGGGTCCCTCCACCCGCACCGAAGCGCGGCGGATCGGGATCTGCCACTTCGGGCCGACCGCGTTCCAGCTGAACTCATCTAGGCCGCTCTGCGGGTGCTTAGCCACCGCCACCCCCTTGAGCCGGTAGGTCAGCACATAGGTCTGGATGCCCTTAAACTTCACCCCTTTACGCCCGACCTTGATGATCATGCCATCCGAGCTGGTGGACACCTCGGTGTTGGTGTTCGCACCGCTCGGGGAGGAGATGTCGAGCAGTTCGACGTCCAGGTTGAGCCATTCGTCGGGCCGGTGTTCCATCGCTTGCCGAACCGGGAGCGTGAAGAACGGGCCATGGCCAGGAGTCGGCCCGAAATCCAGAGCGAGCGTGAGCTCCACCAGGGCGGTGCCCGCCTCGTCGACGGTGGCATTCACCCGGTAATCGTCGATCTCATCGTCGCTTTCGGAATCCGCCCAGGCCATGGGCGCCGACATCGATACCCACCCGCACGCCAAGATCATCGCCAGCAGGGCGCGCCATATCCGAGTCATGTCATCCAGAGTAGCGAAGTGCTGGCCCTAGCCCGCAGCCAGGTAGGCCGGGCGGATGATCGTGTTCATCAGCCGTCGCTTCTCGTCGTAGTCGAGGAAGGCCGACTTCATCGCATTGGCGGTGCACCAGCCGATCTCGGGCAGGCCCCAGCCGAACACCTCGCCCAGCCGGGCGAACTCGTTGGTGAGCGTGGTATTGCTGACCAGCCGGTTGTCGCAACTGATCGTCAGCCGGAACCCGAGCCGCCGCAGCAGGTCAACCGGGTGTTCGGCGAGGGTGGCCGCGATCCCGGTCTGGAGGTTGGAGGTCGGGCACACCTCCAAAGCGATGCGCTGGTTGCGCACATAGGAGGCGAGCCTGCCTAGGCGGCCCTCGGCGATGTCCTCGACGATGCGCACACCGTGGCCGATCCGGTGGGCCCCGCACAGCTGCACCGCCTGCCAGATGGACTCCGGGCCGAAAGCCTCACCGGCGTGGATCGTGAAATAGGCGTTGTTGGCGCGCAGGTAGTCGAAGGCCTCCTGGAAGCGGGTGGGCGGGAACCCGTCCTCGGCACCGGCGATGTCGAAGCCGCATACCCCCTGATCCCGGTAGGCGATCACGAGTTCGGCGATCCGAGTGGTTGGCTCGGCGTGACGCATGCTGGTCAGCAGCTGCTGCACCCGGATGGAGCCGCCTGCCTCCGCGACTTCGGCCATGCCTTCGTCCAGGCCGTCGCGCACCGCCTCGACCGCCTCTGCCTCGCTGAGGCCGTTGCGGGTGTGCTGTTCCGGGGCCCACCTGGTCTCGGCATAGATCACCCCGTCGGCGGCCTGATCGAGCACGAACTCGCGGGCCACGCGGCGCAGGTGGTCTCGGGTCTGCATCGCCGCGGTGGTGTGGTCGAAGGTCGTGAGGTAGGTGACTAGGTCGCCGGAATCCGCGGCGGTGAAGAACCAGGTCCGCAGTTCTTCGGCATCGTAGCTGGGCAGTTCATGCCCGGCTTCACGGCAGTGATCGATCACGGTCTGCGGACGAAGCCCGCCGTCGAGGTGCTCATGTAAGGCGACCTTCGGCAGCGTCCTGATCTGTTCGGTGCTCAGCATTATTTCTCCTTGCCATGGTGGAGGTCGGCGGGTCCAAAGGCCTGCGGCAACACCGCGTCCATGGCCTGGATACCCATCGGGGTCTCGATCAGCAGTTCGGCTCCGCCGTGTTCCCACAGCAGCTGGCGGCACCTGCCACACGGCATGATGACCTCGCCTAGCCCGTTGACACAGGTGAAGGCGACCAGGCGTCCCCCTCCGCCCAGAACGAGATCACCGATCAGGCCGCACTCGGCACACAGCGTCACCCCGTAACCGGCGTTCTCGACGTTGCAGCCGGACAGCACTCGTCCGTCCTCCGCCAGCCCAGCGGCCCCTACCCGGTAACCCGAATAGGGTGCATAGGCCCGCCGGGACGCCTCAACCGCCCTCTGGCGCAGCAGTTCCCAGTCCGGGGTCATGTGCCTTCCTTGATGTAGGGCCTGCCGTCGTGGGCAGGGGGCCGGACCCGCCCGACCAGTCCGGCCACCGCGATGATCGTGGCGATATAGGGCAGCATGCCGAGGAACTCGCTCGGCAGCGGCGCGTTGATGGAACTCATGGTCTGTCCGAGTTGGGTCACGAACCCGAAGAACAGCGCCATGAGCGCCGCCAGCACCGGGTGCCAGCGCCCCATGATGAGGGCCGCCAGCGCGATAAAGCCGTTGCCTACCGTGATGTCCTTGTTGAACACCCCGGTCGCCCCGATGGTGAAGAAGGCTCCGCCGAGACCGGCGAACACCCCACCGGTCAGCACCGCCGACCACTGGATGGCGTGCACGTTGATGCCGACGGTGTCGGCGGCCTCGGGATGCTCACCGACCGAGCGGACGCGCAGGCCCCACTTGGTCCGGTACAGCAGGAACCACACCAGAGCCACCGAGACCACCGTGATGTAGGCCAGGATGGTCTGCTCGAACAGGATGGACCCGAGGAACGGGATCGCCGACAGGCCCGGCAGCGGCAGCTTCGCCATGATCGGAGACTGGTTCAGCGCCGCCGAACTCGGCTGCACCAGCTGATCGAACAGGAAGCCCGTCATGCCACTGGCCAGCAGGTTGACGACAACACCGAGCACGACGTGGTCGACCAGGTACTTCAGCGCGAACAGAGCGAGCACACCGGCCATCAGCACACCGGCGAGGACCGCGCCGATCAGCGCCGCCGGGATGGACTTGGTGACCGAACCCACCACGCCCGCGGTGAAGGCGGCGGTGAGCATCTGCCCTTCGATCGCGACGTTGACCACGCCCGCACGCTCGCACAGGACACCCGCCAGGGCGCCGAGCACCAGGGGGGTAGCGACGTTGAGGGTGCCCTGCAGCTGATTGGTCACCGCGAAGGGAAGGGTCCGGTCGGCCGCGGCCCAGGTCAGCAGGCCGACCACGATCGCCAGTCCGGCGACGGTACCCGCGAGGGCTGGCCAGCGGCCAGTGAGCCGCCCGGAGAGGAACCCGGCCGCGGCCATGAGGGTCACCAGCGACGCCACCGCGACCGTGGGCATGCCGGGCACGCTCAGGGTCGGCAACTGGAACTCGTCGAGGGCGTTGGACAGCGCGAAGCGAGCCTCGCCCTGGGTGGCGAACACCAGGTAGCCCAGCAGCAGGCCCATGACGCCGATGAGCACCCCGGTGGAGATGCGCTGAGTGCGGGCCTCTCGCGACTCGGTATGGGCGAGTTGCTCCGAGACGGGGATGATCGGTTCGGTGCTCATGCCGAGGCTCCTTCCTTGGCCGGGGCCGCGACTGGGATGTGATTCTTCCTACGCCTTCTCAGGAACGGAATGATCGTTCTGACGAGGGCGGGGGCCGCCACGAAGAGCACGATCAGGGCCTGCAGCACCGCAGTCAGCGTGTTCGGCGTCTGTGCCTGGGCCTGCATGGTCAGGCCACCGGCGTGCAGGGCGCCGAACAGCAGGCCCGCCAGCACCACGCCCAGCGGTTTGGACCGGCCGAGCAGAGCGACCGTGATCGCGTCGAAACCGACCGTGCCGATCAGCCCGGCGGCCAGCGCGTCCGGCATGCCGGTCAGCATCGTCGGGGTAAGCGCGTACTGCACCCCCGCCAGCCCGGCGAATGCACCGGCGATCGTCATGGTGATGGTCGTGGTGTTGGCCACGCTCATGCCAGCGGTCGCCGAGGCGCTGGGATTGGCGCCGACCGCCCGGATCCGGAACCCCAGGCTGGTGCGTTCCAGCAGCCACCAGGCAAGAAAGGCCGCGGCGAGGGCCAGCACGAAACCCAGGCTGAGACGGCTATCGGCGATCCTGGGGAAGGTGGCGTTCCACTCCACGATCGGTGCGACCGGGTCCTTACGGCCGGGCCTGAGGAAGGCGGGGGTGAGCAACAGCCAGTCGAGCACCTTGACCGCCAGGTAGTTGAGCATGATCGTCACGATCACCTCGTGTGCCCCGGTCTTAGCTTTGAGCAGGCCAGCGATGCCGCCCCAGATCGCTCCGCCGAGCACACCGGAGACGATCGCCAGCGGCAGGTGCAGGATCATCGGCAGCCCGGTGAAAGAGAAACCGACCCAGGCACCGAGGATCGCACCCCACTGGGCCTGGCCCTGGGCGCCGATGTTGAACAGCCCGGCGCGAAAGGCCAGGGCGACCGCCAGCCCCGCGCAGATCAGCGGCGCCGCCTGCGCGGTCGTCTCGGTGATCGCCAGCCAGGAGCCAACCGACCCGCGCAGCAGCGCGATATAGGCGCTGGAGACCTTGTCCCACGAGGCGGCGAGCGCGTCCTGGGGACGGACAAAGAAATAGCTGTACTTGCTCGCGACATCCGGGTCGGCCGCGATCATCAGCACCGCGCCGAGGATCAGCGCGAGCACCATCGCTCCGAGAGTGACCAAGACGTCATTCCAGTGGATCCGCGACAGGTAGGTCCGGGCGCGCGGCTTGTCTTGAGTGTCCACCTCAGTTCCCTTCCACCGAGGCCAGGGCCTCCTCGTAGCTGACACCGGCCATCATGAGGCCGAGCACATCGCGCGGCGTGCTGGGCGCGACGATCCCGACGATCTTGCCCCGGTACATGACGGCGATGCGGTCGGCGAGGGATTCGACCTCGTCCAGTTCTGTCGAGATAATCAGCACCGCCGTTCCCTGGTCCCGTTCGGCGACGATCCTCTCGTGCAGGAACTCGATGGCACCCACGTCCACGCCACGGGTGGGCTGATTAGCGATCAGCAGCGACAGCGGACGCGACAGTTCCCTAGCCAGCACCACCTTCTGCTGGTTACCGCCGGACAGGGAGGAGACGGTGAGCTCCCGGGAGGTGGTGCGGATGTCGAACTCCTGGATCCGTTCCTCGGCGTTGCGGGCGATCTCGTCCAGTTTCAGGTTCCCGGCCCGGGCATAACGGCTGATGTGGTTGAGCACGAGGTTCTCAGCGATAGAGAAACTGCCCACGAAGCCGTTGAGTTTGCGGTCCTCGGGCACGAAACCGATGCCGGCCTCGATGCTCTCGTGTGGGCTGAACCGGGTGATGTCGACGCCGTCCAGGGTCGCGGTGCCCGATAGCACCGGCATGGTACCGAGCAGTGCCTCCGACAGTTCGGTCTGGCCATTGCCCTGGACGCCCGCGACGCAGACGATCTCGCCGCCCTTGACCTCTAGGTCTAAGTGGTCGACGACCACGGCACCGGCGGGATTAGCCACCGTGAACTGGTCGAGCACAAGCCGGGGCCCGGTCAGCTTCGGTTCCCCCTTGCTGACCGTGAGGCTCACCGCCCGCCCGACCATCATCTCGGCCAGTTCGGCCTCCGTGGACGACGGCTTCGCCTTACCCACGACCTTGCCGCGGCGGATGACGGTGATGTCGTCGGCGACCTGGCGTACCTCGCGCAGCTTGTGGGTGATGAAGACGATGGCCCGGCCCTCGTCCCGCAGCGCCCTCATGACGGTCATCAGCTCGTCGATCTCCTGAGGGGTGAGCACCGCGGTCGGCTCATCGAAAATCAGGTAGCGGGCATCGTTAGCCAGGGCTTTGAGGATCTCCACCCGCTGCTGGATACCGACCGGCAGGTCCTCGACCAGGGCATCGGGGTCGGCCGCCAGCTGATAGCGCTGGGACAGGTCCTTGACTAGCTGGCGGGCCCGTCCCATCGACAGGGTGCCAAAGGCCCCCGGTTCGCGACCCAACGCCAGGTTCTCGGCGACGGTGAACACCGGCACCAGCATGAAGTGCTGATGCACCATGCCGATCCCGGCGGCCATCGCCTGCTTGGGGTTCTTGAGGTTCAGCTGGTTCCCACCGATGCTGATGGTCCCCTCGTCAGCGCTGAGCAGACCATAGAGGATGTTCATGAGCGTCGATTTGCCCGCCCCATTCTCGCCGAGCAGACAGTGGATCCGCCCCGGGACGATGTCTAGGTCAATCTGATCGTTCGCGACCAATGGCCCGAATCGTTTCGTGATTCCCCTGAGGGTGAGTGTTTCAGCCACCAGTGGTCCTTTCAGCCTCCATCGGCACTGCGGGTAGACGCATCATAACGCTGCCTGGCTTCGAGCACAGGCAACGCCGCTCAGACAGCAGTGTGGGGCCGGGACGAACCCCGGCCCCACACTGCTGGGTAACGGATCAGGCCTTTGGCTGAGACTGCGACTCGATCTTGATCTTGCCGCTCTCAACGTCGGCCTTGAGCTGGTTCAGTTCCGACTTCAGCTCGGCCGGGACCTTGGACTCGAACTCGTGGAATGGGGACAGGCCCGTGCCACCGTTCTTCAGCGTCCCAACATATGGGGTGTTGCTGAACTTGCCGTCCTTGGCCTCCTTGATGGCCTCGAACACCGCGATGTCCATGCCCTTGAACACCGAGCTGATCAGCTGCGAGCAGAAGGGCGCCGCGGACTCGCAGCCATCGGTGTCGACCCAGATCGCGCTGACCTTATCGCCTTGTTCCTGGGCGGCCTGCAGCGCGCCGATGCCGGAGGGACCGGCAACCGGGAGCAGGATGTCGGCACCGTTGGCGATGAGAGCGCTCGCGGTCTCCTTGCCGCCGGTCGAGTTGTCGAACGGGTTCTGCCCGGGCACGAACATGCCGTCCTGTTTGGCGGCGTCCCAGCCGAGGACCTGAACCGACTTGCCCTTCTGCTGGTTGTAGTAGGCCACGCCCTGGGCGAAACCGTCCATAAAGATGGTCACCGGCGGGATCTTCGCGCCGCCGAAGGTGCCGACCTTTCCGCTCTGGCTCATGCCAGCGGCGAGATATCCGGCCATGAAGCTCGACTCGGCGGTGTTGAACTCAAGCCCTTTGTGGTTCTTGAGCGTGCCCTCCGAAGGGGAGTCCACGATAACGAAATTGATGTTCGGGTTGGCCGACGCGGCGGCCTTGGTCGCATCGGCCAGCAGGAAGCCGACGGTCACCACGACATTGCACTTGGCGTCGATCATCGCCTGCAGGTTCTTGGCGAAGTCGGCGTTGCTGGTGGATTCGATCGTCTGGGTGGGGATGCCCAGTTCCTTCTCGGCCTTCACCAGGCCCTTGTGGGAGGTCTGGTTGAACGACTTGTCGTCGAAGCCGCCCGAGTCAGACACCATGCACGCCTTGAACGCTCCGGTGTCGCCTCCGGCGGTGGCCCCGGCGGTCTGAGTACCGGTGCCAGGCGCCTGGGCACAACCGGCAAGAGCCAAGGTTGCCGCCGAGACGACGGCGGCAGCGGTCAGCATCGTTTTCTTCACTGAAAGCCTCCTGCGGCAGTAGTACAAAGCTTCTAAGCACATCGACTCTACTGGCCAATGGCCCGCGCATTCTCCCTGCTCCCGAAATCGTTATGAGAGTGCAATACTCCCCTGCTCCAAGATCCAGGAACGGCTAGGTCACCTGACGCACCAGGGCGATGGCGGCGCCTACCACCTGAGCGGTCTGGGCCTGCCAGTTCGGTTCCTGGCTTCGGTAGGGACCGGTGGCCAAAGACACGATCACCGCGGCGGCCCGCAGCCTCAGTTCGACTGGATCCACCCGCTCATCGAACACCGGTACCCAGGTGGCCAGCAGCGAGCGCAGGCGTGCGGCCTGCTCGGCGTTCATGCCCTGGACCGTCGAAAGGTGGGCGATGAGGCAGGCTAGGTCGTCGGCCCGCCGCCCCGGGCCGATGGTGTCGACATCCAGGATCCCGACGATGCGGCCGTCGTGAACGTGCAGTTGTCCCTCGTGAAAATCGCCGTGAGTCGGTTCCGTTCCCAATGGGATACCACGCAAACCCGAGCGGATCTCACGAACCAGCCAGTCCAGCCGGGGAGATTCGCTGGGCAGTGCCTGAGCCACGATGTCGGCATAGTGTTCGACGGCATCGCTCCAGGGGGGCCTCCGCTCCAGGTCAGCGACCGCGGGCGGCATGGCGTCCAAGATGTTGATGAGCTGTTCGGCGGTGCAGGGCAGTTCTGGCTGGAAGATGGCCTTGGCCAGTGGACGGCCGGGAAGTTTCCGCAGGACCAGCAGCGCGTCCTCGGTCTCGGCGAGCACCTCGGGTGCGGGCAGCCCGGCTTCGGTGAGCAGCCGGTGCTTCAGCGCGATATCGCCGAAGACCTTGGGGCGCAGCACCTTGATGTACAGCGTCATCGCACCGACCCGGGCGCGGACCACCGCGCGTCTGCGCGGCCGGTATCCGATCATGCGAAGATCCACTTCAGCCGGTGTTACCAGGCGCCCGGCCAGGTTCCGGGCATTGATGAGGTCGACGAGGTGTTCGGGATAGGCCACGCGGGCCAGACCGGGAAGATCGGGATCGCGGGGGTAGATCCAGACCGCCACCTCGCGGTCCCCATCGGCGAAGATCTCGGCCAGGGAGTCGGTCTTGGTCGGCGCCCCGGCCCGCGCACTCACGCCCAGCAACTCGGTGCGGCGGCCATGGGGCCAGTCCACCTCGGCGTAATAGGTCGCGGTCGTCGAATGCTGGGGGGCCGAGTCCACGTGATCCAGCTGCCATCCGAGCAGGCGGCCCCCGGCATGCTGTACGGCGGCGACCAGCAGATCGGCGACGGCGTCGGTGGTCAGCAGGATCGAGCCATCCGGGTCCGGCTGTGACATCACACCTCCTCTGCTGCCCCAGGAATCCGACGCACGTGCAGCCAGGCCGCACGGCGGCCGTCAAGTTCGGTCACCGAGATCTCGAAGGTGGCGGTCTCCCCCTCCCCCGATCCGATGGCTGGCAGTGTAACCACGATCTGGTCGCCAAGACGCGGAATGGTGCCAGTTTGGGCCATGAGGTATCCAGCCACCGTGTCATAGGGGCCTTCGGGAAGCTCATATCCAGTCTTTTCGCCGAACTCCTCCAGGGTGGTGAGACCATCCAGGTCGGAGGCGTCAGCGTGAGTCTCCTGAGGGGCGTCGTACTCATCGGTGATGTCCCCGATGAGTTCCTCCACGAGGTCCTCCAGCGTCACGATGCCAGCGGTACCGCCGTACTCGTCGCGGACGATCGCGAGGTGAGCGTTCTGGCCGCGCATCTCCGATAGCGCCCGCAACACCTTCACCGTGTCGGGCAGGCTGACCACGGGCCGGGCGAGGTCACCGACGGTCACCGGCCTGGTGTGCTGGTCGAGGTCCATGAGGTCGCGCACGTGCAGGAATCCCATGACCCGGTCCACCGAACCCGCCGTGACCGGATAGCGCGAGTGCGGGGCTCCCCTGAGCACCTTGATGGCCTGGTGAGCGGGCAGGTCGGCCGCCAGGAACTCCACCTCGGTGCGTGGCACCATGACCTCACGCAGGCTGCGCTCTCCCGCGTCGAAGACCTCGTCGACGATCTGGCGTTCCTCGTCACCGAGGGTCTGGGAGCCGACCACCAGCGCCCGGATCTCTTCATCGCTGACCTGTTCCCGCCCGGCCGCCGGGTCTCCGCCCAGTACCCGGACCACGATGTCTGTCGAGATCCCGAGGAACCAGATGATCGGGCGGGCCAGCGTCGCGATGCCGCTGACCAGGGGGGCCAGCGCCAGCGAAAAGGACTCGGCGCGCTGCATCGCGAGCCTTTTGGCCGTCAGTTCGCCCAAGACGATCGAGAAATAGGAGATCGCGACGGTGATCAGGACCAGAGCCAGCGGCTCGGCGATGCCAGCGGGGACGCCCCAGCCACCGAATACCTCGCCCAGAGCCCCGGACAGGGTGGCGCCGCCGTAGGCCGCGGACAGGAAACCAGAAACCGTGACCCCGATCTGCACCGCGGACAGGAATAGGTTCGGGTCGGAGTTGAGCCTGGCCACGGCCGCTCCACGCTTGCCGCGTCCGCTCAGCTGTTTGATCTGGGAGTCGCGCAACGACACCAAGGCCATCTCTGCGGCAGCGAAGATTCCACCGATCAGGATGAACAGGAAGATCAGGGCGATATTGGTCAGGATATCCATTCAGCTCGCTTGCTCGGCGGTCAAGACACCACTGTGCCATGAGCGGCACCGGTGCCGCCAGCCAGCCGCGGATCCACGACTCCGTCGCGGCTCTAGCCTTGAGGCGGCCGCTGCGGGGGTATTAGCGTTGGCGATCATGAACAGCCCCGTCGTGATTGGTATTGACTACGGCACTCTCTCGGCGCGAGC
>JAUMYR010000007.1:23746-35181 GCA_030528545.1 Propionibacteriaceae bacterium
CCGGTCACCGCCGAGGGTACTCCGCTGTGCGAGCTGCCACGGTTCGCCGGGCGCAGGCACGCCTATGTCAAGCTGTGGAAGCATCACGCGGCCCAGCCCCAAGCCGAGCGGATTTCCCGCCTGGCAGCCGAGCGGGGCGAGGGCTGGCTGGCCCGCTACGGTGGGCTCATCTCCTCGGAGTGGGCATGGGCGAAGGGGCTCCAGCTACTCGAGGAAGACCCCGAGGTCTATCACGCGATGCACTACTTCATCGAGGCGATGGATTGGGTGGTCTGGCAGCTCACCGGCACGCTGGTCCGCTCGGGCTGCGCAGCCGGTTACAAGGGGCTGCGCCAGGATGGACGCTATCCCAGCCAGGACTACGCGAGGGCTCTGCACCCCGATTTCGGCGATTTCGCTACCCAGAAGCTGTCCGGTCCCATCGGGCGGCTCGGCGATGCGGCCGGGCTGCTGACCCAGCGCGCGGCCGATTCGATCGGCTTGCCAGCCGGGATTCCCGTCGCGGTGGGCAACGTGGACGCCCACGTCACGGTTCCCGCCGCCGACGGCTGCGAACCCGGACGGCTCGTCATCATCATGGGCACCTCAAGCTGCCACATCCTCAGTTCTCCCAGTTTGCGTGAGGTACCCGGCATGTGCGGCGTGGTGGACGGAGGCGTGGTCGCGGGTTCCTATGGCTATGAGGCTGGGCAGTCCGGGGTCGGCGACATCTTCGCCTGGTTCGTCGGTAACTGCGTCCCGGCCGCCTACGCCGACGAGGCGAAACGGCGCGGCATCAGCATCCACGGCCTGCTGACCGAGAAGTGCGCCGCACAACGGGTCGGCGAGCACGGGCTGCTGGCCCTGGACTGGTGGTCGGGCAACCGCTCCGTGCTCGTCGATCATGACCTGAGCGGGCTGATCCTGGGCATGACGCTCGCCACCCGCCCCGAGGACATCTACCGGGCCTTGCTGGAATCCACGGCTTTCGGAACCCGGACCATCATCGAAGCCTTCCGCACCTCCGGGGTCGAGGTGAGCGAGATCATCGTCGCCGGTGGCCTGCTGAAGAACTCCTTCCTCATGCAGCTCTATGCCGATGTGTGTCGGCTGCCGCTGTCCACGATCGTGTCCGCCCAGGGCGCCGCGCTCGGGGCCGCGATCCATGCCGCGGTGGCGGCCGGGGCCTACCCGGACGTGCCAACCGCGGCGAAAGCGATGGGAGGCCGGGTGAGCCAGGCCTATGTCCCAGACCCCGAGGCCGCGGATCGCTATGACCTTCTGTTCGCCGAATACACCCGCCTGCACGACGAGTTCGGCCGCGGCGGCAACCCGGTGATGAGGACGCTCAAACGGATCCGCCGCGAGATGGGGGGCTGATCCCCGGCACTCAGCGGAAGATCACCGTGCGCGAGCCGTCCAGCAAGACGCGGTGCTCGGCGAAGAGTTTCACGGCCTCGGTGAGGGTCAGCGATTCCTGATCCTGGCCGAGAGAGACCAGCTGGGCCACGGTCTTGGAGTGATCGACCCGGACGACGTTCTGTTCGATGATCGGCCCCTCGTCCAGGTCGCTGGTGACGAAATGAGCGGTGGCCCCCACCAGCTTGACGCCCCTGGTGTGGGCCTGGCGGTACGGGTTGGCGCCCTTGAAACCGGGCAGGAAGGAGTGGTGGATGTTGATCGCCCGGCCCACGAGGAAATCACACAGTTCGGGGCTCAGCACCTGCATGTAGCGCGCCAGCACCACCAGTTCGATGTCATGCTCGGTGACCACCTGACGCACCCGCTCCTCGAAGAGGGCCTTGGTCTCCGGCAGGACCACGTGGTGTTCGAAGTCGACTCCGTAGAAGCGTGCCAGATCCCCTAGGTCGGGGTGATTGGACATCACCTTGGGGATCACGATGGGCAGATGACCGGCGCGCTGACGAAACAGCAGGTCATTGAGGCAGTGTCCCGCCTTGGAGGCCAGCACCAGCGTCCGCAATGGCCGCCCGACCACATCGATGGTCATCTCGGCGCCGAACTCGCGCAACAGCCGCGCGAACGCGTTCTCCAGCAGCTTGCGCTCGGCGACGACATCCACCTGCAAGCGCATGAAGAAACGCCCGGAGTCGGAGGAGGAGAACTGCTGCGACTCGGTGATGTTCCCGCCCGCCGCGACGCAGGCACCCGAGACGGCGTGGACGATCCCGGGGCGGTCAGGACAGACCAAAGTGATGACCCAATGTTGCACGGCGTAATGGTAGCGCCCCGAGTTGGTCCAACCAGAATGTGACTATTTTCACAATCAAAACATCTGACAGTGCGTGTTCGCACAGGTTAGGTTGGCCGCCAACGCGCAACGTTAGCCGCAAAGGAGCGCCATGACTGGTTCTGTCCCCCATCCCAACGCCCCTGACCCCGACTCTCTTGCTGGCCCCGGACCGGCCCCTAGGCACGAAGACACCCCCGCCCAGATGACTCCCGAGGACTTCCACAGAGTCCGCGGCTCTGCGGAGTTCCAGGCCCTCAGGTCGACCTTCCGTGGGTTCGCTTTCCCCATGACGGTCGCGTTCCTCGCCTGGTACTTCACCTACGTGCTCGCCTCGACCTTCGCTGGCGATGTCATGTCCGTCACCCTGCCCGGCATGAGCTTCCTCAACCTCGGCCTGCTCGCCGGACTCTTGCAGTTCGTGACGACTTTCCTCATCACGTGGCTCTATGTCCGCCACGCCAACACCAAACTCGACCCAATCGCGTCCGCTCTGCGCGATGAACTGGAGGGGGGACGCCCGTGACCGCGCTCGAAACTCTCGGCAATCCCGCGATCAACATCGCGATCTTCGTCGCCTTCGTCGTCGTCACGATGTTCGTGGTGATCCGGGTCGCCCAGGGCGGCAAGAAAAAGGCCTCCGACTTCTATACCGGCGGTGCCCAGTTCGACGGGCGCCAGAACGGCCTCGCTATCGCCGGAGACTACCTATCAGCCGCCTCTTTTCTCGGCATCGTCGGGGCCGTCGCGTTCTACGGCTATGACGGCCTGCTGTATTCCATCGGATTCTTCGTCGCCTGGCTGGTCGCGCTGCTGCTCGTCGCCGAGCCCCTGCGCAATACCGGCAAGTACACCATGGCCGATGTGCTGAGCTTCCGCATGAGACAGCGTCCCGTCCGGATGGCAGCGGCCACCTCGACCCTGGCGGTGAGCTTCTTCTACCTCCTCGCCCAGATGGCCGGGGCCGGTGGCCTGGTCGCCCTGTTGCTCGGTATCGAAAGCACTCTCGGACAGAATCTGGTGATCGCCATCGTGGGCCTGCTCATGGTCGGCTATGTGCTCATCGGCGGCATGAAGGGCACCACCTGGGTGCAGATGATCAAGGCTGTGCTGCTGATCGCCGGAGCCGGGGCCATGACGGTGTGGGTGCTGGCGCTGGTGGGCTTCAACCTGGACGCGCTGCTCGGCGCGGCAGTGGAGCGGGCCGGGGGCGGAGAGGCCGGAGCGAAGCTGCTCAGCCCGATGAGTAAATACGGGGGCAACCCGGTCGGTTTCATCTCCTTGTCGATCGCGCTGGTGCTCGGCGCCTCCGGCCTGCCTCACGTGCTGATGAGGTTCTATACCGTCCCGACCGCTAAGGAGGCCCGCCGCTCGGTGACCTGGGCCATCGGGCTCATCGGAGCGTTCTATCTGTTCACCCTGATCCTCGGCTATGGGGCCGCCTGGCTGGTCGGCGCCGATGCCATCAAGACCATGCCCGGCGGGGCCAACGCCGCCGCACCGGCCTTAGCCTTCCAGCTGGGAGGCACGGTCCTCATGGCGATCATCGCCGGGGTCGCCTTCGCCACCATCCTCGCGGTGGTCGCGGGGCTGACCATCACGGCCTCGGCTTCCTTCGCCCACGACATCTACAACTCCGTCCTGAAGAATGGCCAGGCCGATCCCGCCCAGGAGGTCAGGGTCGCCCGGATCACCTCGGTCGTGATCGGCGTCATCTCCATCGTCGGCGGCATCGCCGCCAACGGCCAGAACATCGCCTTCCTGGTCTCCCTCGCTTTCGCGGTGGCGGCCAGCGCCAACCTGCCCTCGATCCTCTACACGCTGTACTGGCGGAGGTTCTCGACCCGCGGCTCGGTGTGGAGCATCTACGGTGGGCTGATCAGTTCGGTCGTGCTGATCGTCTTCTCCCCCGCGGTGTCCGGAGCCAAGACCGCGATGTTCCCCGGCCTCGACTTCGCCTGGTTCCCCTATGACAACCCGGCGATCGTCAGCGTCCCGCTGGCCTTCCTGCTGGGCTGGGTGGGTTCGGTCACCAAACCGGACAACGGCCAGGAGTTCGAAGACAAGGCGGCCGAGATGGAGGTCCGTTCCATGACCGGGGCCGGTGCCCAGGGAGCCATCGCGCACTGAGCTTCTCACGGCCGCGGCACCAGTTCGGCCCACCCGCCATGCGAAGCGCGGCGTCCCCTAGTAGAGTCGAATCGTAACGCCCTCAAGGTAGAGAGGAAGACCTGTGTCTCAGTCCCCCGTCAAAATCGCTGTCACCGGCGCGGCCGGCCAGATCTGTTACAGCCTGCTGTTCCGCATCGCCAGCGGATCGCTGCTCGGCGACACCCCCATTGAGCTTCGCCTGCTTGAAATCACGCCAGCGCTGAAGGCCCTTGAGGGTGTCGTCATGGAACTGGACGACTGCGCTTTCGGCAACCTCGTCAACATTGAGATCGGCGATGACCCCAAGAAGGTCTTCGACGGTGTCAACCTCGCGATGCTGGTCGGGGCCATGCCGCGCAAGGCTGGCATGGAGCGCGGCGACCTGCTGAGCGCCAACGGTGCGATCTTCACGGCGCAGGGTCGTGCGCTGAACGAGGTCGCAGCCGACGACATCAAGGTGCTCGTCACCGGCAACCCGGCCAACACCAACGCGCTCATCGCCATGAAGAATGCCCCCGATATCCCCGCCGAACGCTTCAACGCGCTCACCCGCCTGGACCACAACCGGGCATTGAGCCAGCTCGCCGCGAAACTCAATGTCAGCGTGGAAGCCATCAAACACATGACGATCTGGGGCAACCACTCCTCGACGCAGTACCCCGATCTGTTCAACTGCGAAGTGGACGGCAAGAATGCCGCCGAGCTGGTCGGCGACCAGTCCTGGATCGAGAACACCTTCATCCCGACCGTCGCCAAGCGCGGTGCGGCGATCATCGAAGCCCGCGGCCTGTCCTCGGCAGCCTCCGCGGCGAACGCCACCGTGGAACACATGCGTGACTGGGTCCTGGGCACCCCGGCCGGTGACTGGGTGTCGATGGCCGTGCCCTCCGATGGCTCCTACGGAGTCGAGGAAGGCATCATCAGTTCCTTCCCGTGCACCGTCGCCGACGGCAAGTACGAGATCGTGCAGGGCCTGGAGATCAACGAGTTCAGCCGCGCCAAGATCGACGCTTCGGTGGCCGAACTGGTGGACGAGCGCAACGCCGTCACCGAACTCGGTCTCATCTGAGCGTCCCCGAAACGCCGGTGTCACGGGGTGGCATCGGCGTTTCGCCTGCTCAGGTAGAAACCTCGCCGAGCAGCAGCGAGACCGCGGCCTCATAGTCATCGGCTAGGCCCTGCCTCGCCAGTTCGCTGGCCCGGACGCTAGGCAGGTGCAACACGCCCTGGCAGATGCGATGGACCAGCAGCTTCACCTGTTCTGCCTGAGCCGGGCTCAGGTCGGTCATCCGTCGCTGCGCCCTGGCCAGTTCCGCCGCGGCGACGGATTCCACGTGTTCGCGCACCCTGCGCACCGCCGAGAGCGCGGCCCGCTCCCGCTCGGCGTCCAGATAGTCGGCCACCCCCTCGGCCACGAGCCGCCGAGCCGATCCGGTGTCGACATCGGCTCCGGCGGAGATATCACCCAGGTCGCGCAGCCGGACGCCGGTGAGCCGCCCCACCGCCGGGTCGATGTCACGGCGCAACGCAAAATCGACGATCTGCAACGGCGAGTTCCTCCTGGCGAGCGCCTCTGTCACCATCTCGACCGTGAGGCTATATCCGCCCTGGCCCGAGCAGCCGAGCACGATATCGGTCCCGGCCAATTCCTCCTGGAGGGCCTGCGCCGATAGCGCGACCGCGTCGTGGCTCGCCGCGAAAGCCTCGGCCCGGCCGCTTGGGGAAAACACCGCGACGCGCCCGCAGCCCAGCCTGGAGAGCTGGGCGCGAGCGACGCGAGCGAAAGCACCGGTACCGATGATGAGAGCGCTTTCGATCCGCTCCCCCGCGAGCGCCGCCCCGACCAGGGAGCGCCCCTGGCTGCCGAGATCGGTCCCGGCGACGGCCTTGGCGGTACGCATCGCTAGCTGGAATAGCCGGTACAGGCCAGGGGTGGTATGGCCCTCGTCCCGCGCTCGTCCCAGCGCGCCCCGGACCTGTCCGGCGATCTCGTTCTCTCCCAGGACCATCGATTGCAGGCCAGATGCCACCTCGAACAGGTGCTGGGCCGCCCCGGCATCCGTCGCGACCAGCAACCTCTCCCTCAGCCCGGAAACACCAGCGGCGGCGAGCGCCGAACGAGCCAGCAGTTCGGCCCGCTCGGGGTCATCGGTGTCGACATAGGCCTCGATCCGGTGACAGGTAGCCAACACGACGAAGCCCTTGACACCGCTTTCGGCGGACAGCCCGGCGCGCAGTCCGGGCACCGCCTCATCGAGGCGTTGCAATTCGGGGATCGCGAACCGCTGGTGCGGGGCGCTGACGGCGAGGATCACCCAGGCATCCTATAGAGCCAACGCTCTTGGTAGCGTGGCGCACATGACTGGCCGGGTACTCGTGCTGCGCGATGAGCGGGGGCAACGCCTCGTGGCGGCGCTCATGGGGCGCGGCATTCCCGCCGAGAGGTTCTGCCCGATCGAACACGAACCGCTGGATTTCTCTCCCCCGGACCAGGTTGACTGGATCATCGTGACCTCGGCGACCACGGTCCCCATGGTGGCCGGACGCTGGCCTAGAGCCGCCCGGGTGGCCGCCGTCGGCCCGGCGACGGCCCGGGCGCTCACATCCTCTGGGATCCAGGTCGATCTGCTCCCCGCCCTGTCATCGGGAGCGGGAATACTCGCCGCGATGCCGCCGGGGTCTGGCCAGCGGGTCTGGCTTCCCCGATCCGACCTCGCCAACCCGGCACTGCCCGCGGGGCTAAGAGAACTCGGCTACGACGTCATCGACCAAGCGGTCTACCGCACCCGCCCTGTCGCTGTGCCCCCTGGTATCGAGGCAGGCCTGGTGGCAGGAGATTACGCCGCTGTGGTCGTCCACTCTCCGAGCGCGGTGCGCGCCCTACCCGCCTGCGACGTGACCGCGGTGGCGATCGGGGCACCCACCACTGCCGCTCTGCGAGACGCCGGGTTCCGCCGCGTCCACACCTCCCAGGAGCCCACCGACGAGGCCCTGGAACGCGCGGTGCTTCACGTCCTCACCGAACAAAGGAACAGCCCATGACCGGACCCCTCATTCGCCCACGACGGCTGCGCACCACCCCGGCAGTGCGCCGTCTCGTCGCCGAGACCCGGCTCTCGGCGGCCGATCTGGTGTTGCCGTTATTCGTCGGCGAAGGCCTATCCGAGCCTCAGCCCATCGAAGCGATGCCCGGAGTGGTGAGACACAGCATGTCTTCGCTGGTGGACGCCGCGGGCGAGGCGGTCGATGCCGGGGTTGGGGCGCTGATGGTGTTCGGGGTACCGCTCGTGCACGACCCGCTGGGCAGTGGGGCCACCGATCCCGATGGCATCCTCAATACCGCGATCCGTACCCTGCGCAAGGCTGTACCACAGGCAGTGCTCATGGGCGACCTGTGTCTCGACGAGTTTACCGACCACGGCCACTGCGGCGTCCTGGGCGCGGATGGCCAGGTCGACAACGACGCGACCCTGGAGCGCTATGCCGACATGGCCGTGGCATTGGCCGGGGCCGGATGCGACCTGGTCGGGCCCTCAGGGATGATGGATGGTCAGATCGCGGCGATCCGGGCGGCCCTCGATAACCATGGCCATAGCGGTGTGGGGACGCTGGCCTATTCCGCGAAATATGCCTCGGCTTTCTATGGGCCGTTCCGGGAGGCCGTCGGCTCCCAGCTGAGCGGTGACCGGCGCAGCTATCAGCAGGACCCCGCCAATGGCCGGGAAGGGGTACGCGAGGCTCTCCTCGATATCGCGGAGGGAGCCGACATCGTCATGGTGAAACCCGCGATGGGCTATCTCGATGTGGTGGCCGCGGTGGCGGCGGTCTCGGAGGTCCCGGTGGCGGCCTACCAGGTCTCGGGCGAGTACTCCATGATCGAGGCGGCCGCGGCGCGGGGGTGGCTGGACCGGGACGCCTGTATCCGGGAATCCCTGCTCAGCATCCGCCGTGCCGGGGCCCAGATGGTGCTGACCTATTGGGCCAGCGAGGTAGCCCACAAGCTCGCCAGCGGGCAGTTCAGCTCCTGAGCGGGTTCAACACGGCGGTGGTCACGCTGCCGTTACCGACGATGCCCCAGGCCACCAGCCGGTGTGGACGCGGGTCGGGTTCGTCCCGGTTCAGGTGATCGATGACGGCCAGCGCCACCCGGATCGTGTCCCCGTGGGTGACGGCCACGGCCTCCTCCTGCCCGGTACCGAGGAGATCACGCAGAAAGGACCGGACCCGGCCGTAGACCTGTTCGACGGATTCTCCCCCGCCCCACCGCACCTCGGTGATGTCGAGGCCCTCCGGCACCGGTTCGGGGTGGAGGTCAGCGGTCAGGCGTCCTTGTAGGATGCCGTAGTGCTGCTCCCTTAGCCGCCGGTCATAGTGGATGGGACCGCCAAGCACCCCGGCTATGATCTCGGCGGTCTGGGCCGCCCGCTGCAAGTCGCTGGACCACACCGGGGCGCCCCGCCGCACCAAGCCGAGTAGCCTCCTTGCCGCCTCCCGGGCCTGCTCGCGTCCCAGATCGGTCAGCGGGACGCCGGGGCTTTGGCCCTGCAGCCGCCGCTGCCGGTTCCACACCGACTGGCCGTGGCGCACCAGGTGCAAGATCATCGCTCGAGACCGGACAGGAGCAGGCCGAGCCGTTCCCGCCCGGCCTCGGGTGAGAACTCATTGGCCCAACGCTGCCGGGAGGCATCCAGCTCAGCCGAGCCGTATCCGCTCCAGGCCCGCCTGATGGTTTCGGCCAGGGATTCCGCGTCCCCGGTGCGGGCGACCCAGGGGTAGCCCGCCCCGGCGACCTCCGGCAGGGCCCCGGCATCGGTGATGACGAAGGGCACCCCGGCCGACATCGCCTCGGCGACGACGAGGCCGAAGGACTCCTCCACCACCGAGGGGAACACCGCCAAGTCCGTGCGCTGGAAAAATTCCTCCCGTCCGATCCACCCCGCCCGCTCGATCAGCGGGGCAATCCGGGACAGGGCCGACTCGACCTGCCGGCGCTCCTCGGCGTCCAGGAATAACGGCTCGCCCGCGATCAACAGCCGGAACCGTCCCCGGTCGGAGCGCTCCAGCAGCTTCAGCGCATCAGCCAGCACCCCGATCCCCTTGTCGAGGCTGGTCCGGCCGAGGAAGCCCAAAGTCACCACCGAACTGGCCCACGTCCGGCGCTGCTTGCGCACCTGCGGCACCCAGTTCCACAGCACCTCGCTGCCCGGGAGCTTCTCGGCCATGAACCGTGAGGGCACCACGGTCTTCACCGCCTTGAGCCGCGCGATCGCCACGGCGGGCGACTGCGATGTTCTGGGCATCTGGTGCAGGTGGACCACCCGGTTGCGGTGACCCGCCGTCGCCAGCGCCGGGACCAGTCCGTTGCACCACAGCAGGCCACGCCGGGCGCGGGCATCCCACCGGCGCAGATTGGCCATGTACTGAGCCCGCCCGGAACCGCGGATGCCAACGACAGCGAACTCCCGCCGCAGCGCCTCCTCCAGCACCGACGAGCCTTGCGGGGCAACGACCGCGGCATCACGCCCCAGGTCGCGCAGCGCCTCGGCGATCGCCAGCGCCATGACCTCCCCGCCGCCGATCTCTGCGTTGTTCACGGCAATGCTGACCCGCTCCGACACCGGTACTCCCTGTCCTTAGTGCTTCGACAGCACAACGGTACACTCAACCGGGTGAATGGAATCCTCGTGGCGGGCACCAGCTCCGATGCTGGGAAATCCCTAGTCGCCACTGGGCTGTGCCGGGCCTTCCGGCGCCGCGGCATTGACGTCGCCCCGTTCAAGGCCCAGAACATGAGCAATAACTCCATGGTGTGCGCCGACGGCGCCGAGATCGGGCGGGCTCAGTACCTCCAGGCCCAGGCCGCAGGCGTCGAGGCCTCCGGGATCCACAACCCGGTATTGCTCAAGCCCGGGTCGGACCGGCGCTCTTTCGTGGTGGTGCGCGGGAAGCCCGCGGGGGAACTCGCCGCCGGAGAGTACGCGACCGGCCGCGCCCACCTGGCGGAGGCCGCCTTTGCCGCCTATGCCGAGCTGTCCGCGCGCCACGAGCTCGTGGTGTGTGAGGGGGCGGGCTCGCCAGCGGAGGTGAACCTCCGCTCGGGGGACTATGTAAACATGGGTCTGGCCAGGCGGTTCGGCCTGCCGGTCGCCGTGGTCGGCGATATCGACCGGGGTGGTGTGCTGGCCTCCTTCGTCGGGACCCACGCCCTCCTGGACGAGGCCGACCGGGCACTGCTGCGGGCCTTCATCGTCAACAAGTTCCGAGGAGACCAGAGCGTCCTGACCCCGGGGCTGGTGACGGTCAGCGAACGTACCGGCGTTCCCTTCGCCGGGGTGCTGCCTTGGCTTGCGGGCATGTGGATCGATTCGGAGGACGCGCTATCCATCGGACGCTGGCGCGACGCGGCCGAGCCTTCGGCGACCCTGCGGGTGGCTGTGGTCGCATTCCCGCGCACCTCGAACGCTACCGACCTGGATGCGCTCGCCGCTGAGCCCGGCCTCGAGGTGAGGCTGACCGACGATCCGGCTGCCTGTGCTGCCGCCGATCTCCTAGTTCTGCCGGGGTCACGCTCGACCGTGACCGATCTACTCTGGTTGCGCGACAACGGCCTCGCCGAGGTGGCCACCGCACGGGTACGGGCTGGACGCCCGGTGCTCGGCATCTGCGGCGGTTACCAGATGATGACCCAGACCATCCACGACGATCACGAATCCGGGGCCGGTGAGGTCACTGGTCTGGGCCTGTTACCCGGATCGGTGAGGTTCCATGCCGAAAAGGTGCTGGGCCGCCCGAGCGGAACCTGGCGGGGAGAGCACGTTTCGGGCTACGAGATCCATCACGGAGTCGTCGCTGACGATCAGTCCTTCCCCGGAGGTTCGTCCCGGGGTGCGGCCTGGGGCACGATCTGGCACGGGACGCTGGAGTGTGACGGTTTCCGCCGGGCCTGGCTCAGCGAGGTCGCCGAACAGGCCGGGTCGCCGTGGCGTCCGGTGGCCGGGGCGCAGAGTTTCGCGTCCCGCCGGGAGGCGATGATCGACGCGGCCGCCGATGCCGT
>JAUMYR010000007.1:35281-41844 GCA_030528545.1 Propionibacteriaceae bacterium
GGGCAGAGCCCGCGGTGAGGCTCCCAGTACCCGGTTCGCGGTGAGACCAGGCCGGGTCGGCCGCGTCCATTATCCGGAATCGGTGTCTCGCTGTTCAGCCAGCAACTAACCTATCGCCTCTGAAGGAAGAGGTGGCATGTCTGCGAAAAGAAAGGCCGAGTTCTTCAACTCGCGCAACTATTTCATCCTGGCCGCGATCGGGTCGGCCGTCGGCCTGGGCAACATCTGGCGTTTCCCTTACGTCACGTTCAACAACGGTGGTGGCGCCTTCATGCTGCCCTATCTGATCGCGTTGCTGAGCGCAGGCATCCCTTTGCTGTTCTTCGACTACGCGATCGGCAACCGCTACCGGGGCAGCGCTCCCCTGGCGTTGCGCCGCATGGGTAAGTGGACCGAGACGTTGGGCTGGTGGCAGGTCATGGTCTGCTTCGTCATCGGCATCTACTACGCCGCGGTCGTGGCCTGGGCGGCAATGTACACCGTCTTCTCGGTGAACCTGGCCTGGGGAGATGACCCCAAGAGCTTCCTGTTCGGCGACTTCCTGAAGCTCGCCGAGACCCCAGGTGTTGGTTTCGACTTCGTGCCTTCCCTGGTGATCCCGATCGCGCTGGTGTGGGCGGCGACTCTGGTCATCATCGCGCTGGGCGTCAACAAGGGACTGGCCTGGGCCAACCTGGTGTTCATGCCGTTGCTGCTCGTCATGTTCTTGATCCTGGTGGTCTACGCGCTGTTCCTGCCGGGAGCCGTGGCCGGGCTGAATGCTTTGTTCACCCCGGACTGGGCCGCGTTGGCTGATCCCTCGGTGTGGGCGGCGGCCTACGGCCAGATCTTCTATTCGCTGTCGGTGGGCTTCGGCATCATGATCACCTACTCCAGCTACCTGAAACGCAAGACCGACCTCACAGGTTCTGGCCTGGTGGTCGGCTTCGCCAACTCCAGCTTCGAGCTGTTGGCCGGTATCGGCGTGTTCGCCGCCCTCGGGTTCATGGCCCAGATCGCGGGCACCCAGGTGAAGGACGTCGCCAGCGGCGGCATCGCCCTGGCCTTCGTCGCTTTCCCGACCATCTTGTCCCAGGCTCCCTTCGGCGCGGTCATCGGTGTGTTGTTCTTCGGTTCGCTGACGGTGGCTGGGTTCAGTTCGCTGATGAGCATCGTGGAGGTCGTTGTCGCCGCGGTTCGCGACAAGATGGGTATCCCCAAGCGCAGCGCTACCCTCGCCGTGGGGGTCCCCATGGCGCTCGCGTCGCTAGTGCTGCTGTCCACCACGACCGGCCTGTACTTCCTCGACATCACCGATGAATTCGTCAACAAGTTCGGTATCCTCGCTGGCGCCTTCGCCTGTATCGTCGCCGTCTCGTGGGTCTGCCGCAAGCTGCCAACCCTGCGTCGGCACCTGGATACTCACTCCAGTTTCAAGGCCGGACGCATCTGGCTGGTGTTCGCCGGAGGGGTCGTCCCGCTGGTGCTCGGCTACATCCTCTACACCGAGTTCGCCAGCAAGATCGCCGAACCCTATGAGGGCTATCCGCTCGGGCTGCTGGGGGTGTTCGGCTGGGGCATGGCTGGCTCTCTGCTCGTCATCGGCGTGGTCTTGACCCTGCTGCCGTGGCGCAAGGGAGTCCAGCTCGATTTCGACGAGCACAACAACGAACACGACCACGCCAAGGAGGTCACCGCGTGAGCCCCACCGCCATCATCATGATGGTCGTCGCCATCTTGACCCTGTGGGGCGGCCTGGTGGCCGCCGTGGTCAACCTGGCGCGCCGCCCCGATCAGTCGGCCGTCGACGAGGCCCACCACGGCGCCTGACCGAACCTGTCCGGTAGCCTGACTGGGTGTTTCTCAGCTTGACCGCAACCCGGCCGGACAGTGACGCAACCGACATCGGTTACCTGCTCGCGAAGCACCCCGGCAAGGTGCAGGACTTCGCCTTGAGCTTCGGCACCGGCTGGGTGTACTACCCCGAGGCGACGCCGGAACGCACGACCGTCGTGTTGCAGGTGGAGGTCGACCCGGTCGGCCTGGTCCGCAACCGCCGGTTTCGCGCGGGCGGGTTCGCGCTGGCCGCCTACGTCAACGACCGGCCCTATGCCGCGTCCTCGCTGCTGGCGGTAGCGATCAAGCGGATCTTCGGCACCGCGCTGAAGGGCACCTGTCATACCCGGCCCGACCTGGTCGACGTGAGGTGGGGGCTGGAGGTCACCCTCGCCGCCCTCCCCTCGCCCGGGTTGGCCGCCGGGATGTTCGGCCCTTTGGGCTGGCGGGTGGAGTGTGACCCGCCAGCGTCTGGGCCCAGCCGGTGCGTCCTGAGGGGGCACCACCGGCTGGCCGAGGCCCTGGCCCACCTCTACGTGCTGCTGCCAGTGCTCGACGGGTCGAAACACTATTGGGTCGACTCCGGCGAGGTGGACAAGCTGCTGGCTCACGGGGGTTCCTGGCTGCCCGCCCATCCGCTGCGCGAGGAGATCACCCACCGCTACCTGGCCGGGCAGCGGTCCCTGGTCGCCCAGGCATCCGCCGGGTGGGACAGCCTTGACGAGGACCCTTGCCCCACGGGGGATCCCGCCGGGGACCGGGCGCCGCGGCAGCGTCCCGCGCTGGCGGCGCAGCGCCGGGACGCGATCCGGGCGGTGCTCGCCGAGGCGGGGGTGCGGCGGGTGGTGGACGCCGGATGCGGTGAGGGCGCGCTGATCGCCGATCTGCTGGCCGATCCCCGGATCGGGCACGTGCTCGGGCTGGACGTGTCGGCCGCCGAGCTGGAGCGTGCCTCTCGCCGGTTGCGCCTCGAGGAGTTACCCGAGCGGCAGCGCCGCCGGGTTGACCTGGCCCAGTCCTCGCTCACCTATGTGGACGACCGGCTGGCTGGGGCCCAAGCTGTGGTGCTGGCCGAGGTGATCGAACACCTCGACCCCGCCCGGCTGGGCGACCTGGAGCGCACGGTGTTCGCGCTGCGTCCCCGCAACGTGGTCATGACCACGCCGAACGCCGAGTACAACCGGGTCTATGGGATCTGTGGGTTCCGGCATCCCGATCACCGGTTCGAGTGGACCAGGGCCGAGTTCGAGGCCTGGGCTCACCAGGTCGCGGAACGCTTCGGCTACCGGGTGGGGTTCCGCGGCGTGGGTGAGGCTGACCCCACCCATGGTTGCCCCACCCAACTCGCCTGGTTCGAGGTGGTCTCATGAGGATCGCCATCCCCGAGACCTGTCTGGTCGTGCTGGTGGGCATCTCAGGGTCGGGCAAGTCGACCTTCGCCGCCCGGCACTTCGGGCCCTACGAGGTGTTGTCCTCCGATTTCTGTCGCGCGCTGGTCAGCGGCGACGCCACCAACCAGGAGGTCTCGTCCGACGCCTTCGACGTGCTGGGCTACATCGCGGGCAAGCGGCTCGCCGGGAACCGGCTCACGGTGGTGGACGCGACCAATGTCACCGCTGCTGCCCGGCGGCAATGGATCGCGCTGGCGAAGGACCACGACGTGCTGCCGGTCGCGATCGTGCTCGACGTGCCGCCGTCCCTCGCCAAGGACCGGGACGCCCACCGGGACCGCGTCGTCGGGCCCGGGGTCATCGACCGCCAGGCCGCCGACCTGCGCCGCGGCCTCAAGGGGCTGCGCAAGGAGGGTTTCCGCCGCGTCCACCTGCTCACCCCGGACCAGGTGGAAGCGGCCGAGATCGTCCGCGAGCCGCTGCTGAACGACCGGCGCGACCTGACCGGGCCGTTCGACGTGATCGGGGACGTGCACGGCTGCCTGTCCGAGCTGGCGGCGCTGCTGGCCCGGCTGGGCTATGACCTGGTGCACGACGACCGGGGACGCGCGGTGGACGCGGTACCCCCGGCCGGGCGCACGGCGGTGTTCGTCGGCGACCTGGTGGATCGCGGCCCCGACCCGGTGGGGGTGCTGCGGCTGGTGATGGGGATGGTCGCGTCCGGTCACGCGCTGTGTGTGGCGGGCAATCACGAGGCGAAGCTGGAGCGGGCGCTGAACGGTGCGCGGGTGAACCCGAGCCACGGCCTGGCCGAGACCCTGCGGCTGCTGGACGCTGAACCGGAGGATTTCCGCGCCCAGGTGCGGGACTTCGTCGGTTCTCTCGTCGCCCACTACGTGCTGGACGGTGGGCGATTGGTCGTCGCCCACGCCGGGCTCAAGGAGGCCTATCACGGCCGGGCCTCGGGGCGGGTCCGGGCTTTCGCGCTGTATGGCGACACCACCGGCGAGTCCGACGAGTTTGGGCTGCCGGTGCGCTACCCCTGGGCCAACGACTACCGGGGCTCGGCGATGGTGGTGTACGGACACACCCCGGTTCCTACCCTGGAGTGGATCAACAACACGCTGTGCCTCGACACCGGCTGCGCCTTCGGCGGGGCGCTGAGCGCCCTGCGCTACCCCGAGCGGGAGACCGTGCAGGTGGCGGCCGAGCGGGAGTACTACCCGCCGGTCAGGCCGTTGCGTCCACCGGCGCGGGACGCCGCCGAACTGCGGCTCGCCGATGTCGCCGGGGTGCGCTATGTCGAGACGAGTCTGCTGGGCCGGATCAAGGTCGAGGCCGATCAGGCGGCCGGGGCGCTGGAGGTGATGAGCCGGTTCGCGCTGCATCCTGCCCGGCTGGCCTATCTGCCCCCGACCATGTCGCCGGTGGCGACCAGCCGCCACGAGGGCCTGCTGGAGCACCCGGACGAGGCCTTCAGCCAGTACGCCGAGTGGGGCGTTGACCAGGTGATCTGTGAGTCCAAGCACATGGGCAGCCGGGGCGTGCTCAAGGTCGCCGCCGACGGTAGCGGGGAGCTGTGGACCCGCACCGGGCGTCCCTTCTTCGATGCCGGGCTGACCGCGCGCCTGAGCGCCGAGGTCGCCGCTGCGGTCTCGGCGGCCGGGCTGTGGGACGAGCTCGGCGCCGAATGGGTGCTGTTCGACACCGAGGTGCTGCCGTGGTCGCTGAAGGCCCAAGGGCTGCTGGACGAGCAGTACCGCCCGGTCGGCGCCGCGGCGGTGGATGCCTGTTCGGCGGCCGGGGACGCGCTCGCCGCGGCTGCCGCGCGCGGCCTGGACGTGGCCGGGCTGGCCCGCCGCACCGCGGCCAGGAGGGCCAACGCCGAGGCGTTCCGGGGAGCGGTGGAACGCTACTGCTGGCCCACCGATGGACTGGACGGGGTGCGGATCGCTCCCTTCCAGCTCCTGGCCTCCTCATCCGGGACCTACGCGCAGCGCGACCACCTGTGGCATCTGGCGATCGCCGACCTTCTGGCCGAGGTCTCGGAGCGGTTCTGCCGCACCGATCGCCTGGTGGTGGACCTGGCCGATGCGGCCTCCCGCCGGGCCGGGACCGATTGGTGGGAGGAGCTGACCGCCGCGGGCGGGGAGGGCATGGTCGTCAAACCGCTGGCCAACCTGACCCGGGGGCGGCGCGGGCTGGTGCAGCCCGGACTCAAGGTGCGCGGCCGGGAGTACCTGCGGATCATCTACGGCCCCGACTACACCGAGCCGGAGAACCTGGCCAGGCTGCGCGAGCGCAACCTGGCACGCAAGCGCGCCCTGGCCCTGCGCGAGTACGCCCTCGGGCTGGAGGCCCTGGAGCGGCTGGTGGCCGGGCAACCGCTGTGGCGGGTCCACGAGGCGGTGTTCGCGATCCTGGCGCTGGAGTCCGACCCCGTCGATCCGCGGCTGTGAGACCGGCCCGGGCGGGGTTTTCCTCCCGGCCTTTAGGTGCCCGCCGGAGCACGGTCCACGGCTATCCTGGTTGTCAGCTAGCTGGTGCACCGGCGAAAGGACACCGGGTTGACGACTGAGAACATGAGTCGGCTGGGGTCAGGCCCAGGCAGTGGCCCGGTTATTGCGCGCCGGTGCCCGGCCGCCACTCGGTCCCGGACAGACAGGTTAGCCTCCCGGGAGGGGATGGCTCCCGGGAGTGGTGTGATGCCTGAGGTCCGGGCAGCGCCGCTGGTGGCCGCGGGACCGATACCGGTCCCCTCCCGTCACGGTTTCCCAGTCTGGGGGTCCGATCGGCGGTGAGGAGGGCGGTCTTCTTCTGTAACCTGCTGGTCCTGTTCATGACCGGGGTGTTTCTGGGCCTGCTGGAGTCGCGGAACCAGCAGTACCGCATGGCGACCTTCGGGATGCCCGGAGCGGTGATCCTCGATGTGGTGGCCGACCCCAGCCGGGGCTTCCCGGAGCCGCAGCAGGTCCGGGAGGCCCTGGACAGGGCGGCCGGGGTGCTCGGCCGCGCCGAGTGCACCGTGGTGCTGGACGGCGTCGGCAACGAGGGGCCGCGCCACGGCCTCCACGACTCGGCCGGATTCCTGACCCACGAGCTGACCAGCGGGTCTGGGCTGAACACTGAGGATTTCCGGGGCCGGACGCGGCGCATGATGCTGAACGCGGGGTCCTTCGTCGGTGAGCGGCCGGAGCTGTACTTCGACCCGTCCTGGCAGGCCGTGGGCTGGTTCCGCCCGGTCGGCGGGGACCGGTTCGTGACCAGCTGGTATGTGCTGTTCAGCGACGAGGCCTTCCTCGGCACCTACTACGTCCGGGCCGGGGACGAGTCCCAGGCCCGGGACCTCGCCGAGGC
>JAUMYR010000007.1:41944-43653 GCA_030528545.1 Propionibacteriaceae bacterium
CTGAGTTCCCCGTGCCGCTGGTCTGGCTCGGGGCCGCGGTGGCCGGGGTCGCCGCGGCGAGCCTGGCGATGCTGTGGGCGGTGGGCGTGGCGCTGACCCCGCTGAGGCTGGTGAGGCCGCAATGATGTACCAGTTGCGGTCCGCGCTGCGCGACGTGTGGCGTCTCGGGTTCAAGGCCCTTCTCATCGCGGTTCAGGTCGCCGTGGTCGGGTTCGCTCTCGGCGCTTCCAGCGGTTCGGTGAACAGCATCTCCCGGGCGCTGGCCGTCACCGGCGAGGCCAGGGAACGTAACGCGGTCTATTTCACGAGTTTCTCCACGGGACCGGTGCTGTCTCGGTCGGGGCTGCCGCCCCAGCTCGCGGAGCGGCTGGAGCACTACCTTCGTCCGGGCAGCGGCGCCCATTCGATGCTGGCGAACGAGACCACCTCGTCCGGGGTGCCCGCGGTGGTCGGGTTCGGCGATTTCGCCCGCAATAACGGGCTGCCCACCGCCGAGGGTCCGCTCGCTTACGCGGGCAGCAATGCCCCGGTCGAGGTCGGACAGCACGTCCGGGTGGGCGGTATCAGCGCGGTGGTCGCCGGGCGGTTGCCGCTCGGGGCGGGTTTCCTCGATCCGCTGATGAATTACCTCTTCCTGGATCGGGGCGTGGTGGTCATCGCGCCCTATGAGCGGGGCTTCCCCGACGTGTGGCACGAAGAGATCGCCTCCCGCCTGGTGCTGCCCGATCCGAGCCCGGACGATGTGGCGGCCTATGTGCGGGCGGTCTCGCTGACCAAGGATTACGGCGTCGTCCTCCAGCGGCTGAACGAGCGGGCCGATGGCATCTACGAGGAGATGCTGGGTGTGGGACGCCTGATGCTCGCGCTGTTCTGTGCGCTCACGGCGGCTGCGGTCGCGAGCACCGGCTTCATGCTGGCGGGCCTGGTGCGCTCCCGCCTGCGGGACTACGCGATCGAACGGGCCTATGGGGCGCCCCTGTGGCTGCTGCGGGTCCGGCTGCAGGTGATGCTGACCCCGCTGTTCTTCGTGCCCGCGCTGGGCGTCCTGGCCTTCCTGTCGAGCGTGCTGCCGACGGTGACGCCCATCTTCTGGTATCTGGTCGCGGGCGCGGCGACGCTGCAGCTGGTGGCCTCGGCCTATGCCGACTGGGTGCTGCGGAGCACACCGCTGGTGGAACTACTGAGAACGGAGACGCAATGATCTCGCTGCGTCAGGTGGTGAAGAGATACCCGCTCGGCGATTCCCAGATCACCGCGCTGGACCGGGTGAGCGCCGAGATCTCGGCTGGCGACCTGATCGCGGTGACCGGCCCGTCGGGGTGCGGCAAGTCCACCCTGCTCAACGTCATCGGGCACCTAGTCGTGCCGGATTCCGGTGAGGTGAGTGTGGCCGGGCAACCCGTCGGCCGCCGCTCGGATCGTGCCCTGGCGAGGCTGCGCAACGAGATGTTCGGCTATGTGTTCCAGGACTACGCGCTCATCGAGTCCGGTTCCGTCGCCGACAACGTGGCCTTGCCCCTGCACTATGCGGCGAAGCGGATGCCTGCCCGGGAGCGGCGGGGGCGCGTCCTGGACGCCATCGCCGAGGTCGGTCTGGACGAGTTCGCCGATCAGCGGGTGTCCCGGCTCTCCGGCGGCCAGCGCCAGCGGGTGGCGGTGGCCCGCGCCCTGGTGAACCGCCCCGCCCTGATCCTGGCCGATGAGCCGAC
>JAUMYR010000155.1 GCA_030528545.1 Propionibacteriaceae bacterium
TCCAGGGTCGCGATGTAATCGGCGATCTCGGTGTCGTCGGAGGCCAGCTCGTTGACCTTACGTTCCCATTCGGTAATGGCCTGCGGCAACCGGCCCAGGTCAAGGGGTGCGCCCAGCACGCTCTCCAGCGCGTTGAGCAGCGCCTTGGTCGCTTTCGGGCTCGGTGGGTTCGCGACGTAGTGCGGGACCACGGTCCACAGCGACACCACCGGTAGCTCAAGACGGGAGAAGGCGTCGGCCAGCACTCCCACGATCCCGGTCGGGCCCTCGTAATTGCTGGGCTGCAAGCCCAGGCGCCTGGCGAGTTCCTCGTCGTGAGCAGAGCCGCTCAGCGGAAGCGGACGGGAGTGTGGGGTATCGGAAAGCATGGCCCCCAGCAACACGATGGTCTCCGGGCCGATCCTTTTGACCTCGGAGACCAGCTCTGCGGTGAACCTGCGCCACCTGAGGCTGGGTTCTGGTCCCTCGAAAACCACCAGGTCCCGGTCGGGCAGCACGACCTTGGTCACGGTGATCCGAGGCCACGACAGCACCCGTCCGCCCGGGCTGTTGCGCACCATGGGACGGGTGGCCTGGTAGTCGAAATAGTCCTCGGAATCCAGTTCAGAGACGAACTCGCTCGGGTAGTGCTCACGCAGGTGATGCAGCACGCCGCTCGCGGCGTCCCCAGCGTCGTTCCAGCCACCGAAGGCCATGACGACCACCGGTGAGCGGAGTCCGGGCGAGTGTGAAGACATGAACGCCATCGTACCCGAGAGCCACTTTCGCCTATCCTTGCTCGCGTGATCAGCCCATTGCGTAGTCTTCTCGGCCATCGTGTCATCGTCGCCGACGGAGCGATGGGCACCATGTTGCAAGGGTTCCACCTCACGCTGGAGGATTTTGAGGGGCTGGAAGGCTGCAACGAGGTGCTCAACCTAACCCGTCCCGACTTGGTGAAAGAGGTGCACCGTGGATATCTCGCCGCGGGGGCAGACTGCGTCGAGACCAATACCTTCGGGGCGAACCTGGCCGCCCTCGCCGAGTACGGCATCCCCGGGCGGCTAAGCGAACTGGCCGAGGCCGGAGCCCGGCTCGCCCGGGCCGCCGCCGACGAGTTCGCCACGAGCGAAAGGCCGCGCTTCGTGCTCGGGTCGATTGGCCCTGGGACCAAACTGCCGAGCCTTGGCCAGATCGGTTTCGCCGCCATCCGGGACGCCTATCAGGACCAGGTCGCCGCGATGATCCGCGGAGGGATCGACGCGGTACAGATCGAAACCTGTCAGGACCTGTTGCAGACCAAGGCCGCGGTGATCGGAGCCAAGCGGGCCGCCGCCCAGGCCGGGGTCGACCTACCGGTGCTGGTGAACGTCACGGTCGAGACCACTGGCACCATGCTGCTCGGCAGCGAGATCGGTGCGGCGCTGACGGCCCTGGAGCCGCTGGGCATCGACCTGATCGGGCTCAACTGCGCCACCGGCCCGGCCGAGATGGCAGAACACCTGCGCCACCTGTCCCGCCACGCCCGGATTCCGATCGGGGTAATGCCCAACGCGGGCCTTCCGGTGCTGAGCGCCGAGGGCGCGCGTTATCCGCTCGGCGCCGAGGGGCTCGCCGAGGCTTTAGAGGCCTACACCGCCGAGTTTGGCCTCGCGCTGGTGGGGGGCTGCTGCGGTACCACGCCAGAGCACATCGGGCTCCTCGGCGAACGGATCGGCGGACGCGAGATTCCTGCGCGCAAAGCCGCCTCCGACAACGCCGCCTCGTCCCTCTATGTGGAGGTTCCCTTCGCCCAGGACGCCAGCTACCTCAGCATCGGAGAACGTACCAACGCCAACGGGTCCAAGGCCTTCCGTGAGGCGATGCTCGCTGCCGATTACGACGAATGCGTCCGGATCGCCAAGGAGCAGGCCCGTGAGGGGGCCCACCTGCTCGACCTGTGTGTCGACTATGTGGGCCGCGACGGAGCCGCGGACATGCGCGAGCTGGCCTCCCGGCTCGCCACCAGCGTGACCCTGCCGATCGTGCTGGATTCCACCGAGCCGGGCGTCCTGGCCGCCGGTCTGGAGACCCTGGCCGGGCGATGCGTCATCAACTCGGTCAACTTCGAAGACGGCGACGGACCCGGTTCTCGCTTCGCCCAGATCATGCCGCTGGTCGTGGAACACGGCGCTGCGGTGGTGGCGCTGACCATCGACGAGGAGGGCCAGGCCCGCACGGCCGAGTGGAAGATTCGGGTAGCGTCCCGGCTCATCGACACCCTGGTCACGGACTGGGGGATGGATGTCGGCGACATCCTGGTCGACTGCCTGACCTTCCCCATCGCCACCGGACAGGAGGAGACCCGCCGGGACGCCATCGAAACCATTGAGGCGATCCGGGAACTGAAGCGCCGCTACCCCGGGGTAGGCACGACCCTCGGTGTCTCGAATGTATCCTTCGGCCTCAACCCGGCGGCCAGGATCGTGCTCAACAGCGTGTTCCTCGCCGAGTGCGTGGCGGCTGGCCTGGACTCGGCGATCGTCCACGCCGCCAAGATCGTGCCGATCGATCGCATCCCCGAAGAACAGCGCCAGGTGGCTCTCGACCTGGTCTACGACCGGCGCGAAGGCGACTACGACCCGCTAGCCCGCTTCCTGGAACTCTTCGACGGAGTGAAAGCCGCCTCGGTCCGGTCCCGGGCAGACGAACTCGCCGAACTCGACTTGTGGACCAGGCTGCGCAGGCGCATCATCGATGGCGAGGCCGAGGGCCTGACCGAGGATCTGGACGAAGCGCTGGCGTCCAAGGCGGCGCTGGAGATCGTCAACGAGGATCTGCTGGCCGGGATGAAAACCGTCGGCGAACTATTCGGTGCGGGGAAGATGCAGCTTCCCTTCGTCTTGGCTTCAGCCGAGGTGATGAAGTCGGCGGTGGCCTACCTGGAGCCCCACATGGACAAGGCCGAAGACGCCGCCGGTAAAGGCACACTGGTCCTGGCCACGGTCCGCGGCGATGTCCACGACATCGGCAAGAACCTGGTCGACATCATCCTCAGCAATAACGGCTATCGGATCATCAACCTCGGCATCAAGCAGCCGATCCAGGCGATCATTGAGGCGGCCGAGGAGCACGACGCCGACGCGATCGGGATGTCGGGGCTGCTGGTGAAATCGACGATGGTCATGAAGGACAACCTGGCTGAGATGGACCGGCAAGGAGTGGGCACCCGCTATCCGGTGCTGCTCGGTGGTGCCGCGCTCACCCGCGCCTTCGTCGAACAC
Organism: Propionibacteriaceae bacterium; assembly: GCA_030528545.1. Next base: position 3,243 of record JAUMYR010000155.1, read on the forward strand.
GACCTCAACGAGCAGTTCGCCGGTGAGGTGCGCTATGCCAAGGACGCCTTCGAGGGGCTAGCCCTCATGGACGCAGTCATGGCGGTGAAACGTGGCGAGCCCGGGGCGAAACTGCCGCAGATCCGTGCCCGCCGGATCGCGAACCGCCCCCTGATCGAAATCATCGAACCCGAACTTGGAGTGCGCAGTGAGGTCGCTCGCGGCGTCGACGTGCCGACCCCGCCGTTTTGGGGAAGCAGGGTCGCCAAAGGCATCGCGCTGGCCGGCATCGCGGCCTGGCTGGATCACCGCGCGACCTTCATGGGCCAGTGGGGCCTCAAGGGGCTGCGCGATGGGGCCTCCTACGAGGAACTGGTCGAGACTGAGGGCATGCCGCGGTTGCGGATGTGGCTAGACCGGATCAAGACCGAGAACCTGGCTGATTTCGGTGTGGTCTATGGCTACTATCCCTGCTTCTCCCGCGGTGAGGACCTCATCGTGCTGGACGAGCACTCGGGGAGCGAGCTCACCCGTTTCACGTTCCCGCGGCAGCGGCGAGACCGCAAACTATGCCTGGCCGACTTTTTCCGGGACGAGGCCGAGGCCGCCCAGCACGGCCCTGACGTCATCGCCTTCCAGCTGGTGACCATGGGAGCCCAGGTCGCCCGCTCCACGCAGCGGCTATTCGAGTCCAATGCCTACCGGGAATACCTCGAATTGCATGGGCTCAGCGTTCAGCTGACCGAGGCTCTGGCCGAGATGTGGCACGCCCGGGTGCGCGAGGAACTCGGTTTCTCCGCCGTCTCTTCCGACATTCCGGCCGCCATCAAGGATCAGGACTACCGGGGATGCCGCTATTCCTTCGGCTATCCGGCCTGTCCCGACCTGGAGGACCGCAGGAAGCTGACCGATATCTTGAATCCCGAACGCATCGGGGTCGAACTGAGTGAGGAGCTGCAGTTGCACCCTGAACAGTCGACCGACGCTTTCATCGTCCACCATCCAGAAGCCATCTATTTCAGCGCCAAGTGAGGCTCTCGTGAAAGCAATCCTGTGGGATTTCGACGGCACCCTGGCCGACACCGAAGTGGTATGGGCTCGGGTGCAGGGCCAGTTCGTCTCGCGCCACGGCGGGACCTGGAGCGAAGAGATCGCCCACAAACTCGTGGGAACCAGCATGGCGGTGACCGCTGAGTTCATCTCTGGGCTGCTGCCCGGGCGAGGGTTCACCCCGGCCGAGGTCGCCGCCCAGATTGAGCGCGACATGCTCGTGGCTTTCTCCTCGGGCCCGCTGCCGTTGCGCCCCGGCGTCCCCGAACTGCTGGGTGAGATGGTGAGCCACGGGATGGGCTCGGCTCTGGTCTCGTCGAGCCCCCGTGCCCTGCTGGAGGTCGCGCTGGCTTCGTTGGGGCAGCACCCCTTCCGGATCGTGATCGGCGGTGAGGACGTGCGGCGCCCCAAGCCGGATCCCGAGGGCTACCAGGAAGCTCTGCGCCAGCTTCGGCTGGACCCCGAGGATGTCGTGATCGTGGAGGACTCGGTCTCGGGCACTGCGGCCGCGAACGCCACCGGAGCGGTCGTGATCGCCGTGCCGGACCAGGTGCCGATCGGCGAGGCCCCGCGCCGGGTCGTGCTGCCCACGTTGGCTGGGGTGGGAATTGAGGATCTAAACCGATTGTGGGAGGCACACCGATGACTTACGCTGGCGAATATTCCGGGGTCAGGACCGGAGCGCTGCGCCCCGGGGAACGCATCACCCTGACCGACCCGAAGGGACGCAAACACTCGGTGGTGCTGGCCGAGGGCAAGGTCTTTCACACCACCAAGGGGGGGATCAGCCACGATGACCTGATCGGGGGACCCGACGGGGTGGTCGTGACTTCGGTGGGCGGGATGCAGTTCCTCGTGATGCGTCCGATCCTCAGCGAGTTCATGGTCACCATGCCCCGCGACGCGGCGGTGATCTACCCGAAGGACGCCGCGCAGATCCTCATGTGGGGAGACATCTTCCCGGGGGCTCGCGTCCTGGAGGCCGGGGTGGGCTCGGGAGCCTTGAGCCTTGCCCTGCTGCGTGCGATCGGCCCCTCCGGGAGGCTGTTCTCCTATGAGCGGCGCCAGCAGTTCGCCGATGTCGCCGTGGCCAATGTCACCGCCTTCCTCGGGGGTGAGCACCCGGCGTGGAGCGTGCGGGTCGGTGACCTGGTGGAGGCGATCGGGGAGGAGCAGATCGACCGCGCGGTGCTGGACATGCTGGCACCGTGGGAGTGCATCGAGGCCGTTGGGCAACGCCTGGTCCCCGGCGGAGTCCTGGTCTGCTATGTGGCCACCGCGACGCAGCTGGGCCGCACGATGGACACCATCCGCGCCCACGGCGGTTTCACCGAACCTCATGGTTTCGAGACCATGTCCCGCGACTGGCACGCCGAGGGGCTGGCTATCCGGCCCGGCCATGGCACGACCGGACACACCGGCTTCCTCATCGTTACCCGCAGGCTCGCACCCGGGGTCACGGCCCCGATGCGGAAGCGGCGTCCGGCCCCCGGGGCATATGGCCCGGACTAC
>JAUMYR010000156.1 GCA_030528545.1 Propionibacteriaceae bacterium
GGTTTCATGACCGTGGACGGGTGGCGGGCTGGCTGCGAGCGTGCGATGCAACTGCTGACCTTCGGCGGGGACGGCCACTCGGTGTCGATCCATTCCGAGGACGAGGAATCGATCCTGGCCTTCGGGGTGGAGAAGCCCGCCTTCCGCGTCCTGGTTAACACCTGGGGATGCCTGGGCGGGGTGGGTTCCACCACCGGAATCCGGCCCTCCCTGACGCTGGCTCCCGGCGGGCTCGGCGGGGCGGTGGTCAGCGACAACATCACCGTGGAGCATGTGCTGAATATCAAGCGCCTGGCCTACCACCTGAGGGATGCGCCGCCGGTGGCCCGGGCCCATGGTGGACGCCTCGGCTCTGGTACCGAGCCCCGCCAGATGGAGGACTCGGAGCTCGTGGAGCGGGTCGTCCGGCTTGTCATGCAAGAGATGCGGGGTGAACGCCGATGACCGCGACAACTGATACCCGGCCGCGACGCAGGCTGGCCGCGAAAACCCGTTCCGTCCCCCCATCGGGGGAGGAACCGACCACAATTGAACAACAACTAAATCCAGTCGAAACTGGCATATCAGCCACCACACAAAGGAGTACTCCAATGGCAGACGTTCAGATGATCGCCCTCGGCATGGTCGAGACCAAGGGTCTCGTCGGTGCCATCGAGGCCGCCGACGCGATGGTCAAGGCGGCCAACGTCAAGCTGATCGGTAAGGAACAGATCGGCGCCGGGTACGTGACGGTCATGGTTCGCGGGGACGTTGGCGCGGTCAAGGCCGCCACCGACGCTGGTGCGGCAGCCGCTGGCCGGGTCGGCGAACTCATCTCGGTGCACGTGATCCCGCGTCCGCACGGAGATGTCGAAGGCATCCTCCCCAAGCTCGGCTGAGCGTGACACCTAACCTGACCCGAGAACGGATCTGATATGCCGACGACGGTGATTGTGGCCGACGATGTGCTCGCCGCCCATCCTGGACAACCACTCCACGTGCCCCCAGGGGCCGTGGTCACCCCGCTCGCCCGCGACATCGCGCGCGAGCGGGGAATCACCCTCGATCCGTCTGCTCCTGCTGCCGCCACCGGGGCGAGTCCGGTCCCGGTGAGCGGGGAGGCTGGGCTGGAGGAAAAGGTCCGCACGATCGTCGCCGCGATGCTGGGCTCGACCGGGGAGCAGACCCCCACCGGGAAGCATCCGGTCAAGCTGGCCCGGCAACGATCCGCGGTACTGTCGCCCTTCGACCAGCCGGGCCCCGGCCCAGATCAGAAGGTTCAGGTGGGGGATGTCGTCACCGCCGCCGATGGTTCGCCGATGGCCGCGGGATATATGACTCTCACCGAGGGCAGCTTCTGGTGGGACTTCACCTACGACGAGGTGCAGGTGGTGCTGGAAGGCGAGTTACACCTCGGCGGAGACGGCGGTGATCAGGTCGGTTATCCGGGTGACATTTTCTTCATCCCGAAGGGATCGCGGATCACCTTCGGCACCCCGAGCTGGACCAAGTTCGTCTACATCACCTTCCCCGCTGACTGGGGGAATCAGGAATGAGGGTGGTCACCGAGGCACAACTGAGGGAGCAGCTTCGCTGCCCGGTGGTTGGTGCCCAGGTGGTCGTTCCGGCCGGGGCGAGGCTGTCCCCGTCCGCCGCCGATTTCGTCGCTCAGTGGCAACTCGTCGTCGTGGACGACCAGCCCCCGAAGCCCCCGGCCAAACCAGAAAGCACCCACCAGGGATGGGACACCCCCTCGGTGTTTCCGGTGCAGCCGGTGCATCATCCCCGCTGCACGACCTGCGGTGGGGAGGTCACCAAGAAACCGTCCTCCCTGACCCAGCTGGACGACGACCACTTCGCGCTCAAGACCCACCCCAGGATCGAGCTGCGTGGAAAACTCGATTCCCTGCACGCGATGGTGCTGCTGGTGCAGCGGATCGCCCTGGACTCGGACGCCCCCCGCACCGAGGCCGACCTGGGCACCCTGGCGGCCTATTGCCGGGAACTGCTGAGCGCGGAGTACCACGAGCGGCCCTGCGGTGAACTCAGCCTGGGCGAGGTCAGTGAGGCCGAGATGCACCGGGCCACCCACGACCCGTTGAGCGCGCTGGGGCTCGAACACCTCACCATCGATTCCAGCGAGCCGGTGCTACAGCACTGGCTGAACGTGCTGCGCACCCAGTGCCGGGAGCTGGAGATCGCCGCGATGCACACCTTCGGCGAGCCTCCGCCTCCCTACGGGGCCGCGATCTGCCACGGCCTGAACCGGCTGTCCAGCGCCTTCTACTTCGTCGCCCTACACCTGAAGGCGGGGCGCCGATGACAACGGTCGAGAAGGTGATGGCTGCGGCCGCCGCCGCGACGAAGAAAAGGTCCGCCAAGATCCGGCCCGAGGTCCCGATCCGGGTTGGGGTCGACCTGGGGACCGCCTTCAGCGTCATCTTCGTCACCGACGGCGCGGGCAAACCGCTAGCCGGGGCGTCCGTCTTCGCCGACGTGGTCCGCGACGGGATCGTGTGGGACTTCGCCGGGGCCGTCCGGGTCATCACCGGTCTCAAGGAAGGCCTGGAACGCAAAACCGGACGCACCCTGGACCGGGGGAGCGTCACGATCCCGCCGGACGTGTCCGTGGGGGACCACAGGGCCCACCGCTACGTGCTGGAGGGGGCGGGCATCGAGTGCACCGCCGTGGTGGACGAACCGACAGCGGCCAACGCGGTGCTGGGCATCTCGGATGGTGCCGTGGTGGACATCGGCGGGGGGACGACCGGTATCGCGATCGTCTCGGACGGCAAGATCGTCACCACCGCCGACGAACCCAGCGGCGGGACCCACCTGTCCCTTGTGATCGCCGGGGCGCTGGGCATCCCCTTCGAGGAGGCCGAGATGCTGAAACGCGACCCAGCCAACCACGCCCGCCTGTTCCCGATGGTCGCCCCCGTCATGGAGAAGATGGCCACCATCGTGGGCAAGGTCATCGAAGACCACCACGTCCCCCACATCTGGCTGGTGGGTGGCACCTGCGCCTTCGCCGGGATCGACGAGGTGATGACCCGGGTGACCGGGGTCCGCACCTCCATCGCTCCCGAACCCATGTTCGTCACCCCGCTGGGGGTAGCAAGTTTCGCCGACCCCATCACCGAGCGGCCCGGGAGATGAGGACGATGCCCGGGCGGCGGTCCTGCGGCGGCAGGCCTAGACAGCGACGCGGTTCAACGCGCACCCGATTCGCCAGCGGACTTTAGGAGTACTCACCATGGCTCGTCAGATCATCACCACGGCCGACGTCCGGGAATACGCAGACGCCGGATGCACCGAACTGCGGTTCCAGCCCACAGACATCGTCACCGACGCCGCTGCCGAGTTCGCCCAGCAGCGGGGGATACGGATCATCCGGCTGACTGGTACCGAGCCGGAAGCGGTGGCTCCGGCCCCGCAGGCCGAGCAGGCCCCGGCCAGGAGCGCTGAACAGATCAAGAAGGCCGTGATTCAGGCTCTGGGCAAAGAACCCCAGAACCTGGACCAGATCATCGCCAAGGTATTGAGGAGCTGAACCGATGAGTCGCGCTGTGTATCTGATCTGCGCCCTGCCCGAGGTGTCGCTTGAGGCCCTGGTGGAGCAGGTGCGGGAGAGATGGCTGCGGAACTCCCAGCGGGTGGCGGTGCTGCGTCCCTTCCAGGAGGACGGCGACCCGGTGAGCGGGGAGCTGTGCGCCGGGGTGAGCCTCGCCGAGGCCCTGTCCGACCGGGTGGGGTGCCAGTCCCGGCTGCTGAGCTGCTATTCCGAGGTCGCGGCCAGCCATGACGCGGTGATCGTGCTCGGCTCGCGGATGAGCGGGCCCTGTGCCCCGTTCGAGTTCGACCTCAACGCCGACCTGGCGGCCACCCTCGGCGTCCCGGTGCTGCTGGTGGCCCCGGACGAGGTGGCGGAGGCGGCGGTCGCGGCGGCTGAGGCCAGGCACGCGACGGTGCTCGGGGTGCTCCGCCAGGACCTGTGGACCTCCTCCTCTCCCGTGGTGAGCAGCGGCGACGTGGACGAGTTGCTGGCCCACCTGCGTCCGGGCTGCGTGGCGGTGATGGACGCTGGGCGTCCCGATCTGCTGCTGGCCCTCGCGGTGGCGGGGCTCGCTGGCCGGGTGAGCCCGGCGACCATCGTCTGCTGCGGCGGCCTCGGTCAGGAATGGCGTGGCCTGTTGGCGGCGGCCTTCCCCGAGGTGCCGATCGAGGAGGTCGATCAGGCCCGGGCCAGCGTGGCGACGGCGCTGCGGGCGGCGTGCACCACCACGGCCCTCGACCCGAGCCTGGTCCTGGACGGGAACCGGCCACTCGCCATGACCCCGCTGCGGTTCGAGCACGGGCTCCTGGAGCGGGCCCGGGCCGCCGGTCAGCACATCGTCCTGCCCGAGGGGGACGAACCCCGGGTGCTGGCCGCCGCCGGACGCCTGCTGGCGGGCGGGGTATGCGAGCTGACGTTGCTCGGCGATCCCGGGGTCGTCGCGGCCAAGGCCGCCGAGGTAGGGGTGGACATCAGCAAGGCGAAGGTCATCGATCCGGCGTCCAGCGAGCTGCTGGAGGGTTTCGCCCAGCGTTACGCCGAGTTGCGGGCGAAGAAGGGCGTCACGATTGAGCAGGCCAGGCAGCGCGTTGCCGATGTGTCCTATTTCGGGACCATGATGGTGCTGGAGGGGCTGGTCGGGGGCATGGTCTCCGGCGCGGTTCACACCACCGCGCACACCATCCGCCCGGCGCTGGAGGTCATCAAGACCGCGCCGGGGGTCTCGGTGGTGTCATCGGCTTTCCTGATGTGCCTGGCCGACCGGGTGTGGGTCTTCGGTGACTGCGCGGTGAACCCGAACCCGACGGCCGAACAGCTGGCGGATATCGCGCTCAGTTCGGCCCAGACCGCCCAGGCCTTCGGCGTCGAGCCCCGCGTGGCGATGCTGTCCTATTCGACCGGGGAGTCCGGGTCCGGGCCCGACGTGGACCTGGTGGCCGAGGCAACCAGGATCGCCGCCCAGCGGGCCCCGGAGCTGGCCCTCGACGGTCCGCTACAGTTCGATGCCGCCGTCGACCCGGGCGTCGGCCAGCTCAAGCGTCCCGGCTCGGCGGTCGCGGGGCAGGCCACGGTCTTCATCTTCCCCGACCTGAGCGCTGGCAACATCGGTTACAAGGCGGTGCAGCGCACCGCCGGTGCGGTGGCGATCGGTCCGGTCCTGCAGGGACTCAACAAACCGGTCAACGACCTCTCCCGGGGCGCCACCGTGGACGACATCGTCAACACCATCGCCATCACCGCGATCCAGGCCGCACTCTAGTCTGGCGGTAGCTGGCAGCCAGCCCAGGGCTGCGTTCTCTCACCCCGGGCGTGCTGGGATGCTTGGGCGCGTTTTGGGCGTCTTACCCCTGCTTACCCCGGGGCATCCGCACTGTCTGTGGGGCGCCTCGTGCTCTGTGGGTGTGCTGGGGTTCTTCATCGCTGCCCGGGGTTTGGCTGGTGGTGTCCTCCCCGGTCGTTTCTGCTCCAGATTTTGTCCTCAGGGTGCTGGTGGCTCTTCTTTATCCTTCGGTTCCGGCATGGTTGTGTCCTTCCCCGATCATGTTCGCTTTAGGTCTTTTATCTTCGGGGTGCCTGCCCCGCTCACCCTGGGGTGTCCGTCCTGTCTGTGGGTTGCCTTGTCCTCCGTGGGTGCGTCGGGGGTTTCATTACTGCCCCGGGACGGGATTACCGCACTCGGGGGCTGTGCCCGAGCCCTTGTGCTGGTCGCTGCTTTTCTGGGTTGTCCTGGTGGGATCATCCGGGT
>JAUMYR010000157.1 GCA_030528545.1 Propionibacteriaceae bacterium
TCGTCAGCCCGTCGCCAACCACCCGGGCCAGGCCCACCAGACGGCCCTGGGATCGTGCCGCGACCACGTGAGCCGAGGCCAGGATCGCCGAATGCAGCCGGGAGGGTGAGCCGGTGTACAGCGTCCAGCCGACGCTGTCGTAAAGCTGAACCAGTTCGTGTGCTTCCGGCCTTTCCTCAGTCACTGAGACATCCACCCGCTCAACGCTAGCAGCGAACGGATTGGCCCGGCCCCGGCACCTGGTGATAGATCACACCCAACGAGCCCGGAGACCGGCTACCCCTCCGTGAGAAGGACCGGCGCCGCACCCCGCACCAGGTCTGCCGCCCTGAGCCTGCCTAGCCGCCACGGAAGCGGCCAAGATGGCCACCCGGCACCGCTCCGCCCGCCTTAGGGGACCGAGGCCGGACTGCGAACTCGTCGCGCCGATCGGCTAAGGTGGGGTCTCGGCCCGCGGCAGGAGGTAGCAATGGCAGACAATTTCGTTCACCTGCACTGTCACACCGAGTTCTCGATGCTGGACGGGGCGGCCCGGCTGGGGGAATTGTTCGCCGCCGCGGAGCGGCAGGGGATGCCTGCTCTCGCTATGACCGACCACGGCAATATGTTCGGCGCCTTCGCGTTCTGGGAGGCCGCCAAGAAGACCTCGGTCAAGCCGATCATCGGCCTAGAGGCGTATCTCACTCCCAAGACCCATCGCAGCGAACGCAAGCGAGTCTCTTTCGGCGACGGCACCGGTGACGATGTGGCCTCCAAAGGCGCCTACACCCACATGACCATATGGGCCGAGAACCCCACCGGGATGCACAACCTGTTCCGGCTGAGTTCCAAATCCAGCCTGGAGGGCTATTTCTATAAGCCCAGGGCCGACCGGGAACTCCTCAACCGCTATGCCAAGGGCCTGATGGCGACGACAGGTTGCCCCTCGGGAGAGGTGCAGACCTATCTGCGGCTGGGACAGTATGACTCGGCCCTGGCCTCCGCCGCGGAGTTCCGCGACATCTTCGGTCCCGAAAACTTCTTCGTCGAGCTGATGGATCATGGCCTGGCCATTGAGCGCCGCGTTCGCGGCGACCTGCTGCGCATCGCCAAGGACCTCAACCTCGGACTCGTCGCCACCAACGACCTGCACTACGTGCACCAGGAGGACTCCGAGGCCCAAGACATTCTTTTGTGTATCAACTCTGGGTCGCGCAAGAACGACCAGGGCCGGTTCAAGTTCGACGGATCGGGCTATTACCTGAAATCCGCGGCCGAGATGCGGGCGCTCTTCGCCGAGGTCCCCGAGGCCTGCGACAACACCCTCGCGATCGCCGAGCGCGTCACCACGGAGTTCGACACCGGTATCGGCCAGTACATGCCGCGCTTCGACTGCCCCGATGGCCACACCGAGGAGAGCTGGTTCACCGAGTGCGTCTGGGAGGGCCTCAAACAGCGCTACCCCGGTGGCCTCACCGACGAGATCAAGGACCGGGCGCGCTTCGAGATGAAGACTATCACCAGCATGAAGTTCCCCGGCTACTTCCTGGTGGTCGCCGACTTCATCAACTGGGCCAAACGCAACGGCATCCGGGTAGGGCCAGGACGCGGGTCGGGCGCCGGATCCATCTGCGCGTACGCGCTGCGGATCACCGACCTGTGCCCGCTCGAACACGGGCTGCTGTTCGAGCGTTTCCTTAACCCCGACCGGGTCTCGATGCCCGACTTCGACATCGACTTCGATGAGCGCCGCCGCGGCGAGGTCATCGAATATGTGACGCACAAATACGGCTCCGACAAGGTGGCCCAGATCGTCACCTACGGTTCCATCAAGGCCAAGCAGGCCGTCAAGGACGCCGGGCGGGTGCTGGACATGCCATTCGCGCTGGGTGAGAAGCTCACCAAGGCGATGCCCGCCGCCGTCATGGGCAAGGACCTGCCGCTGACCGCGCTGTTCGACACCGGCCACCCCCGCTACCCCGAGGGCGCCGAGTTCCGCGAGCTATACGACAACGAGCCCGGAGCCAAACTCGTGGTCGACACCGCCCGCGGCATCGAGGGCCTCAAGCGGCAGTGGGGCGTCCACGCCGCGGGGGTCATCATGAGCTGGGCCCCCCTGGAAGACATCATCCCGATCATGAAGCGCGAGCAGGACGGCGCGATCATCACGCAGTTCGATTACCACGGCTGCGAGGAACTCGGGCTCATCAAGATGGACTTCCTGGGGCTGCGCAACCTCACGGTCATGGACGACGCCGTCAAGAACATCGCGACCAACCGCGGCATCGACCTCGACCTCGACTCCTTGCCCCTAGACGACAAGCCCACCTATGAGCTGCTGGCCCGGGGGGACACCCTGGGGGTGTTCCAGCTCGACGGTGGGCCCATGAGGACGCTGCTGCGGTCGATGCAGCCCGACAAGTTCGACGACATCTCCGCGGTGGTCGCGCTCTACCGGCCCGGCCCGATGGGCGCCGACTCGCACAACAAGTACGCCCGGCGCAAGACCGGCAAGGAGGCGATCGAGCCGATCCACCCCGAGCTGACCGAGCCGCTAGCCGACATCCTCAACGAGACCTATGGCCTGATCGTCTACCAGGAACAGGTCATGGCTATCGCCCAGAAACTCGCCGGGTATACCCTCGCTGGCGCCGATCTGCTGCGGCGGGCCATGGGCAAGAAGAAGAAGGCCGAACTCGACGCCCAGTTCGAGATTTTCTCCAAGGGCATGGCCGAACGCGGCTATAGCGAGGAGTCGATGCGCACGGTCTGGGACATCCTCGTGCCGTTCTCCGACTACGCCTTCAACAAGGCCCACTCGGCCGCCTATGGCCTCATCGCCTACTGGACCGCCTACCTCAAGGCGAACTACCCGGCCGAATACATGGCGGCGCTGCTGCAATCGGTGAGGGCCGACAAGGACAAGTCCGCCCTATACCTCGCCGAGTGCCGCCGCATGGGCATCCAGGTGCTGTCTCCCGACATCAACGAGTCCAACGCGATGTTCACCCCGGTGGGCAGAGATATCCGTTTCGGGCTGGGCGCTGTCCGCAACGTCGGTGACGCCGTCGTCCAGTCCTGGACCAGCGCCCGGGCGAACGTGGGCAAGTCCAGCGACTTCTTCGATTTCCTCGACAAGGCGCCGCTTCCGATCTGCAATAAGAGGGTCGTGGAATCGCTCATCAAGGCGGGTGCCTTCGACTCCATGGGTCACAGCCGGCGCGCGCTGATGGAGGTCTTCGAGGCCGCCATCGACTCGGTCATCACGGTGAAGCGCAACGCCGAGAACGGCCAGGACGATCTGTTCGGGCTCAGCACCGATTCCGCCGATGTGGCCGTCGGGGACCGGGCCCTTCCCGAACTGGAGGAGTGGGACAAGCGAACCCGGTTATCCTTCGAGCGGGAGATGCTCGGGCTATACGTGTCCGATCACCCGCTCAATGGGTTACAGCATGTGCTGGCCGCCGAAAGGGACGCCCCGATCGCGCGGGTCGTGGCGGCCGAAGGGATCCGCGGGTCGACCCGGATCTGCGGTCTGGTGACCAGCATCGTCCGCAAGGTCAACAAGAAGGGTGAGATCTGGGCGCGGGTGAGCGTCGAGGACCTGGAGGCCAGCATCGAGGTGGTGCTGTTCCCACGCCAGTACGACCAGGTCGCCACGCAACTGGTCACCGACATCATCGTTTCTGTCAAGGGCACCGCCATCGAGTCCAACGACGCCGTAGAGTTGCGCGCCCAGGAAGTCAAGATCCCCGAGGTCAACGCCGAGGGCCAGACCGGGCCGCTGGTGATCGTGCTCCCGGTGGTGCGCTGCACCCCGCCCACGGTGGAACGAATCCGCGGCCTGCTGGAGCAGTATCCCGGCGCGACCGAGGTGCGGCTGCGGGTCCAGGGCGCCCAGCAGTCCACCCTGTTCCGGTTGGGCGCCGGGTTCCGGGTGGATGCCGATTCCCCGCTAGTCGCCGACCTCAAGGCACTGCTCGGGCCGAGTTGTGTCGCGAGCCAGTAGGCTGTGCCTGTGACCGTGACCGGTTCGACGAGCGAGAAACAGGTGGAAGCCGCGGCGGCAGCGATCCGGCGGTGGCTGTGGTGGTATGTGCTCGTGATCGTCCTCTTCGGGTGCGTCGCGGGCCTGGTCTGGGAGAAGGTGGTGCGTCTGCCCAGGTTCGCCCTCACCTCCGACCTGCGGGCCGTGCCCTCTCCCGAACGGGATCTGGCTGCCTGGTTCGCCATCGACGCCTGGTTCAGCATCCTCGGCTTAGTGGTCGGACTGATACTCGGGGTGTGGAGCTGGCTGTGGTTCCGGCGCACCGGGTGGTTCGTCACCCTCGCCGCGACGCTGGGGGCGCTGGCCGCGGCGGCCCTGTGCTGGAGGGTCGGCACCTGGCTCGGCCCGGAGGCCTTCGACATCCGTCTGGCCCGCGCCCTGCCCGGGGACGAGATCGAGATCGCCTTCGAGCTGCGTTCCTGGCCAGCGGTGCTGCTGTGGCCCTTCGCGGCGATCACCCCCGTGATGCTGCTGTCGGCTTTCACTTCGGACGCCGGGGACGACGCCGGTGCCGATGAGCCTAGAATGTCGGAGTGATTCGCACCCTAGACCTGACCGGGCACCGCGGAGGATACCGCCAGGTGTTGCCCCGGGCCGATTTCAATGTGGAACGTGCCATCGACGTCGTGCGGCCCATCTGCGAGGCGGTAGCCCAGGAGGGGCAGGCGGCGCTGCGTCGTTTCTGTGAACGCTTCGACCGCGTCGTGCCGCCTAGTTTCCGCGTCCCGGCCGAGGTTCTGGAAAGCTGCGCCGCGGGCCTAGACCCGAGTCTGCGGGCCGCCTTCGAGGTGTCCATCGAGAGACGCCGTGCCGTGTGCCAGGGCCTTGAGCTCGAACCCGAATGGCGCGGCCTTGAGCTGGCTCCCGGGGCGAGCGTCGGGCAGCGGATCATTCCGGTGGAGCGGGTCGGGCTCTATGTTCCGGGGGGGCTGGCGCCCCTAGCCAGCAGCGTCATCATGAACGTGGTTCCGGCCCAGGTCGCGGGGGTAGCCTCCATCGCGGTCTCCTCACCGCCCCAGGCCGAGTTCGGGGGCTGGCCGCACCCGAACATCCTCGGGCTTTGCCACCTGCTCGGTGTGGACGAGGTTTACGCGGTGGGCGGGGCCCAGGCGGTGGCGATGTTCGCCTATGGCGTCGAGGGAGTGTGCGAACCGGTCGACCTGGTTACCGGTCCAGGCAATATCTATGTGGTCGCCGCAAAGCGCGCGCTCAAGGGCATCATCGGCATTGATTCCGAGGCCGGTCCTACCGAGATCGCGATCCTGGCCGACGCCTCCGCCAATCCCGCCTATGTCGCGGCCGATCTCATCAGCCAGGCCGAACACGACCCCTCGGCGGCCGCGGTGCTAGTCACCGACTCGGCAGCCCTCGTTGAGGCAGTGATCGGGGAACTCTCCTGCCAGGTCGAGACCATGACGCACCGGGAGCGGATCCTCACCTCGCTGTCGGGACCCCAGTCCGCGATCGTGGTGGTGCGTGACCTAGAGCAGGGCCTCGAAGTGGTCAACGCCTACGCGGCCGAACACCTAGAGATCCAGGCCGCGGACGCCGCGGGTCTGGCCCGGCGGGTCCGCAACGCCGGGGCGATCTTCGTGGGGGATCATTCGCCGGTCTCCCTGGGCGACTACTCGGCCGGATCGACTCACGTGTTACCGACGGCTGGCTGTGCCTGCCACTCCTCTGGGCTGAGCGTTCGCAGTTTCATGCGGGCCGTGCACGTGATCGACTATTCGGCCACCGCCCTGGCCG
>JAUMYR010000158.1 GCA_030528545.1 Propionibacteriaceae bacterium
CCGCGGGCCGGGTCGTCCGCGTGGTGCTGCCCGGCACCACCCAGGTCGAGGGCGGCGACCTCATCTGCGTCATTGAGTAGGAGCCGAGACGGTGGCGGCCCGGGACGGGCCGTCCGTGGACGCCTGGGCCTGGTGCTCAGGCGTCCACCCACTCGACGATGCGGCCGCTGCTCAGCGTGGCGGTCACATCGATGAGCCGCTGGTTCCGGCTGCCTCTCCAGGGCAGCGTGAGGGTCCGCTGGGTGTGGAGGTAGGGGCCATCGACCAGCACGTCGATGTGGCCTAGCAGGTCCGCCAGTTCCGGCTCGCGCTCACAGCGCCGCAGCAGTCTTTCCATCCGAAACCCGGAATAGCACCAGATGTTGAGCCCCCGCGCACGGGCAGCCCGAGCGAGCCTGGCGCAGGCCGCGGGTTGCATCGTCGGTTCGCCTCCCGACAAGGTCAGACCGCTCAGTAACGGGTTGGCTTCCATTTCGGCTATCAGCTCGGCGACAAGCACCTGGGCTCCCCCGTCGAAAGGGCGCGTCGAGGGGTTGTGGCATCCCGGGCATCGCAGCGGGCAACCTTGAGTGAAGACGACGTATCGCAGGCCGGGCCCATCGACGATGGAGTCCTGGACCCGGCCCGCGATGCGTAATTCAATCGTCACTGCCCGTGCCGGACCCGGTCTCGTTCCTCTGCCTGCTTGGCGTCGTTGAACCGGTCGAGGGTCCCCACCAGGTATCCGGTGATCCGCCTGATCCGTTCGAACCGCGGGCCGGAGGCCTCATCTCGCCCGCATCCGGGGCACTCCTCGCCGATGTAACCGGTGAAACCACAGACGGGGTCCCGGTCCACCGGGTGGTTGATGGAGCCGTAGCCGATGCCCGAGGCGTGCATGTGCCGCACGATCGCCTCGAAGGCCTCCAGGTTGGTGCTGGGGTCCCCATCCAGTTCGACATAGGAGATGTGCCCGGCGTTGGTGAGCGCGTGGTAGGGGGCCTCCAGTGTGATCTTGTCGGCGGCCGTGATCTCGAAACCCACCGGGATATGGAAGGAGTTGGTGTAATAGTCCTTGTCGGTCACTCCTGGAACTTGGCCGAAGAGTTTCTGGTCGAGGCGCACGAACCTCCCCGAGAGCCCTTCCGCCGGGGTGGCCAGCAGCGAGAAGTTGAGGCCGTGGGCCCGGCTCGCCGCGTCCATGCGTTCCCGGAGCCGGCCGACGATCCGCAGGCCGAGTCGCTGGGCCCGCTCCGACTGGCCGTGGTGCTCCCCGATCAGGGCGACCAGGGTTTCGGCCAGCCCGATGAACCCGAGCGACAGCGTCCCGTGGCGCAGCACCGGGGCGACCTCGTCGTCGGTGCCGAGCTTGTCCGAGTCGAGCCAGACACCTTGTCCCATGAGGAAGGGGAAGTTACGGACCCGCTTGGCGCACTGCACCTGGTAGCGCTCCAGCAACTGGTCGATCACGAGGTCCACCCGGGAATCGAGGGCGGCGAAGAAGGCGTCCACATCGCCTCGGCTGTCCAGGGCGAGCCGGGGCAAGTTCACCGAGGTGAAGGAAAGGTTGCCCCGGCCATGGGTGATCTCGTGCTCCGGGTCGGCGCTGTTGCCCAGCACCCGGGTCCTACAGCCCATATAGGCGACCTCGGTCTCGGGACGCCCCGGCCGGTAGTAGCGGGCGTTGAACGGGGCGTCGACGAAGGAGAAGTTCGGGAATAGCCGTCGCGCGCTGACACGGCAGGCGAGCTGGAACAAGTCGTAATTGGGATCGCCCGGGTGCAGGTTGATGCCCTCCTTGACCCGGAAGATCTGGATGGGGAAGATCGCTGTCTCCCCTCGCCCGAGGCCCTGCTCCGTAGCCAGCAGCAAGTTGCGCATGACCATGCGTCCCTCGGGGCTGGTGTCGGTGCCGTAGTTGACGCTGGAGAAGGGAGTCTGCGCCCCTGCCCTGGAGTTCATGGTGTTGAGGTTGTGGATGAACGCCTCCATGGCCTGGTAGGTGGCGCGCTCGGTCTCGGCGGTAGCGTGTTCGCGGGCGAAACTCTGGGCGCGGGCGATCACCCCTGGTTCTAGGGAGCCACAGGCCGCGAGCAGCGCGGCGGCCTCGGCGGCGTCCCGGCCAGGGTCGGGCGAGAGGCCCGGCGTCCCCGGCCACTCCACTCCCCCGACCTCGACTCCCGGGACGAGGAGCCCCAGCGCCTGGGCTAGGCGCCGCCGGTAGGTCTGGGCGAACGTGAGCCGCACCCCCTCGGCCATGTCGTAGTCGAAATTGGGTATCGACTGACCGCCGTGCTGGTCGTTCTGGTTCGACTGGATCGCGATGCACGCCAGAGCCGAGTAGGACGCGATGCTGTTGGGTTCGCGCAGCACCCCGTGGCCGGTGGAGAAGCCGCCCCGGAACAGGTCGCGCAGGCTGATCTGGCAACAGGTCATGGTGAGGGTGAGGAAGTCCAGGTCGTGGATGTGGATGTCGCCTTCGGTGTGGGCCCGGGCGTGATCGGGGTTCAGCACGCGCAGCAGGTTGAATCTCTTGGCCGATTCGGAGCCGAACTTCAGCATGGCTCCCATCGCCGAATGAGCATCGACGTTGGCGTTCTCGCGCCGGGAATCGGAGACGGTGTCGGCGAAGGTGATCTCCTCGAAGGTCTGCATGAGCCGGTTCTTCAGTTCCCTGGCCCGGCTGCGCTCCTGCCGGTACAGGATGTAGGCCTTGGCCGTCGCGGTGTAGCCGTGCAGCATTAGCGTCGATTCGACGATGTCTTGTATCTGTTCGACGCTGGGGGTCGTCAGCTGGCGGCGTTCAAGTTCGCTCAGCACCCCGATCGCCACGCGGTGGCCGTTGTGTCCCGGCCGGGGATCATCGGTGGCGATGAATGCCCGGGTCAACGCGCTGATGATCTTGGCTAGGTCAAACTCACTGACCCGGCCATCTCTTTTCACCACGGCGTGGGGCGATTCTGGCAGGCGTAGCCGTGTGGATTGCTCGGCGATAATAGTCATGCTCTCTCCTCGAAGCGTGGGCCGCACCGGAGGTAGGCATGCCACATGGCTCACCCGCCCTCCCGCGAGGCCGATGGTCTGTAACCGGGGTCCCGGCTGCTGGCAGGTATTCGGACTTAGGGGCGGACGCTGACGCGTTGGCCTAGTGGACGACGCTTCCCAGCCAGACCGGCCAGTGCTTGATGTCGTCGGTCGTTCCCCTTCACCGCTGCGGGGCAGTCCCGGATTCTCACCGGGTTCCCTCTTACGCCACGAAAAACCCAAAATCTAGAGGCCATTTCGCAGACCAGCGCTACATATGGTAGTTCCGCCGCGCCGCTCCCTAGGAGGAGACACGCCGGAAGCGATGACATTGGGCCGGATCGGCATCAGCTCTGGGCACACCGCGGGGGCCTTCCCCGAGCCTTCGGGGAAGGCGCCAGTCACGACCAAGGTTGCCGGGGCGCCGCATCCCTCAGCGCCCCAGCAACCTCTTTGACCCCGGAGCGCGGCATCCCTCCACACCCCGGGACCAGACCTGGGGACGCACGCATCAGCGCGTGCGCTCACCTCGTAAGAAGCATGTGATAAGCCCTCGCAGACCAGGCGCTCACGATGGTCCGGACGCGACAGCCAGCCGGGTCTTTGGGCAGGCCAGCCGTTCTCCGGACCGGGCCCGATGGACGGGGATGACACGATGGCCGCATGCCTCCCAGCTCTCCCGGCGCCACAGCAGGCCCGCCTGAGTCGGCTGGGCCGGGCCGCCTGGTCCCCCTCGTCCGTGACCCCGCGATTGGTCTGTGAGAGGTCGAGGGTATTCAGGAGAGTCGCCCCTTGGGACCGCGGCGACCCGACGATATGGGGATAGGGTCCGCACTTCCACAGCAGATCACGGCGACTGGGCCGCGGTTCGGTGCTCAGGCGGAAAGGATCAGCGGGTTCCGGGCTCTCAGGGAGTGCTAGAGACTCCCCGGTTCCCCGCCGGGCGCGCTCACACCGGGCGCACTCACGGCGCGGCTTCGCCCCGGCCTCCCGGATGGTTGCTGATGCGCCATCCCGGATTAGGCCGCGGGCACCGGCCGAGGGCTGGCGACCGATGGGCTGGGATCCTGGAGGCAGTGCGGCGGTGGTGCCGTCCCCATGGAGCGCTAGGACCGTCCGGATGTCCGTCTCGCTGGGTTCGCTGGAGGTGAGCCCGTTCTGGCAACGGGCCTGGATCATGTGGGAGAAAGCCTTGCCCGCCCCGGCGGAGGGGTCTGTGATGGACGTGGCGTCCTCAACGACACCACAGCCCTCGCGCTCGCCATACCGGATAGCATCGGCGGAACCCATCGTCTTCTTCCCAAGTCAAAGCCCAAGCAGGCACGCAACCTGTGAAGACGTTCACCACCAGACGCCAGGCGTCAGATGTGCACAAAGCCTTCCCGCGAGGCTGCGGCCCAGACCCCGCGGCGCGGGGCCACACGGGCAGGTCTTCGGACTCGCGAGCTCGCCTTCGTGGCACCTACTGGCCATCGCTTCCCAGGACCCAGGTCCCAGTGCTGATGACGGCGTTCGTTCTCACTCACCGCTGCGGGGCAGTTCCGGATTCTCACCGGATTCCCTCTTAGCTATCGACCTGGCTGGCCGATAGAACCACATGCGTTCATGAGCATATATATCTTGCGGGCAAGTTGTCCACGACATGATCTGAGGTCGTGAGCATTTCTGATGCGCCCAGCGGATGGGGACTGACAAGCCAGTGGATACGACTGAGGGTGATGAGTTCCACCACTTCGGCCTCTGCGGTCATCCCTACCGCCGGAACCTGGAGGATCGTCATCACCCTCAGTCAGTGGCAACGCTCGCGCTCCACGAATCACGCCCGTTGCCGCGCCATCGTCCCGACCGAACGAGGTCCGCTTCGGTTCCCGCCCGAAAGCCACGGGTCGCGGCCCTCGTTCCGAGGCGAAACATCGCTCGACCGGTATTTCCCCAGTGAGCCGACCCGGCTATACCGAATCCGCGCCTAGGCCACCAGACGCCTCACCGAAGAGAAGCATGCGAGGGGTTGACTCACCTCACGCACGAGCACAGCTTAGCTCAGCCTAAGCTATTTACGCAATAGGCAAGTTTCCTAATAACCGGATCGCGGGCAACCGGAGCCGGGGAGGGAGAGATACACACCGCCTCATTACGGGGTCCAGCCAGCGCCCCGCGACCAGCTTCGCCAGGGTGGCCACAGCCCGGCAGCAACCAAGGCCCGCACCCGGACGCCAGGAACGGGGCTCAACCGAGACCTTGGCCCACCATGGCCGCGCACACTGCGGCGAACGGCATCAGCCCTGAGCTGTTCTGTCGAGCCCCACCCCGCCAGTCGGCCTGGGCCCACCCTTTCGGGGCCAGCCGCGGCACCGCCCCCATGGCGGACCGCCCGCCGGTACACGCCGAGCGCTCAGCCCGCGGTCCGTGCGGGGAGGGTCTTGGGCTTGTAGGACGGCCGGGTGGCCTCGTAGGAAGCGATGTCCTCCTCATGGGCCAGCGTCATGGAGATGTCGTCGAGGCCTTCGAGAAGCCGGTACCTGGTGAAATCGTCGATGGCGAACTCGTAGCGCTGATCGCCTGCCGTGATGGTCTTAGAAGCCAGGTCGACGGTGACTCCGGCCGAGGGATCGGCTTCGACGTAGGCCCATAGGGCCTCCACCACCTCGGGGGCGACGACGGCGATGAGCAGGCCCGCCTTGCCCG
>JAUMYR010000159.1:0-3029 GCA_030528545.1 Propionibacteriaceae bacterium
TAGAAACCGATGGAGACGAAGAATCCGATCAGCAACAGTTCTTTGACGCTGGTCAATTGGCGGGACAGCTCATTTCCCAGAGGGTGAGTTCCGAGCAGCAGGCCCATCGCCAGCGCTCCCAGGTCCCCCTTCAGCCCGACTTGTTCAAAGGCCCACCAGCCCGGGACCAGCGCGATGACCACACCGAACAGAACCAGCAGTTCACCCCGTCCGATCTTGCCCAGCAGCACCCGGGCGAACCACACCACCGGGACCAGGACGATCGGCAGCGCGAGCGCCCACACGCTCGGCGGGGAGCCCTTCGCGGTGGCCATAAAGACCACCGCCGCGAGATCCTGCATCAGCAGGATGCCGATAGCGCTCTGCCCATACAGCGAGCGGTCATCGCCGCGGTCTTCCATGACCTTGACGCACAGCACGGTGCTGGAGAAGGAGCAGGCGAAACCCAGAAGAGCCAGACTCTCCCAGCCCGTGCTGACCCCGAAGATCGCTACGAGCACACCGAGGAAACCCATCGCCACCAGGGTGGAGGCCAGCATATGGATGCCGAAAGTGGCCCACACTTCGCGGCGGGTGATGACGCGGACATCGAACTTGAGGCCGATGGTGAACAGCAGCAGTGTGACCCCGACATCGGAGAGAGGCTGGAGTTCCTCGGGCGGAACCACCCCGAAAGCGTTCAGCAGGAAACCGGCGCTCAGGAAACCAACCAGGGGTGGCAGTTTCAGCGCCATCGCTCCCAGTCCCGCTGCCAGTGCGACGCCCAGCAGCAGGAAGACCGAAGTCATGTCCATCTCATGCCCCTGACCAGTAGGCGGTGAGCGCCTTCGTCAGGTAGTACGGGTCCTCGGAACCGCACAGTTCCCGCGTCGAGTGCATGCTGAGCAGGCCGATCCCCACATCGACGGTCACGATACCCAGCCGGGTCGCCGTGATCGGGCCGATGGTGGAGCCGCACGGGACCGCGTTGTTCGACACGAAAGGCTGGGTCGCCACCCCTGCCTCATCGCAGGCGCGATACCACAGTGCCGCCCCGACCGCATCCGTCGTGTAACGCTGATTGGCGTTGATCTTGAGCAGCGGACCGCCATTGGGCACCGGGTGGTGGTGCGGGTCGTGTTTTCCGGGATAGTTCGGGTGTACCAGATGCCCGGCGTCGGCCGAAACGCAACTGGAGCGCGCCAGCAGCTCGGTGAACCCGCTTCCGGTAATCCCGTGGGCCGTGGCTAGGCGGCTCAGCACGTCCGCTAGGAGCGGCCCGGCGGCCCCGCTGGCGGTGGCCGAGCCGATCTCTTCGTGGTCGAAAGAGACGAATACGACCACGTCATCCTCGTTGTCGACACGCAGGAATGCCGACAACGCCGCATGTGTCGAGCTGAGGTTGTCGAGTCGGGAGGAGGCGAAGAGTTCGTCGCGGAATCCGAGCGTTCCCGGGGGCTCGGTCGGGTATAGGAAGAGGTCGTGGCCAACGACCTGATCGGCACTGGCTCCGGTCTGGGCCGCCAGCTCTTCCAGCAGGTTGACCTCCCCGACGCCCGAGACGGGCTGGAGATGCAGCTGTGGGTCCAAACGCAAGGACTCGTTCTGCTGCCGGTCCAGATGGATCGCCAGCTGCGGGACGCGAGCCACCGCCCCGGTGCGCACCAGCGACATCGTCCCATCGGCCAGCGCGATCCTTCCCGCGACGCCCAAATCCCGGTCCAGCCAGGAGTTCCACAGCGCCCCGCCGTAGACCTCGACGCCGATCTGGGCCCAGCCCTCGGATGAGAAGGAGGGGCGCGGTTTCACTTTCAGGCCCGGAGAGTCATTGTGGGTGCCGACGATGCGGACGCCGGTGCGCCGCTCGACACGCTGGGGGGTGCGCCAGGCCACGACCGCGCCGCCCCGGATGATGAACTGCTGAGCACCAGGGGCCCAAACCTCGGTCTCGCTCAACCGCTCGAAACCGGCCTGCCTGAGCGTCCGGGCGATCGTGTCGGCCGCGTGATAGCTCGACGGGCACGACTGCACAAATTGCGAGAGCGAATTGAGGTGTTCTAGGCCAGACATACCCCAAGTAAATCAAAACCGCTGCTGGGCGCGCACCGGCGGCCCACCGTAGGACACGCCCTCGCTGTGCTGTCCCCACAGAAACTGTCGGTGCCTGCTGGCACGCTAGTTTTCATGGACGCGATCTCGGTCTTGTTGGCCCTATTGATGTTTGGTCTTGGAGTTCTCGTGGGCCTGTGGCTGGCCCGCTACGCGCACCGTCAGCGCGCGCACGCCGAACAGGCTCATCACTCCGCGGAGCTTGAGCGTCTGAGGGGTGAGGCTGAGCGCTCCCGTGCCGACCTAGAGAGAACCCGCAGCGAACAGCTTCGATCTCAGTTAGCGGTCTCCGGGGTAGACCGGCAACTCTCTGAGGCCAAACGAGAAGTTGCCGAGGCGCGGCAGCAGGCCGCCGACGCCCGCGCCGCCCAGGCCGAGGCGATGGCGAATCTCAAGGCGGCAGAGGCCCGGTGTCAGGCGGCACAGGATCGAGCGGCTCAGGCGGTCAGCGACCGTGAATCCATGATGAACCAGTTCAAGGTGCTCTCCGCCGAGACTTTGGAACGCCATGGACAGGCCGCCGACCATGCCGCCGAGCAGCGGCTGCACGCGACCGAACAGCTCATGAGACCGGTGGCGGAGGCGCTGGCCGAGATGAGGCAGCGGATCGGCGAGGTCGAGAAATCACGAGAGGCGGGCTCGGCCGAGTTGCGGGAACAGGTCCGCACGATGCTGGCCGCTAACGAGACCCTCCGGCGTGAGACCCATTCCCTCAGCACGGCGCTGCGGGCACCCCAGATCCGCGGCACGTGGGGCGAGCAGAGCCTGAGGCGGATCGTCGAGATATCGGGGCTGGTGGAACGCTGTGACTTCTTCGAGCAGGCCTCAACCCGCACCGAGGACGGCCTGTTCCGGCCCGACCTGACCATCAAACTGGCCGGAGACAAGGTGGTCTTCGTCGACTCGAAGGTCCCCCTCACCGCCCTCCTGGACGCCTACGG
>JAUMYR010000159.1:3129-5616 GCA_030528545.1 Propionibacteriaceae bacterium
GCCGAGTCGGCGGCCGAGGTCCAGCGGCTGGGACGCGAGCTATACGAGCGGCTGGGCAAGCTTGGAGCTCACTTCGATGGCCTGGGTCGCGCCCTGGGGAATGCGGTCAAGGCCTACAACGGGGCGGTCGGTTCCCTGGAAAGCCGCGTCCTGGTGGCGGCCCGCCGCCTCAGCGCTCACGAGGTCACCACTCAGCCGCTGAGGAGGCTGAGCGGGATTGACGCACCAGTCCGGGAGATCGTGGTCGCCGAGCTAATCGAGGGCATGGGAGAGGATGCAGGTCCACACTCCCCGCATCCGGCCAAGGGTCAGGCGCGGGCGGCTGAGGACCGGACGCGGGCGTCCTTGGACCATCCGCTCCCCGGCCAGCGGGCCTCGCTCCCCTTCCACTCCGTTCAGCCAAAGCCAGACGAACCGACCCAGCGGTGAGGCCCCGGCCGCCCGGCCCGGGGCCGCGGCTTGGCCCGAGACCATGATGCCAGCCTCGAACTTCGCACCGGAGTGGGCGCGCCCCGGTTCAGGTACACGAGAGGGAGGCTGCCCCGGCTGAGGGCGATAGCCGGTTCAGACGAGGAACCGATAGAAGGGTGAGTCCGAGGTGATGATCTCGACCTGGATGCGGCTCTCCTGGAGGCGTTCCAGCAGCGCCGGGAAGTCTCGCGGATCACCCAGTTCGACGCCGACCATCGCCGGGCCGGTGTCCCGGTTGTTGCGCTTCACGTATTCGAAGTAGGTGATGTCGTCGTCTGGGCCGAGCACCTCGTCCAGGAATCGCCTCAACGCGCCGGGTTCTTGCGGGAACTCGACCAGCAGATAACGTTTGCGTCCCTCGTGTACCAGCGCACGCTCCACGATTTCTGGGTAGCGCAGGACGTCGTTGTTGCCGCCCGAGACGATCGCCACCACCGTCGACCCGGCCGGGATCTGGACGCGGCTGCCACCGGCCCCCGTGGGCAGCACCGCGGGGGCCATAGCGCCCGCCGGTTCGGCGAT
Organism: Propionibacteriaceae bacterium; assembly: GCA_030528545.1. Next base: position 4,123 of record JAUMYR010000159.1, read on the forward strand.
GATGCCGTCCGTCTGGTACAGCGCCAGCATCTCCTGGCAGATCTGGCCCTCCTGGACGCGGACCAGTTCCGGGGCGGCTAGCCGCACTATGGGGTAGGTGATGGTTCCGGCGCGGGCGACGGCCGCACCGTCGACGAAGGTTTCGATCTTGGGAAGCGTCACCGGGTAACCCGCGTTCATCGCGGCGATCATGCAGGCCGCGCCGTCGGGTTCCACCCCGATGATCCGGGTCTTGGGGTAGAACTGGCGTAGCCAGGCCGCGCATCCGGCGAGCATCCCACCGCCGCCGACCGGGATCAGCACGACATCGGGCGCTGCCCCCAGCTGTTCGACGATCTCAGCCATGACGGTCGCCTGCCCGGCCGCGGTCCTGATGTCGTCGAAGGCGGGCACTTTCGTCGCCCCGGACAGCAGGGCCGCCTCGTCGGCCGCGGCAGCGGCCTGGTCGTAGTTGTCGCCGGTGACGATCAGTTCGATGTTGCCTCGCCCGAGATCGAGCATGCGTTCACGCTTCTGCCGGGGGGTCGTGGTTGGCACGAAGATCCGTCCCCGCACCCCGAGCCGCGCACAGCTCCAGGCGACGCCCTGGCCATGGTTTCCGGCCGATGCACACACCACGCCCGCTTCGCGCTCGCTCTCGCTGAGCTGGCTCATCAGGTTATAGGCCCCCCGGAGCTTGTATGAGCGCACGGGCTGCAGGTCTTCTCGTTTCAGCCACACGCTGCATCCGGTGGCCCTGCTCAACCGGTCGTTGAGTTCGAGTGGGGTGAGTGTGGTGACGCCACTCAGCCTGGCGAGCGCGGCGGGCACGGCCGCCGCGAGGTCTGCTAGAAGGTCCATATTCGTTTCTGGTTTCTTCGCTGGTCAGTGTTTGATCGCTCGTTTGAGGTCTTTGCGTAGTTCTGGCGGAAGGGCGAACACCAAGGATTCCTCGGTCAGCCGTGTCTCCGTGGCCTCGGGGTATCCCCTATCGGCGAGGAAGGCGAGCACTCCCTGGACGAGGCCGTCTGGCACCGATGCGCCACTCGTCACCCCTACGGAACTGACGCCGTCCAGCCACTCCTCGGCGATCTCGCTGGCGTCGTCGACCCGGTAGGCGGCCTTCGCTCCCGCCTCCAGCGCGACCTCTACCAGCCGCACCGAGTTGGATGAGTTCGACGAGCCGACCACGATGACCAGATCGCTGTCCTTAGCGATCTGCTTGACGGCGAGCTGCCGGTTCTGGGTGGCGTAACAGATGTCGTCCGAAGGCGGGTCCATGAGCAGCGGGAACTTCTCCCGCAACTTGTTGACTGTCTCCAGGGTCTCATCGACCGACAGCGTGGTCTGGGACAGCCAGGCCACCTTGGACGGGTCGGAGACCTCGACCCCGGCGACATCATCGGGGTGCTGCACCAAGGTGATGTGGTCGGGGGCCTCCCCGGTAGTGCCCTCGACCTCCTCGTGCCCCGCGTGGCCGATCAGCAGGATCTGCACATCGTCCTTGGCGAACCG
>JAUMYR010000160.1 GCA_030528545.1 Propionibacteriaceae bacterium
CCGGCCGGTAGCCGTTGAGGGGTTCGGGTGTGGTGAGCCGGGCTCGTGGCGTGGCAGGTGGTTACACTCTGCGGCAGGCGACAGACCCACTGGGTCGTGACGGGAATCGGGGTAGGAGTGGTGAGCACAGCCATGCGCGGGACATTCATCGTCTTCGAGGGCGGTGACTCGGTCGGGAAGACGACCCAGATGAGGTATCTCACGGACTGGCTCACCAGCCGTGGGGTCGATTTCGTCCAGACCCGCCAGCCCGGCGGCACGCCGCTGGGAAGCCACATCCGCGACCTGGTCCTCAACCCCATCCACGGGGACGTGTCACCCTGGGCCGAGACCCTGCTGTACGCAGCCGACAAGGCCCAACACGTCTACGAGGTGGTCGAACCGGAGCTGGCGGCCGGGCGGGTGGTGGTCTGCGACCGTTACGTCGATTCGACCCTGGCCTACCAGGGGGCGGGACGCCGGATCGACGTCGGCCAGGTCGCCCAGGTGGCGGCCTGGGCCACGGGCGGGCTGCGCCCCGACCTGACGATCCTGCTGGACGCCGACCCCGCCACTGCGCTGGAGAAGATCCATGACAAGGATCGGCTGGAGGGTGCCGGGATGGACTTCCACCGCAGTGTGCGCGCCCATTTCCTGGATCTCGCCGCGGCCGACCCCGGCCGCTACCTGGTGGTCACCGCGCTGCGGGAGCGCGAGGTGGTGGCCGCCGAGATCCGCGCTGGCGTGGCTCCGCTGCTGGGGCTGGAACCCTAGCCCGGCCCGTCCGGGCGCGTTGCGACATCGTCGGTGCGGGCTGGCAGACTAGCCTCATGAGTGAGACTGGCGTGTGGGCCGACCTGGTCGGCCAGGACCGTGCCGTGGCCACCCTGCGGCGGGCCGTCGCGGGCGATACCCACGCCATGACGCATGCCTGGCTCTTCACCGGTCCTCCCGGGTCGGGACGTTCCAACGCGGCCAAAGCCTTCGCCGCGGCCCTACAATGCGACCGGGGCGGCTGCGGCGAATGCAGCGACTGCCGCGCCTCGCTCAGCGGGGCGCACCCGGACGTGACGCTGGTCCGCACGGAACAGTTGTCCATCGGGGTCGATGACGTGCGCGACCTGGTGCGCCGGGCGTCCATGAGCCCGATGCTGAAGAAGTGGCAGATCATCGTGGTCGAGGACGCCGATCGGGTCACCGAGCGGGGCGCCGATGCGCTGCTGAAGTCCATTGAGGAGCCCGCCCCCAAGACGGTCTGGCTGCTGTGCGCGCCGACGCCGGATGACGTGGTGGTCACCATCCGCTCCCGGTGCCGCCAGGTCTGGCTCACGACGCCGACCGATGAGGCGGTAGCCGAGTTGCTGGTGCGCCGCGACGGCCTCGATCCGGCCGAGGCCGAGGAGGCCGCCCGGATCGCCCAGGGCCACATCGGGAGGGCCCGCAACCTTGCCCGCAGTCCGGAAGCGCGGGCGTGGCGGGCCGAGGTGCTGGCGATACCGGCGCGGCTGCGCACCGTCACTGACTGTCTGAGCGCCGCCGATGAGCTGGTCAAGAAGGCCTCGGAGGAGGCCGCCGCGATCACCGCCGAGCTTGACGCGAAGGAAAAGGCAGAACTGCACGCGGCTCTGGGCATGGGAACCCGTGGGGTCAAGCCCCGCAACACCCAGGCCGCGCTGCGCGACCTCGAAGAGCAGCAGAAGGCTCGCTCCAAGAGACTTCAGCGTGACGCGCTCGACCGGGTCCTCACCGAGTTCACCGTCTACTACATGGACATCTTCGCGCTACAGACGAATGCCCGTCGTCCGATCAATATCTCGCTCACCGAGCGCTTGCAGGCCATCGCCGGTGACTCGACTCCCGAGGCGACCCTCCGCAAGATCGACACCGTGCTAGCGACGCGAACCGCGCTCGCCAACAATGTCGCTCCGCTGCTGGCGATGGAGTCCATGCTGCTCGCGCTGCGGGGCTGACCCGCGTGTCCAGCGGCTGAGCTGGGGGCCAGCGTGACACGATGGGCGTGATTGCAATGAGACGGAGGACGCATGACGGAGCGCGAACACACCGACAACGGCACCCAGCACGCCCCCGCATGGGACGAGATTCGACTGCCAGAGCTGGACGAGACGGCGCCACCCAGCACCTCCGAGCAGAATGAGGCTGCGGTCCCGACGCCTGAGTCCGCCGATGCCGTCCCGGGAGAAAAGGCTGAGGAATTGTTCACACGGCCCGAGGGGGAGCCCGTCGATCCGGTGAACGTGCCGACGACCGATTTGTCGGGGATCAACCTAGACCCCGAAGCCGAAGACCCCAGTTTCGCCTATTCCCCGCGCCGCCTGCGAGACAATCAGGGAGGTGAGTCCGTGGACGATGCGGAGGCGGCCGCCGAACTGGAGCGACAGGCACAGGCAGAGCGGGAAGCTGAGGAGGCGGCCCGCAAGGAGGCCGAACGGGCAGCGGCGGAACGTGCGGCCCGTAACCGGGCGCTCGGCGTGGTCGCTCCCGCGGGACCCCAGGTGATCGCGCCGCCGCCACCGCAGAAACTGGTTACTGACAAGTTCGTCGGGGCCGCCGGGCTGTTCTTCTTCCGCCTGATCGTGGCCGGGGTGCTCGGCATCCGCGGTTATCAGCTGGTGACCGCGATCCCCGGGTTCCAGCAGGAACTGGCGGCCACACAACTGCCCGAACCGAACACCATGGCGTGGGTCGCGGCGATCTCGCTGCTGGTCCTCGCGGTCGCGTTCCTCTTTGGGGCTTTCGTGCGGGCGGCGGGCCTGGGCCTGCTGGCCATGAGCGTGCTCGCGCTGGTCTACCTGCGGTGGGGCCCGTTCTCCCCGTTCGTCGCCGGGGAACAGGGTTTCATCGGTGAGCTGGAGCTGCTGTTGGCCGGGGTGGGTCTGGTCTTCTTGTGCCTTGGTGGAGGCCGCTGGGGCGTGGATGGCTCGTTCCGGGCCGCGCGGGCTCGCGCGAAGGCCGCTAGCGAGGAGTGAGCTAGGCCCCCCGCCGGGGTGCCGGTCTAGACTGTGCCCCATGGCGCGGGTGATGGCTGTCAGCTTTGAACGCCACGGCGTCCTGTATTACCTCGATGCTGGAGAACAGGACTATGCCGTTGGCGAGGCTGTGCTGTACCCGACTCAGCACGGGCCGGAAGTCGCATTGTGCGTCTGGCCGCCCCAGGAGACCGAGACCGGGGTGGACTTCCCTCTCTGCGCTGGACCAGCGAGTCAGAGCGATCTTGAGCGGGACGCCGCCAACCGGCGCCGCAGGGCGGAGGCGCGGCTGGTTGCTGAGAGGCTGGTGACCGAACACGACCTACCCATGAAGGTCTTGGCCGTGGACTACGTGGATCGTTCCGACGACTTCGACCAACAGGTCGTGGTCTATTTCAGCGCACCCTCCCGGGTGGATTTCCGGGCGCTCTTGGGAGACCTCGCTCGTTCCCTGCGTGCCCGTATCGACCTGAGGCAGGTCGCGGCGCGGGACGCCGCCCGTCTGATCGGAGGGATCGGTGGATGCGGACGGGAGCTGTGCTGCACGACCTTCCTGTCCGAGATCGAGCCGGTGGGTCAGCGGCTCGCCCGGATTCAGGTTCCGGCCGGTAACCCGTTGCAGATCACCGGGGCCTGCGGCAAGCTGCTGTGCTGCCTGCGTTACGAGCATCCGCTGTATCTCGACTTCGCCAGAAGCGCCCCACGAGTCGGTTCCCAGGTCCAGTTCGACGGTGAGGACGCCCAGGTCATCGGCCACCGGGTCCCCGATGGGACGGTGCTGCTAAAACTGGTCTCCGGCGAGACTAGGCGGTGCTGCCCCGCCGCGCTGGGCACCCCGCAGGAGCAGTCTCGGTGAAGATGCGCGCCGTGGCCGTGGTGCTGCTGGTGATGGCGCTGGTCATGATCTCGGCGTCGCTGTGGGTGCCGCTGCTCACCGCCAGCCGGACCCCGCCCCCGGAGACGGGGCCACCGACGCCCGGCGTGGCGGCTGGGATGCCCGGCGTGGTGGTCCCCTCGGCCCACCCCACCTGGCCCGGCTACACCTCACCCGACCGGCAAACCGGGGTCGCCTCACCTGGCCGGCGGACCGGGGTCGCCTCGTCCGCCCCTCGGGAGAACCTCACCGAACCCCCACCTGGGGCGGGCCTGCGGCGTTATCTCGATCAGCAGGTCGCCTGGCAGCGGTGCGGGAAGCACGAATGCGCCACCGTGACGGCTCCCCTGGATTGGGACGACCCGGACGGCGAGGCCATCACCTTGTCGATGCTGCGGGTGCGTTCAGCCGCGCCGACCCGGGGCCCGCTGTTCGTCAACCCGGGTGGTCCGGGCATCGGCGGGAAGAGGTTCGCGGCGAGCATCCCGGCGGACGCGTTCCAGGGCTACGACATCATCGGCTGGGACCCGCGCGGCACGGGCGAATCGACCCCGGTGCGCTGTGCGACGAAGGAGCAGACCGAGGCACACAACCAGCTCGACGGTTCCCCGGACGACGAGTCGGAGTACCGGGAATTGCTCGAAGCGAGCAGGGAGTTCGCCCGCCTCTGCCGGGAGAACTCGGGGCGGCTGCTGGATCACGTCTCGACGCTGGACACCGCCCGCGACCTCGACCTGCTGCGGGCGCTGCTGGGCGCGGACAAACTCGCCTATTTCGGGATCTCCTACGGCACCTACCTCGGCGCGGTCTATGCCGAGTTCTTCCCCGACCGGGTCGGACGCATGATCCTCGACTCCGCCGTCGACATCACCGGCGAGCGGACCGACACCTTCGCCGAGGGCTTCGAGGTCGCCTTCGATGCCTTTCTCGGTTGGTGCGTCCGTCTGGCCACTTGCCCGTTCGGCGAGACCATCGACCAAGCCCGGAGCACGATCGCGGCCTTCGTCGACGGGCTGGATGCCGCCCCGCAGCAGGTCGGCAATCGCACGCTGACCCAAACACTGGCCGTCGTGGGGATCCAGAGCTTCCTCTACGGGGACGAGGAGTCCTATCCGCAGCTGATCAAGGCGTTGCAGTCCGCCATGGCCGGTAATGGAGCGAGCCTGCTGAAGTCCTCGAACTGGCTGACCGGACGCAACGACGACGGCAGCTACGACACGGTCGCCTATGCCAACCCGGCAATCCGGTGCCTCGACTGGGCCGATGCGGGCCTGAAGCGGGCGAGGGAGCAGTGGGTGCAGGTGCAGCGCAGCGCCCCGTTGTTCGGCAGGTGGCTCGGCCCCGGCACGGGATGCGAGGTCTGGACCGCGGCCCCAGTGCCGCAGTACCGCCTGGTGGGGGCGGGCGCCCCACCGATCATGGTGGTGGGGGTGAGGACGGACCCAGCCACCCCCTACCGGCAGGCGGTCGCCATGGCCGGACAGCTGGAGTCGGGGTTCCTGGTGACGCTGGAGGGGAGCGGGCACGGCGCGGTGCTGTCGGGCAACCAGTGCATCCTCCGCGTGGCCAGGGACTACCTCCTCCACGGGAAGTGGGGCGAGAACACCGTCTGCCGGTGAGCCGGACGCCTAGGCGCTGAGGCGACGAACGCCGTTTCGTCCGCTATAGTTATGCCTCGTTGCCGCCCTAGCTCAGTCGGTAGAGCGACGCTCTCGTAAAGCGTAGGTCACGGGTTCGAATCCCGTGGGCGGCTCGGATACGCA
>JAUMYR010000161.1 GCA_030528545.1 Propionibacteriaceae bacterium
CTGATCCGGTCGGTGATCTCCAGCCCGGCCTGTTTGCGGGCCTCCTGCACGAAGCGGATCGCCTCCCGGACCAGGCCGAGGCGCACCAGCTCGTCGTCCAGCTCCAGGTCGAGGGCGACGGTCTCGCCCTGCTCGTTGATGACCGACCAGCCCTCACGCGGACGCTCGCTCACGATGACATCGTCGGGGGTGACCTCGACCTCGCCCAGATCGGGGACGTTGACCGTAGCGGTACCGCTGGCCAGGTCCGCGGCCAGCCGGGCCGCGTCGGCGGACGCGATGGCGCTGGCGACCAGCGGAGTCTGCTTGGCGAACCGCTTGCCGAGGTTGCGGAAGTTGCCCTTGGCCGAGTAGTCGACCAGGTCACCGGCGTCCGCGAAGGACTCGACCCGGGTCACGTTGAGTTCGGCCTTAATCTCGCCGATCAGCTCGGCCGCTAGTTGCCCGAAGGCGCTGGAGGGCACCAGCAGCCGCCGCAGCGGCTGGCGGGTCTTGACCTTCGCCTCAGCCCGGGCCGCGCGTCCCAACTCAACGAAACGTCTGGTCAGGGCCATGGCGCGCATGAGGGTGGGGTTGATAGCGTCCTCGTCGGCGACCGGCCACGAGGACAGGTGCACCGAGGCGGCATTCTCCCCGGTCGGGACGAAAAGGTCCTGCCAGACCCGTTCGGTGACGAACGGGGTCAGCGGAGCCATCAGCCGGGTCAGGGTGTGCAGGGTCTCATGCAGCGTCCACAGCGCGCCGGTCTCACCGGCCCAGAACCGGCGGCGGGACCGCCGCACGTACCAGTTCGACAGGTCGTCGATGAACTCGGCCAGCTTCGCGCCGGCGAGCTGGGTGTCGAAATCGTCGAGGGCCGCCGTCACGTCCTTGACTAGCTGATTCGTCGCCGAGACCAGCCACCGGTCCAGGACGTGACGCTCGCCCAGCGCCGGGGCCGCCCCGCTCGGCGCCCACCCGGCGGCGCGGGCGTAGAGGGCCTGGAAGGCGACGGTGTTCCAGTAGGTCAGCAGCACCTTGCGGACCGTCTCCCCGATCGCGGCGTGCCCGACTCGGCGGGACGCCCACGGCGACCCGGCCGCCGCCATGAACCAGCGCACCGCGTCGGCGCCATGGGTGTCCATCAGCGGGATCGGCTCCAGGATGTTGCCCAGGTGCTTGCTCATCTTGCGGCCGTCGTCGGCCAGGATGTGGCCCAGGCACAGGACGTTCTTGTAGGAGGACCGGTCGAAGGCCAGCGTCCCGACCGCCATCAGGGAATAGAACCAGCCGCGGGTCTGGTCGATCGCCTCACAGATGAAGTCTGCCGGATAGGCCTGTTCGAGTTTGTCGGCCGAACCCTCGACCCAGGGATAGCCCCACTGAGCGAATGGCATGGAACCCGAGTCGAACCAGGCGTCGATGACCTCGCTCACCCGGGTGGCCGTCTTGTGGCAGCGCGGGCAGGCGAAGGTCACCTCGTCTACGAACGGGCGGTGCGGGTCCAGGCCGGACTGGTCGCGTCCGGTCAGCTCGCTCAGCTGGGCCAGCGACCCGACGGCGGTCTCGTGCCCCTCGGGGCACACCCACACCGGAAGCGGGGTGCCCCAGTAGCGGGTGCGGCTGAGCGCCCAGTCGATGTTGTTGTTCAGCCAGTCGCCGTAGCGGCCGTGCTTGATGGTCTCGGGGTACCAGGTGGTCGCCTCGTTCTCCCGCAGCAGCGCGTCCTTGACCTGGGTGGTGCGGATGTACCAGGCGGGCTGGGCGTAATACAGCAGCGCTGTGTGGCAGCGCCAGCAGTGCGGGTAGGAGTGCTCATAGTCGAGGACGCGGAACATCAGGCCCCGCTCGGTCAGGTCCGCCACCAGGGGGGCGTCGGCGTCCTTGAAGAACAGGCCGCCAACCAGGTCGAGGCCGGCTTCGAAGGTGCCGTCCGGGCGCACCGGGTTGACCATCGGCAGCCCATAGCTGCGGCAGACCAGCATGTCGTCCTCGCCGAAGGCGGGGGCCTGGTGCACCAGGCCGGTGCCGTCCGAGGTCGTGACGTAGTCGGCCAGGACGATGTAGTGGGTGCCGCCGACCGCGTCGGGGAATTCGACCAGCTCGAAGGGACGCTGGTAGGTCCACAGCTCCATCTCCTTGCCCAGGAAGCTGGGCCCGAGCGTCCAGCCCTCGCCGAGCACCTTCTCGGCCAGCGGTTCGGCGATGACCAGGGAGTCCTGGTCCTTGCGGGCGTGCACGTAGGTGACGTCTGGGTGCACCGCGACGGCGGTGTTGCTGACCAGCGTCCACGGCGTCGTCGTCCAGACCAGCAGGTCGGCCTTGCCCTCCAGCGGGCCGCTGGTGACCGGGAACCGGACGTAGACGCTGGGGTCGGTGACGTCGGCATAGCCCTGGGCCAGCTCGTGGTCGCTCAGCGTCGTCCCACACCGCGGGCAGTAGGGCGCCACGCGGTGGTCCCGGGAAAGCAGCCCCCGGTCATGGATCTGCTTCAGCGCCCACCACACCGACTGGACGTAGTCGCTGGACATCGTCCAGTAGGCCTGGTCCATGTTGACCCAGTACCCCATGCGGGTGGTCAGCTCGGCGAAGGCGTCCACGTGGCGGCTGACGGACTCGCGGCACTTGGCGTTGAAGGCCTCGACCCCGTAGCGCTCAATCTCGGGCTTGCCGTTGATCCCGAGCTCCTTCTCGACCGCCAGTTCCACGGGCAGGCCGTGGCAGTCCCACCCGGCCTTGCGATCGACCCGGAAGCCCTGCATGGTCTTGAACCGGGGGAAGACATCCTTGAACACCCGGGCCTCAATGTGGTGGGTGCCGGGCATGCCGTTGGCGGTCGGGGGGCCCTCGTAGAAGGTCCAGGGCTGGCCGTCCCTGGTCTTGTGCAGGGACTCCTCGAAGGTGCGGTTGGCCGCCCACAGGTCGAGAATCTCGTGCTCCATCGCCACCAGATCGACCTGGGCGGGCACGGAATTGTAAAGCTGCATCGGTGGTCCTCTTCGTTTCGCCTGGACGAAGGGACGAGCCGTGGCCCGCGGTACCACCCTTCTTGGACGCGGCAGCCGCGTCCCACTTCGTTGCGCCGCAGCCGGGTCTAATGAGCTCTGCTGAGCCGTTCTTCCGGCAGCTCCGAGGTGATGGCCCCATCAATGCCGTGCGGACGCCGGACATTCTATGACGCCCGCCCACGAAATGCTGAATCGGCAGGGGCCGGTCTCCGGTAGAGCCGTCGCCCGGTCGTGGGAGGCAGCAAGACCCCGCGTGGTTTCGCGGTGTGCCGGTGCCCCCCGTAGACCGGTCGCGGCGAGGCAGACCGTGGTCTCGGCGTTGCGGGTTGCCCGTCGGGTGGTGTGCCGCCAGCGCCCCGGGGCGGAGGGAGTCGGCCTCCGCCTCGTCTAAGGTCGCCTCGTGAGAGCCCGGCCGTTTGCTCTCCTTCGATCAGAAAGAAAGGATTTCATATGGCAGATATGTCATCCCCCGCCGCGGCGGGAGAACGCTCGTTTCTTACCGGGATCGCTCAGGTCATTTCCCGGCTGGACCGGTTTGCTTTGCTGCTGCTGCGGATCGGTGTGGCGGTGGTGTTCCTCTGGATCGGCGGCCTGAAGTGGTTCAAATATGAGGCCGACGGGATCGTCCCGTTCATGGCCAACTCCCCGTTCATGAGCTGGCTGCTGGGCGATCCTGCCAATTACAAGGCGCACCTGAACGCCGAGGGCGTGCTCAACGAGGCGAACCGGGCCTGGCATGAGGCCAATGGCACCTACCCGGTCTCGATCGCTGTCGGTGTGGTGATTTGCCTGATCGGCGTGCTGATCCTGTGCCACTATCTCAGCCCGACCCTGGGAATGCTGGGAGCGCTCGGCGTCATTGGTTTCTCGGTCGTGACCCTGTCCTTCCTCATTACCACCCCGGAGGTGTGGGTGGCCGCCCCGAAACAGGGGATCGCCGACGCCGACCTCGGATTCCCCTATCTCAGTGGCCGCGGGCGTCTGGTCCTCAAGGACTGCATCCAGATGGGGGCGGCTTTCGTCCTTCTCGTCGACTCGGCCCGGGTATATCTGCGGCGCAAGCACATCGCGTCCTGACCGTGTGGCGGCCAGGGGTTTCGCCTTAGCGGCTTGAAACAGGTGCCCGGCGATCCTCGCGACGAAGGGCCTCTCGGGCCCTATTGGGCCGCCTGCCTCCGGGCGGCAGAATCCAGAGGCACTGAAACGGGTGGGGTTTCCTCAGATCAATCGAGGAAACCCCACCCGTCGCTATCTGGGGATCACTCACGCATCGTGTGATTCACCCGCGGGTGGCGCTATCGGGCCTTGCGCAGGTGGGCGATGACACCATCGATGTCTTGTTGCAGGCGATGCCTCCGGACGAAGTGGCCGCCGGACTCCTCGTAACGCTCGTGCGGGATACCGGCCTTACGCAGGGCGGCGCTGAACTCGCGCTGGCCCGCCAGCACCTGGGCCTCGTTGGCAGCGCCGAAGGACAGGTCGTTCTGGAGGGAATCGGTGCCAGCGACCAGGAAGATCCGCTTGTGGCGATAGCTCTCGATCCGCTCGACCGGATTGTCCATGCTGACGCGGCGCTGGTCCCAGTTCCACCCGTACACGGTGCCGCCACCCAGCTCGACCACCGCCGAACTGAGGTTCGCCCAGTTGGTGACCAGGCCGAAGTCGCGGCGCAGGCTGGCTGGCCCAGAATGGCTGCTCACGGACGCGAAATGCCCGTAGTATTTCGCGGTGTACTTCAGTGCACCGAAACCTCCCATGGAGAAGCCAGAAACCGCGCGTCCGGCATATTCGGCATAGGTGCGGAACGTTGCGTCCACCCACGGAATGAGTTCGTTGATGTGGAAATTTTCCCAATTCCGCGCGCCGACCCGCGAACTGACGGGATTGCTATACCAGCCGGCTTTTCCGCCATCCGGCATGACGACGATCAGGTCTTTCCCGGCGGTGAGTTCGATGATATTGGCGCGCATATGGAACCAGCGGAAATCCGCCTCCCCGTCTTTGATGCCCCCTCCGTGGAGCAGGTAGAGAACGGGGTAGCGGCGGCCGCTGCTGTAGCTGTCGGGCAGCAGGACGTTGATGCCGGGGCCGCTGTTCTTCCAAGCGATGGAGGGGGTGGAGACGCGGTAATATTGCAGTCGGCCAAAAGACTCGTGCGCGATGACTTTCAGCCCGGACGCATGGGCCTGGGATGCGCTGGCCACGGTCGCGCCGATTCCGATCGCTGATGCGGCGGCGACGCCACCAACGCCTTTGAGGAGATTGCGACGGTTGATTGGATGGTCAAGAGTCATATTCGCTCCTGCTTCCTTATAGGGTACTGCTGGCTGGTGATCGCGGGATTGGGGCCATGTTGGGTTTATCGGCGACAATGCCGCGTGCACACGCAGCCTTACTACAAACCGGCCTTGAAGGCTTCGGTTACCCGGCACTCTAACCCGAAGGCGGGGCACTTGTGAAACCCTTTCATTAGTCCCCTTGTCGCGCCGCAGACGGAGTTCGGCCTGGG
>JAUMYR010000162.1 GCA_030528545.1 Propionibacteriaceae bacterium
GCGACGCCAGCCACTCGATCAGACCGGGCACGGCATTGGCGTCCACGAAGACATCGAGGTCTCCGTGCTCGCGGGTTTGCCGTCCCACCAGCGCATCGACACCCCAGCCGCCGTTGACTTGGTAGACGACCTCTCTATCCGCCAGCCAATCGGTGATGACCAAGACCTCGCTCGCCGACGTGGTGGACGCATGAACCATATGAGGCACCTCCTACCCTCGGGCTGTGATGACACGGCCGGGTATCCCAGGCCGTTCATCCCGCTCAACCAGCGACGGATTAGTGAATCCTCCTAAACATCTTGATATGGGGCAAAGCATCGCACGCGCAGCACGCTGAGAGCCAGACCGCGATTCCCCAGACCCTCAGTGAACAAAGGGCCGTCTCTGTTCCCCATGCCACCCCTGAGCGGACGCCGCAGCACCTCCCGATGCTTACCACCGGGACGCGACCCTGCCGCATCAGTCGACCATGTCGGCGAGGACTAGCCAGGTTTTGCAGTCCTGCAGCGTGGTAGCACAGAAACCCCGCTTGCCCCAGTAGGTGAATGACTCATCCGAGCCGTGCGCCTCCTCCCCGGACCGGTTTCCCGAGGATGGCCAGCGCCAGGTTGCGGCCGCCGCCGTCTCCACCGTGATACGCCCCGCTCCTCATCTATCGCCCGTCCATCCCTAGCAGACACAGAAGAGCTGAGCCGCATCCGCCCGGGACCGACGCCTAGGCCCCTGCGGCCCTCATCACAGGGCGCGCCGCCAGGTGAGCCCGGGGAACCGGGCGAATCCCGCGTCCGTGGTGATAAAGGTGGCGCCAGCCTCGATGGCCATGGCCGCCAGATAGGCGTCAGGCACCACGTTGCCGCGCGCCCCAAGAGTCCGGCACAGGCTCTCGAAGATGCGCCAATGCTCCCGCCCTGGGCGGACGCAGACCGCCGACGGGGCGCTCAGCACCGTCTGGCAGAAGTCCAGCGCCACCTGCGGCGGAGTCGGCTCGCGGTAGACCCGGTGGTTCGTCACGATCCGCAGAAAACCCGACAAGACCAGCTCGGATACGCCGAAGGGTTCGTCGGCGGTCAGCGCGGCCGTGAGCCACGCATGGTGTTCCGCGAACCGCGGGGACTCCGGCCGGTGCGCGTAGATGAACAGGTTGACGTCAGCGAGCAGCATGGTCGTCCTCGTCAAGAAGCGCTGCGAGGGCATCCTTGTCCTCAAGGTCGACGCCCGGTCTCAGCCCGCTGCCGCCGAAGGTGGGCAGGGTGACCTCGCGGCGTGGCCCGGCCTGCTCGGCGAGCAAGACCCGCAGGGCGTCGGAAACAACCTCGCTCAGGGTCCTTCCCTGACGGGCCGCCCGCTCCTTGGCCCGGCGCAGCAGTTCATCGTCCAGATTCACCGTGGTGCGCATGATCGCATCTTATCGTCACTAGCCCGCATCAAGATGTACTCTGTTTCGCCGCGACCGCCAGCGCAAGGCCGGACGGCAGCCGTGGACGATGAACGCCACAGCTAAGCCTCGCTTCAAGGATCGGGCCCGTGAGTGCCGTTGCCGCCTGGGTGATGACTGGGCACCGGGGCCGGGCAGCGCGCTGCCGCCCCGGCGGTGAGTCGAGCAGAATGGCTCTATGCGTGACGATCTCGGCGCCGAAGTCCCGATCCGCTGCCCGGAGCGGGTGGTCTCGCTCGTCCCGTCGCTGACCGAGGCCATCGCGGCGACGGTGCCGGGCGTGCTGGTCGGGGCCACCGACTGGTGCACCCACCCACCCGGACTTGGGGTCGCGCGTGTGCGCGGCCCAAAGAATCCCGACCGTGGGCTCATCGCCGCGCTCAGTCCGGACCTGGTCATCGCGAACCAGGAAGAGAACCGCCGCCACGACATCGAGCGCCTCCGGGAGGCCGGGGTCCCGGTATGGGTGACCCGGATCGACAGCATCGCCCAAGGGCTGGACAGCCTCGCCCGCCTGTTCGGCGAGGTCTTTGCGCTGCCCCGGGTCGGCTGGCTCGACCAGGCCCGGGAGGTCTGGGCCGCGCCCCCGCGGCTGAGCGGACGGGTCGCCGTCCCGGTCTGGCGGGACCCCTGGATCTGGGTGGGCCAGGCCACCTACCCCCACGACCTCCTGCGCCGCCTGGGACTGACCAACGTCGTTGACGGCGAGCGCTATCCGCATCTTGGCCTCCCCGCGGTCGTCGGACAGCGCCCCGACCTGGTCCTGTTACCGGACGAGCCCTACCCCTTCACGGCCACCGACGGCCCCGACGCGCGATCCCCTTCGGTGCTGGTCTCCGGCCGGTCCCTGTTCTGGTACGGCCCAGCCATGGTCGAGACCCGCCCATCCTTAGAAGCACTGCTGGAGCAGCATCTCCCCTAGCGGCCTGGGCGGACGGGTGAGCCCCCGGTGCCTGACATGGCGTGACGACGTCGCGAGCCTTCGAAAAGAGGTCGCGATCCTCACAACTACCTGGAGGGTGGACAGCCTGCTCTCCTAGCGGTGCTCGTCCCGTTCCACCTGCAGGACCTACGTGGCTGCGCTATCCCCGGTCAGTGGCACGGCCGTGGGTAGGCCCCATCCGGCTACCACGCGCCCCGGCCCCCGATGTGGAACTATCAGGGTGCCTCCGTGCAGCACGAGCAGTACTTTGGAGTCATGAGCGCCACGTTTGAGCTTCGCGTGGAAGACCGGCGCAGGATGGTGCTGCCTGCGGCACTCCTGAGGGAACTGGGCCTGCGACAGGGGGACGTGCTCTCAGTCACCCTTGAGGGCGGCCAGCTCGTCGCGTCCACACCCCGTGCGGCCCTGGATCGGGTGCAGGAACGGGTCTGCGGAACCGGGGCCGTCGAGGAACTCCTTGCGGACCGCCGTCGACAAACCCAGGCCGAGCAGTGCCGGTGGTCCTAGACGCCTCGGCCCTGCTGGCCTGGTTCGGCGGCGAACCAGGCGCCGAAGAGGTCGAACAGCACACGCCTTGCTGCTGTAGCACCGCGAACTGGGTCGAGGTCGTTCAGAAAGTCGCTGTCCGAGGGGTTGGGCTGGGTGACATCCGTTCGGCGGTCTCACTGCTAGGACTAGTCCTCGAACCTGTAACCGCCGAGGACGCCGAAACGGCCGCAATACTGTGGCAGGACCACCCCACGCTGAGCCTGGAAGACCGGCTCTGTCTCACCCTCGGCCACCGCCTCGCCGTTCCGATCCTGACCGCCGACCGCGCCTAGGGTAATCAGCCTCCGGTCATCCAGATCCACTGACCCGGCCAAGTGAGGTCACTGGGTATTGCTGACCGGTGTGAGGGTTCCCTAAAGCCATGGCAAGGGGTCGGCCATGGAGTTGGTTGGTGGACGCCGGTGGGCTCAGCCCGAACACGTGGAAGCGGTTGGAACGGCTGAGCACCGCGTGGGAGCAGGCGAAACCGGGCATCGGAAGAGAGCGTCACGAGCGGCGGAACCCGAGCCTGGGGTGGTGTTGAACCCAACGAAACGGTCTCGAACACAACTCACCGAGGCAAAAGTGGACGCGATCCGAAACGCACGCACGGCGAGAGTGTCACCTCGACCTGCCGCCGGTTCGACGTCCACCGAATGGACCGTGTGGACGCATACCAAGGATCTGCTGTGACGGCTCAGTAGCCCATTTGATTGATGCCCAAGCGAGCCGCCACGCGTCTTGCAGATCAAGGTTTAGGTCTCAACGCCAGCACCCTTGGGCGAGAGAGGACCTCAGCCAGGTGTCACTGAGGCCACGCAGCTGCCTCTACAACGTGGGAGACTTGGGCGTGGACCTCGACGAGCTTCTTCAAATAATGGACAGAACTGCGGCCAACTTGGCCAAGTTGGAAGCTGTTTGGCAACGCGCTGAACCCATGATCCCCTCAGGGCCCGCTCGTGGATCGAGCAGAGAGTACGAGGATCTGCGGCGAACATGGAACGCTCTCTTGCCGGGCTTACCAGCCATAGATGGATGGTCCATCGACAAGCCACTTCCTGACATCGACGCAGCTGGCCAGGCGTTCATCGACTACTTCGACATTGGCGAGCCAGCTTTCGACCTCATGAATGCATTAGAGGAGCCCGGCGATCAGCTCGCGGAGTACCGCTTCCGCCTGGGTCAAGCACGCCGTCGCGCCATTCGCGATCGCCTTACAACCCTTGCAAGGACCATTACAGACACCCTCCCCAAGATCATTGAGGGTGTGCCTCGAGACTCGTCAAAGACCCTCGACGACGAAAGGATCACTGCGGTCAAGGCGGCCCTCGCTGAAATCGAAGGACTCCTCGGAGACACCATCGAACGTAGTGGAAGGTGGGGCGACATGCATCGCCATATGCATTTCAGTCAAGGGCACGACTGGCACGACATCGCCGAGATGGACTGGCCTTCTATTCGCGTTGATCTTGAAGCCGCCAGCCTCTCAGAGGCTGATCCATTTCCTGTCCCTGACATAGATCTAGGCAAGGCAGCATCGGCTGGCCCGGCCGGGGGCATCTCCACCGCGATCTTGTGGCCCACGCTCGATGCTGACGCATTCGAACGGCTGCTCTTCGAACTCTTCAGGGGATTCCCAAGCTACCAGAACGTTGATTGGCTCATGAAGACCCGTGCACCGGATCGGAGTCGAGATCTTTCGGCCGAGCGTGTGATTCGCGATGACGGCGGAACGATCCGGATCGAGCGCGTTGTTATTCAGGCGAAGCACTGGACTAGCAGGTCGGTTGCGGCGACTGATATTCACAATGCAATGGCTGCGCTGCCGATATGGGAACCGCCAGTCATTCGAGGGTTGATCGTTGCTACGAGCGGAAGATTCACATCAGATGCAGTGGCAGTAGCGGAGAAACACAATGCCGACGGAAAGATGCCGTATATAGAGCTTTGGCCGGACAGTCGCCTAGAAACGCTCCTCTCTGAACGACCAGACCTCATCGCGACCTACGCCTTGCGGTCAGGTTCAAGTGACTCTTAGAAGACGCCCCAGTGAGGCGTCAGCACTGCCATCCGGACCGCCCTGCCCTCGATCTGCAAGAGGCGTGGCAGGCCTGAATGACGAGGGTCGAGTCCGGTCAAGACTAGCGGGCATCGGTGAGGCAACGTTCTCGTGCCAACCTTCTTCAGAGGTAGTTCTCTTCTCGGTCCATACCGATTGCGGCGTCAGCCAGTGCCTCGGGACACCCACCCAGGAGGCTTGACAATACGCTTCGGCGGGAACGCTCAGGCTTCGTCGACGTTCCGCCGTGGACGGTCAAGATAGGGATCGCATGGGAAAACAACCACCGGTACAGTGACATTCTCACGTATCCGACATGCTGCTCATGACGTTTTCGGCAGCGGTGTTGTCGAGGTCCTGCCCACTCCCAGAAGAACTAGTGCCTGCGGGAGAGACGTAGCTAACCTTATGCTCCTGAGTTGGACCTCTTTAGTGCCCGAGTGTTGTGAGTAGGTCGGCGACGTTGTT